>JAGZJZ010000021.1 GCA_018365455.1 Clostridiales bacterium
AAAAGCGCTTCGGGAAGGTTAGAAAATGCCAGTTCTGCGTTGAGCCTTCCAAACCCCTCTCCTGGTCCGCCCCCTTCTCTTTCCGTACACCACCTCCATTTACAAAGCGTCCTTACTCAGCAAAACCCAAATTTAGTGTTTTATAACAGCATGTCCTCACTATGTTCCTACTAAGTAAAGACTTCGTAGTATATCTGCAACCTGCAATTGTACGTTGTAGTACTAGGGAAGTATTTTTATAAAATTCCGAAACTGTTACATCATAAAATTTATGACATATGATAAATTTTTGGACTTATGGGAAGAGGGATTTCAATGTTAAAATGATCCTGTAATTAAGAATCAGACGTACACCTGATTCAGATATCAGGTACTTAAGAAGAATTCTCAAATAGTTACACAAAAGTACAGTTTATGGAAAAGGAGAGATTGGATATGAAAAAGAAATTATTGAGTTTATTTATGGCTGCATGTATGGTTTTACCGCTGGCTGCATGCGGCGGGCAGAAAGCAGATGAAACGAAAGGGGCAGACACTTCTGCAGCACAGGGGGAGACAAAGGCCGGGGAGACATCCGGGAAAACGGAAGCAGACAGTAAGGCAGCTTCCGAGGCTTCGGCAGATGGAAAAGAAATTACCCTCACCGTAATGCATGGAAGACCGGACCCCACCGATACCCTGCATCAATATTATCTGGATGTTCAGAAGCGCTATGAAGAGAAATATCCCAATGTTAAAGTAGAGTATGAAGTCTATGATAATGAAACCTATAAGAAAAAGCTGCAGATCTACGGCTCTACCAAGAGTATGCCGGATGTATTCTTCGTATGGTCCAATCCATCTGAGTTTTTACCTTATGTAAATGCAGGTCTGGCTGCAGAATTAAATCCCGGGGACTTTAAGGATTTCAACTTTACACCGGGGGCACTGGAAGGAGCAACCGTTGACGGAAAATTACTGGGGCTGCCGGAACTGATTGATTACTGGTATCTCTATGTAAACAAAAAAATATTCGAAGACAATAATATTAAAATCCCGACTACCATGAGTGAATTAAAGACAGCGGTTACCGAGTTAAACAAGGCAGGTATCGCACCGATTTCCATGAACGGAAAAGATCTGTGGAACCAGTCGGTTATGTTTAACGACATACTGTTCCGCTATACAGGTGGCGATCCGAATCCCATTTGGGATGCAGCTTCCCAGAAGACAAAATTTGCAGAGACTAAAGAGTTTACCGAAGCGGCAGACATGTACAAGGAACTGGTAGATATGGGATTATTCCAAAACAGCTGGACATCCGATGATGAAGCTACATCCAAGAACCTGTTTGTACAGGGAAAAGCAGCGATGTGGTATACAGGAACCTGGAACAATGCCATTGCCACATCAGAAGATACACCCCAGGAACTGCGTGACAATGTTGCCATCATACCGTTCCCGTCTGTGGATGGCAAGGATACCAGTGATTGTCTGATGGGACGTGAAGGAGTCAGTATGATGGTTGCAGAAAATTCGGAATATAAACCGGAGGCAGTTAATTATCTGAAAGAATTTTTTGATCCTGATTTTTATCCGAAGGCATGCTGGGAAAATGGAATCGGTATTCCAATGCAGAAGTTTGACCAGTTCGTAAAAGATACAGATGCAGATCTGTTAAAAGAAGCCGCGAAATCAATAAGCGGAGCTAAAGCTGTGGCAAGCCACCCATATGCGTTCCGGCTGAATGCAGTGTTTGAACAGGAGTGTAAGGATCTGACTATGGCGTTCCTCTTAGGACAGAAAACAACAGATGAATTCTGGAAGGCTACCGACGAAGCAGCAGCAGCAAACCAGGTAAAATAAAGTTCCGGAAGTAATCAGACAGGAGTCAATATGAATGCAAAAAAGAAAAAAATATTAAAAAAATATCTGACGGTGACAATCATACTGATCCCCGGACTTCTATTCTTCGTAGGAGGAATTCTATATCCGCTGTTTCGCAGTATTAAAATGTCCATGTACAGCGCCACGGGATTAGATGTGGGAACTTTTGTGGGACTGCAGAATTACAAAGCTTTAATGGGGGATGAAGTATTTTGGATATCTGTCCGAAATGCAGTCCTCCTGGCACTGGGATATATTTTTATCTCACATCCCATTGCAATTGTGGTAGCATGGAATATCCGCAAGCTTTCGCCAAAAGTGGAAAAAGTGTTCCGGACGCTGCTTTTCGTACCTGCGGTTATCAATATCGTTGTACTGGTGAAAATATGGGTTTTTATGTACAACCCTGATTTTGGGGTTATCAATACCATATTGAGAACACTTGGGCTGGATGGGCTTACCAGGAACTGGCTGAACGATCCGGCGACAGCACTTCCTGCAGTCATGATTATGGCGATCTGGATCGGATGGAGCTGGAGTTTTCTTTATGACTATGTTGCAATTAAGAGCTTACCAGAAGATGTCTTTGAAGCTGCAAGAGTAGATGGAGCAAGCGGATTTTTCCTGCACTTTCGGATCACCCTTCCCATGCTGCTCCCGGTTATCAGCGTGTTCTTCGCCACAGCAATTATCAATGCCTTTAAGACCATGGAGATTGTAATGCTTTCCACAGACGGAGGGCCGTTAAATGTAACACAGTTTGTAGCAAACTATATGTACCTGAGAGGGTTCAGGACTTTCCAGCTGGGTTATGCCAATGCCATCAGTGTCATATTTGCAGTAATGTGTATTCTGGTAACTATTGTATTTTTCCGCTTTACGAAGCAGGATATCGCAGATTAGGGGGACTCTGATGAAACAGAAAAAAGTATATACAAGAATCGTATTCATTGTATTTATCATCATCGCGTTATTCCAGGTGTATCCGCTGATCTATTTGTTTGATTTCTCACTTTTGCAGAATAATGACTTTTATGTATCGGGAATTTTTAAAATACCAGATCCTCCTCAGTGGATTAATTATGCAAAAGCCTGGATAACCGGAAATGTGCCGAAATTCATGTTTAACAGCCTGGTAGTCTGCGTGGTTTCTATTGCAGCAACTCTGTTTCTGGTACTGACCATGTCCTACATATTTGTGAAAATGGAATGGAGGGGGCGGAAGTTCTTCTTCTGGATGATGCTTCTTGGCATGATGATACCGCCCCATACCACTTTAATCGCCAATTATTCCCTCTATGAGACCATGGGCATCCGGGACACCTATTTTTCAATGATCATCCCTTACATCGCATTTAACGTTCCTTTTGGGCTGTTTCTCATGGCTGGGTATTTAAAAACGATCCCCACTTCCATGATTGAATCCGCACAGATTGACGGCTGCGGCGTTTTCAAAACTATTTTTGCCATTATCGGTCCGCTTACAAAGCCGGCATTGTCCAGCATTGGAATTACAACGTTTATTAACTGCTGGAATGAATATGTAATGGCATCCACCTTTTTAAGTAAAGATACCTATAAGACACTGCCCCTTTCAATTACAAAATTTACATCGGAGCACGGGGCAGATCTGGCAGCACAGTTTGCAGTCATGGCAATTGTAGCAATTCCGGCTATTCTGATATATTTTCTGTTCAGTGAGAAAATTACGGAAGGAATTATGGCTGGTGCTGTGAAAGGATGATTTTACAATGATTAGACAGGGAAGGATAAAAACATGATTTATGAAAAGGAATATACAAATCAGATTTCATTTCCTCTGGGAGGAATTGGTACCGGAAGCATAGGGCTTTCCGGTACCGGGAGGCTGATCGACTGGGAAATATTCGGCAGGCCCAATAAACAAAGTTATAACGGATATTCTCATTTTGCAATCAAAGTCGAAAAAGACGGCAGAGTTTTGGATACACGAATTTTAAATGCCGATCTGGCACCTCATTATATAGGAGGCGTTAAGACAGAAAATATTCACAGCGGTTTTGGGTTTGGTCCGGATCAGATCACCATGGCAGGTTTTCCACATTTTAAAGAAGTCCGGTTTGAGGGTGAATTCCCGGTTGCGTGTCTTACGTATAGAGATGAACACTTCCCATCAGAAGTTAAACTTACGGCATTTAACCCCATGATTCCGTCTGATGCCTGGAACTCTTCTGTTCCCGCCGCATTTTTTGAGTTCGAAATTGGAAATCCTACAGAGGATGACTTGGATTATATGCTGGCATTTTCCGTTTCCAATCCTACGGGAACGAAAAAGGTCTGCCACCGTTATGAAGAAAAAGATGGCATTCGTTATTTGAAGTTAGACTGCGGGGAATTTGACAAAGAGGATTACCATTTCGGAAATCTATGCATTTCCACAGACTGTGAAGACACCAGCTTTCAGGAATACTGGTATCGGGGAGGCTGGAGCGACGGTGTGGAAATGTACTGGAATGATCTGACAGGCAGCGGAAAATTGAAGAACAGAAGATATGAAGCCGATTATATGGTAAACCAGCAGGTGGTGCATGACGTGGGAACCCTGGCAGCACACGTACATATTCCGGCTGGTAAAGCAAAGAAAATCAGGTTTG
The DNA here is from genome assembly GCA_018365455.1 of Clostridiales bacterium. GTDB lineage: Bacteria > Bacillota > Clostridia > Lachnospirales > Lachnospiraceae > Robinsoniella. Next base: position 4,500 of record JAGZJZ010000021.1, read on the forward strand.
TGCTCTCTTGGTACTATCCCAATATTGTGAAAAGCTGGGAAGTAAAATATCATCCCGAAAAGCGGATGGAAGATATGCCGGTATGGAGAAACTATTATGCTTCCATGTTCCCATCTTCCCGTGCATGCGCAGATTATGCCATGAAAAATTTTGATAGTTTACAAAATCGTACACTGGTGTTTAAAAATACCTTATTTCGGTCCAGCCTGCCAAAAGAAGAGCTGGATGCGGTGGCATCCAACTTGTCTACGCTAAAGTCAGCAGCGGTACTGCGTTTGACAGATGGCTCTTTTTATGGGTTTGAAGGATGTATTGAGGATGCCGGATGCTGTGAGGGATCCTGCCAGCATGTTTGGAATTATGCCTATGCCCTGCCGTTTCTATTCCCGGGACTGGAGCGGAGTATGCGTGATCTGGAGTTAAAATACAGTATGGCGGCAGACGGGCGTATGGGATTCAGACTCCAGCTGCCTCTTGGAACACCACCAGCAGATTTCCGTGCCTGTGTAGACGGACAAATGGGATTTGTTATAAAAGTATATCGGGAGTGGAAGATATCCGGTGATGATAAATGGCTGAAAGAAAACTGGACAGGGGTGAAAAAAGCCCTGGAGTATGCCTGGAGCGATAGCAATGAAGATCTGTGGGATGAGGGATGCAGCGGAGTGCTCAGGGGCAGACAGCATCACACTCTGGATATGGAACTGTTTGGAGCCAATTCCTGGCTGCAGGGATTTTACCTGTGTGCATTAAAAGCTGCAAGTGCTATGGCAAAATATCTGGGAGATTCCAAAAAAGCAGAGCTTTACCGGGAAATCTTTGTAAAAGGAAAAGAATGGACAGACCGCCATTTGTTCAACGGCGGGTACTATTGCCAGGATATTGTACTTTCAGACCAGTCCGTGCTGGAGCCATTTAAGGATCAGGCCTGCCTGTTTGGGGATGGTACCATGGATATCTACTGGAATGAAGAAAACGGGGAAATCAAATACCAGATTGGGGAAGGCTGTATGATCGATCAGGTCATTGGACAGTGGCATGCCAATAACTGCGGATTGGGAGAAATCTTCATGGAAGAGCAGACGAAAAAATCCCTGGAGAGCATATACCGTCATAACTATCACAAATCCATGAGAGAGATTGCCAATCCCTGGAGGCTTTATAATCTGAATGATGAAGGCGGAACCATGATCTGCACCTGGCCGCAGGGAAAGAAAAGACCTGCCATTCCACTGACTTATAACAGCGAAACCATGCACGGATACGAGTATCAATTCGCCTGCCATCTGGCACAGATGGGAATGTGGGAGGAGAGCCATGAGGTAGTAAAAGCAGTCCGGGATAAATACGATGGCTGCAAGAGAAACCCCTACAATGAGATCGAGTGCGGAAGTAATTATGCGAGAAGCATGGCAAGCTATGGACTGCTTCTGGCATATGGAGGTTTTTGCTATGATATGACAAAAGGGATGATTGGCTTTTATCCCAGAACGGATGTGGATCAGTTCGAGACATTTTGGAGCCTGGACGGAGCCTGGGGAAGATTTTACTGTAAAGGGAGTGAAATGGAATTCCAGGTTTTAGAAGGCAGTATCCGGATAAAGGAGTTTCACTGGGGATGGCTTCAGGGAAAACTGGCGGACCGGTGCAGTGCCGGTGACTGGAGGCAGGAAGGTGAGATATTATACCTGGATGTTACGCTTTATGAGGGTGAACAGATTTCGCTTAGCTGCAAGGATTGATATAAAGCAATGTCACAACGGGTCTGGGCAACGCCGGCAAAAGAGTAATGTCACAACATGGCTGACACAATACAGATTGACAAAAAGGAAGACAAGGCGCTTACATGAAACGCCTGTCTTCCTTTTTATTAACCATCAATCAGTTTTACCCTCCGGTAATCGGTGGGAGTGAAGCCGGTCATCTTTTTAAATACATGATTAAAATAACGGTAATTCTGGTAACCTACCAATTCCGCAATATCTACCACACGCATGCCTGGGTTATTCAACAGTTCACAGGCTTTTTCAATGCGTACTTTGGTGAGGTAGACGGAAAAATTCATGCCCAGATGCTGGGAAAACAGGCTGGACAGATAATTATAAGAAATAAATATACGGTCAGCCACATCCTGCAGGCTCAGATCCTCTGAATAGTGAAGCATGATATATGCGGTTGCCTTCTCCAGCAATTCCAGCGTTGAGACAGATCCAGGCAGGGTTTCCCCGGAACTGTCCGAAGCTTTCGGGGAGTTGGAGGTTAAGCGGGACAGTGCAGCCTGATATGCCTGCCGGCAGGAGAAAATATCCTCCATTACCCCGCCTTCACATAGGGTTACTTTTGACTTCAAAACGCTGTTTAATTGTTGGGCGGCATTTGACAGCACATCCGTAACCTCTTCATAGGTGCTGTTGGCTAAAGGGAAGATGATTAAAATCTGTTCATTGCACAAAAAAATTTCAGTATTTGTAATGCGCTCCAGAAGTTCATTTAAAATATTATTGCTGCAAAACAACAGCAGGTCGGTATCAGCAGGATTTTCCGGGCTGTGGGTAAAATCAAAATCCAAAAGGAACAGGGCACATTTGGATAATAGGTGCCCGGAATGCATATTTATCAGATCGTTTTTGGTACAGGCATGATAGTGGAACAACAGTGATATGACTGCCTGCTGGCGCAGCGTGGGCAGGTTGCCGATGAAATTTTCATAATAAGCATTCAGCGCGGCTGTATTCTGCCGTTCCAGATCAATTTTCCTGGCAGCACTGCCCAGTGCTTCTGCCAGATCGTCTCTGGAACAGGGTTTTAACAGGTAATTGGTGATGCCGAGCCGGATGGCAGTTCTGGCATAATTAAAATCATCGTAACCGGTTAAAATGATAATTTTGGTATTCGGGCAGCGTTTCACCAGTTGTTCGGCCAGCATCAGGCCGTCCATAACCGGCATTTTGATATCCGTCAGTACAATGTCCGGAGAATTATCGCCCAGATGGTCGAGACATTCTTTTCCGTTGGCGTAAACGCCGTCTACTTGAAAATCGGTGAGATTTTTACGGATAGTAGCAGCAATGGTATTGGCGATAAACTGCTGATCCTCTACAATAATAACGCTATACATGATCTGTTTCCTCCTGAAGTGTTTTTGTGACCGGAAGTTCCAGCAGGATGCAGGTACCGGAATTTACCTGGGATTCTATCTGAAATGACATCCTTGTTCCATAATAAATCTGCAGCCGATGCAGAATGTTGGGAATAGCATAACCTTTGTCAGAAGACGTACCGTCTTTCGTAACGGCGGAGGTATCCGTATTTAAAAGCCTGTTTATAGAAGCCTGATCCATGCCCTTGCCGTTGTCCCGGATGGAAATAGACACCGTTTCCGTATGATCGGTAATGGTAACGGTAAGCAGGGGATTATCCATGTTATCATCTAAACCGTGGACGATTGCATTTTCAACCAGCGGCTGCAGCAGAAAACGGGGCAGGTATGTTCCCTTAATGGAATCCGGAACCGTTAACGTATAAGTGAGACGCTCAGACATCAGTGATTTCTGCAGAGTCAGATAACAGCTTAAGAATTCAGCCTCTTTTTCATAGGTGATAAATGAATTTCCTTTATTTAAAGAGATGCGGAACAACCGGGACAGTGAATACACAAGTTCCGCTATTTCATCCTGATCATAAGCGATTGCTTTCCAGTAGAGTAAATCCAGTGTATTATATAGAAAATGAGGATTTATCTGTGTCTGAAGAGCGGCAAGCTGCGCCTTTTGCTCCTGTATTTTGATCTCGTAATTCTGCTGAATCAGTTCCCGGATACGGTTAACCATCTGGTTATAGCCTTCGGTTAACTGTCCGATTTCGTCGTTATATTTAATTTCTACCTGCTGATCAAAATCGCCTGTCTGAAAATGCTGAATGGAGTGCAGGAGCTTTTTCATCGGAGAAGTGACGGCAGAAGTGATCAGGGACGCAATCAGGATAAAGACAGTGATGGCGGCAACTGCAATCAGGATGATGTAAGTAATGGTTGCAGAAAGAGAGGGTGCTGACTGGTGGGATAAATCCGTATAGTAAGTAATGGTCCAGCCCAGTGAGTTCTCTTTTGTGATACATTTCAGATAACGGATGTCCTGAGACTTTTCATATGCAATCTCCGTGTTCTGCCCTGCCGATTCCGAAAAGGCAGGTTCTTTCATGCCATACTGATAAAGCTGGCGCCCCTTGGAATCAGTCATGGTAAGACCGCTGACGGATGTGTCAATCACAGATTTACACTGGGCGTCAAAGGTGGATGTATTGATTCCAAGGAGGAGATATCCCAGCAGGTTAAAGCTTTCCTGGGTATCTTTAATGGTTCGGATATACAGTATCTTATCCTGCACGTTGTTTTCCAGAATGGAAGTATCACCAGCCGGCATGGGATAACATGCAAAGTCGTAGTCATTTTTTATAAAGTCCAGAAAGAAATCGCTTTTTACCAGCTTCTCATATTTTTGAAGTCCAAAGCTGGTATCCGTAGTGATATAATATCCGCTGTTTAAATTTGTCTGGTTTATCACACCGGCAAAGCTGAAGTTATTCTTAGACATAATCGTAGTAAATAAGAAGTCATGGAGGTAGGCATCTGTAGTCGTTCCTGTATTTACCGGGCGGTCAGCCAGAATATTAAGCAGGGTGCGGTTTAAATAGGGTGTGGAAGACATGTCCAGAAGATAGGACTGGAGATTGTCAATGTAGTTGTTGAACTGATTGGTGATCTCCATATGGGAAGCTTCCAGCTGCTTGTTGATTTCATTTTGCGCATTTCGGATAGAGACAAAGCTAAAAATGACGCTGTATATTAGGATGATAAAGGTCATGGCAAGAACGACTTTGAATTTCAAACCCATATGTCGGTACCATTTTTTCATTGGCAGGCTCCTTTCACTGCAATCAGGCAGCTAAACGTTATCAATCAGAAGGCGCTTCCACGATCAGAACCTGTACGCCGTTATTCTGCAGTGTTTCCAGCAGTTCTTTGGAAATGCCGGAATCGGTGATAAGGGTAAAGCCTTCTCTTAACCGGGTTAGCTGTACAAAGCTCTTTTTCCCAAACTTTGTAGAATCGGCAACTACCACGATATGTCTGGAAGATTCCAGTACCGCAGTAAAAGTACCGGCTTCAATATAATTATAGTTATAGATGATCCCGTTTTCATCAATCGTGGCGGCGCCGATAAAGGCATAGTCAAAAGAAAAACTGCGGATCATATTTTCTGCAACATGTCCCACCGCATTGAGGGAGGGGAGAATCAGCTGGCCTCCGATTGAAATGACCGTATAATCCGGGTGGTTAGCCAATACCTGGGAGACACTTACATTATCGGTTACTAATGTAGCGGTGTCCAAGGAAAAGTTCATCTGCAGTGCCATACAGTACAGGGTGGTGCCGGATGCAATATAGACAGAGCTGCATCCACTTCCGAGGCTGGCGCTGTGCAGATACCCGGATGCGGCATGTCCCAGTGCCATTTTAAGATCATGATTGTTATTCAGCCTGGTCTGGAAGGGGGCATCACTAATTAAGGAAGCGGATGCCTGTACCAGAGTGGCGCCGCCGTGATGGCGGATTACTTTTTTATCATCTTCCAGTGCCTGGAGATCTCTTCGAATCGTCATATCGGACACATGAAATTCCGTACACAGTTCTAATACGCTGGCAGTGCCGTCGTGAAGACGCATGTATTCCAGGATTTGGTCAGTTCGTTTATTTTTCATAGGGGCTTAAATTCCTCTCTTTTGATTCGATGTAAATGAGCCTGTTTTCCGCCTTGCAGACTGACAAAATAATCAGCACTGTCGCGGTAGTTTTTGGCTGGATAGAGTACAGGTTCGTGTCTTTAAATATTATAATATGAGACAAATGAAAATACAAGGGTATTCCAGGTATTTATGTTTGAAATCGAAAAAAATCAAACAAAAACATTGAAAATCCAGAAATGCAAAGGAATAAATATTGAAAAACAAACAGAAATATGTTTGAATGCGAAAAAAAATAACATAATATGAAACAAAATTTACTTGACAAATACACACGTCTGTGATTATATTAGGATATAAACATAACGAACATAATTCAGACATTTATTAAACATGAATTTTTACGGTGATTCCTATAAAAGTAAAATACGTTAGAGAAGGTTCTGGAGTGTATATAATGCTTTCTGACAGATGTAGGGAATGATTTGCAAACACGCTCTAAGATGAGGAATCCGGTTGGCACGCGCAGATAAGGCGCAGAATAGGAGGAAATTATGCCATTAGTTACAAGTAAGCAGATGTTGTTAGATGCTCAGGCTGGAGGGTATGCAGTAGGGGCGTTCAATGCGGAAAATATGGAAATGGTGCAGGCAATTGTTGCTGCCGCTGAGGAATTAAATGCTCCGGTAATGATACAGACAACACCATCAACCGTTAAATACGCAAGCCTTGACGCATATCTTGCCAATGTAGCGGCAATTGCAAAAAAGGCAAGTGTACCGGTATGTATGCATCTGGATCATGGAAGCAGTTTTGAACTGGCAATGCAGGCACTTCGCACCGGATATACCTCTATCATGATCGATGGTTCCCACAGTGTTTTCGAAGAAAATATTGCGCTTACAAAACGGGTAGTGGATGCCTGTGCACCATCCGATGTGCCGGTTGAGGCAGAACTTGGAAAAGTGGGTGGAAAAGAAGATGATCTGGACGGCGGAGCCGGCGGATATACCGTACCGGAAGAAGCAAAAGAATTCGTGGAGCAAACCGGTGTCGGTTCTCTGGCTGTGGCAATCGGAACGGCTCACGGAGTTTACTCCGGAATTCCAAAGCTGGATCTGGACCGCTTAAGCGAAATCCGTAAGCTGGTATCTATTCCGCTGGTACTGCACGGAGCATCCGGATTATCCGATGAGGCTGTACAGGAGAGTATTAATCGCGGTATCTGTAAAGTAAATTTCGCTACGGAACTTCGGATCGCATATACAGATGGTGTGAAAAAAGTGCTGGCTGATGCGCCGGATACCTTTGATCCGAAAAAATATGGTGCAGCAGGACGCGAAAATGTAAAACAACTTGTAATGAACCGTATAAAAGTATGCCACAGTGACGGGAAAGCAAAATAAGCAGAAAATTTAATAAATGGCTGGGAAAAATATAAGGAGAAGGGAAATGCCACAGAATATTTTTCAGTCTGTTTTAAAGTGGCTAGAGGGTTTGAATCATGAAAGCAGGAGTTGTATATGCCCAAAATGATATTCGTTATGATGATATTGAAAAACCATCTGCAGGACCGGGAAAAGTACTGATAAAAGTAAAATATACCGGTATCTGCGGTTCAGATGTGCCAAGAGTAAATGGAGATGCATGTCATTTCTTCCCGAATGTGCTGGGACATGAATTTTCCGGAACAGTTGAAGAGATCGGTGACGGAGTTACTTCTTTAAAGCCGGGTGACCGGGTAGCAGGTGTCCCCCTTGTTCCATGCATGAAGTGTGAAGACTGCCAGAAGGGGAATTATTCACTTTGCAAACACTACAGCTTTATCGGTTCCAGAGAATACGGCAGCTTTGCCCAGTACGTAGTTGTACCGGAAAAAAATGCGGTTAAATTTGAAGATGAGGTAAGCTTTGAGCAGGGCGCATTTTTTGAACCGGCTACCGTAGCACTTCACGGTTTACAGAGGTGTGATTATACAGGCGGGAAAACCGTGGCAATTCTGGGCGGCGGAACAATCGGGATGCTGACCATGCAGTGGGCCAAGATATTTGGTGCTGCAAAGGTCGTGGTATTCGATATCGCAAAAGAGCGCTTGGAACTGGGAACCCGTTTAGGCGCGGATGCAGTAATCAATACGCTGGAAGAAGATTACATACAGCAGGCAATGGCACTGACCGACGGTAAGGGATATGACTTTGTATATGAAACAGCAGGAAATACCATTACTATGAAAATGGCATTCCAGCTGGCAGCAAATAAAGCAGAGGTGTGCTTCATCGGTACCCCTACCAAAGAATTATCCTTTACGGTGAGTGAGTGGGAGAATATGAACCGGAAAGAATTTAAGCTTACCGGCTCCTGGATGTCCTACAGTGCACCATTCCCGGGGAAAGAATGGGAACTGACGGCACATTATTTCAAAACGGGTCAGTTAAAATTCGACGATTCTTTTATTTACAAGAAGCTGGGGCTCAGTCAGATCGCAGATGCTTTTGAAATGTTTAAGACACCAGGTGCGGTGAAGGGAAAAATTTTGATTGACAGCGAAGCTTAGAGCGTGTTTGAATACTGCTTTCTGGCAGCTGCACGATATATCAAATAGGAAACAGAAAGGCTGTGGCTATGTGCACAGCCTTTCTTATAGGAAAAATGATCAGTGAGGCAGGGATATCCGGCTGCACGGAACAGGAGGAAAATATGATCACAACAGTGACACTGAATGTAGCAGTTGATAAAGCTTATGTGGTAGATGAATTGAAAAAGGGAGAAGTTATGCGTGTAAAAACCTGCTCCAATACGGCAGGCGGGAAAGGATTAAACGTAGCTAAGGTAGCAAGTCTTTGCAAAGAAGAAGTGCTTGCAACCGGTTTTGTAGGCGGTCACAATGGTGCATATGTGGAAGAATTGCTGGAGGGATGCCAGGTAAAAAGCCAGTTTGTCCATGTAAAAGGGGAGACCAGAAGCTGTATCAATGTTCTGGCGGCAGATGGAAGTTCTACGGAATTCCTGGAACCGGGTGAGCCCATAGAACCTTCTGAAGCAGAAGCTTTTCTATGCCAGTTTAAGGAGATAGCAGAGAAAAGTGAGGTTGTTACCATTTCAGGAAGTGTCCCAAAAGGGGTAGGGATCAACATTTATGGAAAGCTGATTGATATGGTAAAGGCAGCGGGACATAAGGTAATCTTGGATACAAGCGGAAAGCTATTGGAAGAAAGCATTAAGTCGTGTCCCACCATGATCAAACCCAATGACGACGAAATTGAAGCATTGCTGGGAGTGCCAGTCACAAACAGAGAAGAGATTATTGCCGGTGCCACAAAGCTTCGGGAAATGGGAATACCAATGGTAGTGGTTTCTCTTGGCAGTGAGGGGGCACTGTTAGTTACCAAAGAAGGTGTCTACCACGGAAAACCCCCGAAACTGGAAGTTGTGAATACGGTGGGATGCGGGGACTCTATGACAGCGGCATTTGCCGTGGGACTATTCAGAGGTTATGATTCCGAAGAGATGCTCAGATATGCAGTGGCAGTATCCGCTGCAAATGCTTTAACCATGAAGACAGGAAGCTTTCTGGAAAAAGATATGCAGGAGATACTGCCACGGGTAGAAGTCAAAAAGATATCTTGACTAACGTATTTAATTTAGAAAAAATGGATCGCATGGATCATGCCGGCGGTTCCAATACTGTAGGCGGCGATCACCCAGGGCTTTCCAAGAAGGATAATCGTTGTAAATTTCTTCCAGTGCATCCGGGTGAGCCCGGCGATAAAACAGAGGAGATCATCTGGAGCAGCCGGAAGGAATATAGCAAGCATAAAAAAGATATCGAATTTCTTTCCTTTCTCCAGCCAGGATGCGTATTTATCGTATGTTTTATCACTTACAAATTTTTTGACAAAGTCAATTCCGTATCTGCGGGCAATGATAAAGGCAAGGATGGAACCGATGCACATGCCGATATAGCTATAAACGAATCCCATAACTGGTCCGAATACCAGGGCGCCTACAATACAGGTTACGAATCCGGGAAGAACAGGTATTACCACCTGTAATGCCTGAATAAACATAAATACAAGCGGTCCCCACAAGCCAAGACCCTTTATAAAAGCAGTCAGAGATTCTTTTGATTCAAAAATGCCTGCGCGGTACCCATATACCGCAAATATGATACAGAGGACAACGGTCAGCACGGTTATCATATTTGTTATAAGGGGAATGTGATTCTTTAATTTTTCAGCCATAGCGGATCTCCTTGTTTCGTTTCTATTTATTCTTACAAATGCAATGTATTCTTATGTTAATATATGTCCGATCAGTTTCTGTAAAGTCTTGACTTATTATAGTAGCTTTTGTTTTTTAAGCCAGAATATGTGAATGTTATTTATTAAATATAGAATATATCATAAATGTTAAGAATCACTGGATGTAATTCTTAAAAAATCCTGACAAAGTTGTAAAGAATCTAATAAGTTTTTACCATATGCAGAACAACCTCACGGAACAGTTAAATACTGGAAGTAGAGGTTGTTCTTTTTGATATAAAATGCATTGACATGAGACGGACAGGATTTAAAAAAAGTATAAATTCCCTATTGACATTTTCTGCGTTTCTACCTATAATGCAATTAAAGGTATCGTAATTCAAAACGTAGTTTCATAATATGAAATTATTCGTAAGGCAAACGCAGAATGAAGCGTATTACAAAGTGTAAAGTAAAGAGCAAAAAAAGCGTAAAATGTAGCATAAAACAAAGCGTATAACAAAGCACAGAACAAAGAATAAAATGAAGCACAAAACAAAGCGCAAAACATAGCGTAGTGCAACGCACAAAATAAAGCATAAAATGAAGCACAAAACAAAGCGCAAAATAAAGCATAAAATGAAGCACAAAACAAAGCGCAAAATAAAGCATAATACGAAGCACAAAACAAAGCACAAAACAATGCGTAGTACAAAGCGCAAACCAAAGCGTAAAACAAAATACAAATTAAGATCTATAATGAGGAGGATTTAAATCATGAATGAAATTTTAAAAGAGATTTCCAAAATGGGAATTGTACCGGTAATCGCATTAGATGACGCAAAAGATGCAAAACCACTGGCACAGGCACTCTGCGAAGGAGGACTTCCATGTGCGGAAGTGACATTCCGTACAGCAGCAGCAGAGGAGTCTATCCGTATAATGGCACAGGAATTTCCGGAAATGCTGGTAGGAGCGGGAACCGTGCTGACTACGGAGCAGGTAGACCGTGCAGTTGCAGCAGGTGCGAAATTTATCGTAAGCCCGGGATTGAATCCAAAAGTAGTAAAATACTGTGTGGATAAAAACATTCCCATTACACCTGGAACCTCAAGTCCTACCGATATTGAGCAGGCCATTGAGTTAGGTCTGGAAGTCGTTAAATTTTTCCCGGCAGAGGCGTCCGGCGGTCTTGCCAAAATCAAAGCTATGGCTGCCCCTTATGTAAATATGAAGTTCATGCCAACAGGCGGCATTAATGCAAAGAATCTGATAGATTACTTAAACTTCCCCAAGATTATTGCCTGCGGCGGAAGCTGGATGGTAAGCAAAGATATGATCGCAGCAGGGGAATTTGATAAAATAAGGGATATGACAAAAGAAGCAGTGACCGCAATGCTTGGTTTTGAACTGGCACATGTTGGGATCAATGCTGCTGATCAAGATGAAGCTGTGAATACAGCAGCTTCATTCGAGCAAATCTTTGGATTTGCAAAGAAGGCTGGCAATTCTTCTGTCTTTGCCGGCAGTGCAGTGGAAGTGATGAATACACCAGGCTATGGTACCAACGGGCATATCGCAGTCAAAACCAATTACATCGACAGGGCAGTTTACCATTTGGGCAAACAGGGCGTTATCTTCAATGAAGAATCAGCAAAACGTGATGAAAAAGGAAACTTGATCGCGATTTATTTAGAAGGCGAGTTTGGCGGATTTGCAGTACATTTAGTGAGAAAATAAGAGCAAATCCATAGATTTTTGCGAACCCTAATATAGAATTTTTCAAACACGTTATCCATACAGGTTTACTATTCAGATTAAATTTACGGAGGAAATAAAATATGAGCAAGAAAGTAATAACATTTGGAGAAATTATGCTGAGACTGGCACCGGAAGGATATTACCGGTTTGTGCAGGCTGAAAATTATGGTGCGACTTATGGCGGAGGAGAAGCAAATGTAGCTGTTTCCCTGGCGAATTATGGACTGGACGCAGCTTTTGTAACCAAGCTTCCCAAACACGAAATTGGCCAGGCGGGAGTGAATTCTCTTCGCAGATTTGGAGTGGACACTTCTTATATCACAAGAGGCGGAGACCGCGTGGGCATCTATTTTCTGGAAAAAGGTGCAAGCCAGAGACCAAGTAAAGTAATCTATGACCGTGCCGGTTCTTCCATAGCAGCAGCAACCACTGCGGATTTTGACTGGGATCAGATTTTAGAAGGAGCGAATTGGTTCCATTTTACCGGAATTACGCCTGCATTAGGAGACAACGTAACAGAAATCTGTCTGGAGGCCTGCAAAAAAGCAAAGGAAAAAGGGATTACCGTAAGCTGTGATTTGAATTACCGTAACAAGCTCTGGTCAAAAGAAAAAGCGGGTCAGGTAATGGGTCAACTTTGTAAATACATGGATGTATGTATTGCCAATGAGGAAGATGCCAGCGATGTATTCGGGATCAAAGCAGCAAATACAGATGTAACTTCCGGAAAAGTAAACCATGAGGGATATAAAGATGTTGCCAAACAGCTGGCTGAAAGATTTGGATTCTCTAAAGTGGCAATTACCCTTCGCGGCTCCATTTCTGCAAATGACAACAATTGGGCAGCCATGCTCTATGACGGAAGTGATTTCTACTTCAGCAAGAGCTATCTCATGCATATCGTAGACCGTGTAGGTGGAGGGGATTCCTTCGGCGGCGGATTAATCTACGCATGCTTAAATGATTTTGCACCCCAGCAGACCATTGAATTTGCAGTTGCGGCAAGCTGTCTGAAGCACAGCATTGAAGGTGACTTCAATCAGGTATCCGTTGATGAAGTGATGAAACTTGCCGGCGGAGACGGATCAGGACGTGTACAGAGATAAGGAATTGCCTGAAAAACAGCGGTATTATAAATGTGAAACAGTCATAATACCATGATTATATTAGCTATGAAAACATCCTGTGTCTATATGGGGAAAACAAACGTTATAGACAATTAGGTGTATCTGACAGAACAGGATGTATAAATAGATCAATCCTAAAATGTAAAATGAAAGAATAAGCATATAATTATTTGCCGATTATATGCTTATTCTTTTTGTGTCAATAAGATCCTTATGCTTCACTTCAAGTCTTTAAATGTTTTCCACTTCCTGCCGGCAGGCAAATAGCGTACAGCCCCCTTGATGGATGTCTGCCTTTTCTTCAATCGCCCTAACTTTTTTGAAGAAATCTGACTGCAGAACTTCTAAGAGAGATGCCTGGGTCAGGTTTAACTTTGAATATGGTGAAAAAGGACATGGTTCTGCGCCGCCTGCCGGATTGATATGGAAAAATCCCCGTCCGGCTGCAAGACAGCCCCCCATGGCTGCTTCATCCCCCGGAAATGATAAAATAATCATTTTTTCGCAAGCTGCTTTTAAAACCTGTACATCTGCCTGTAACTGGTTTAGATCGTCATCGTTTAAGACCAGAGATTCCGTTCCTTTTTCTACCGGGACATATTCCACATAAAAGATGATACTGCAGCCCTGGCTTTGAAGTTCGTCAACAAATTTTCTGCCGGTAACGTATTCCAGGTTGTGGTGGGTAACGGTGACAGAGGTGCCATACAATATTTGCCGCTGTTTTAGCTCTGACATAACGTTGGAGAGCTGATCAGAGATACCTGCGCCTCTTCGCAGGTCGGTGTCAGCGGCAGTACCTTCCATACTGAGCACCGGAATTAAATTGCGGCAGTCGTGAAACAGATCTATGTACGCTCCGTCAATCATTGTGCCGTTTGTAAAAACGGGAAAGATTATATCGGGATAGTTCCCCGCCAGGGAGAGAATATCTTTGCGAAGAAGCGGCTCACCTCCCGCCAAAAGGATAAAGGATATGCCAAGTGCATTAGCCTGTTCAAATATACTTTTCCAGTGGGAGACATCCATTTCAGTTTTCTGGTGATGGTCGCTGCACGCCCCGTCAGCCCTGGCATAACACCCGGTACAATGGAGGTTGCAGCGGGAAGCTATGCTTGCAATCAGGAAAGGGGGAATATGGATGCCTCTTTGTTCCTGTTCGGCTCTTATTTTTGCGTTTCTCGTAAGCTGAGGTGTGAAATCCATTATAAAGCGGCGGTTTTTCTTATCCTTAAAATAAAATGCAGCTGCAGTCCGGGCAATAGACAGGATGCCCTGATTCATAAATAAACTAATATCCATAGCGTTCCCTTTCAATGTGGTGTGCGGTAGAGCTGTTCAAATTGGTCGATGTGCTTCTCTAATAATTGCAGTGCCTCTGCTTCCAGTTCGGGATGATTATCATACTGGTTGATCAGCAGAAAGATGGGAGAATAAAAATTAAGTGCCAGAATCTTTGGATCCAACTCTTTAAAATATTTTCTTTTGACCATTTCTCCGAACAGCTGGGTTTGAAAATCCAGGGGCAAGCGGAAGAAAAACGAATGAAAAGTTTCACCCGCCTTGGTGCTTTTAAACTGTTCTATGGTTAACATACGTCGGAATTTAGAAGCTTCTTCGGATTTTAACCAGAATAAAAACATGGACTTTGTCATTTCTTTTAAAGGGTTAAGACCATTTTTAATATAGGCTCCTGCCACCTGGGACAGATCACCGTCGGGAATATGAAATTCCTGGGCTACAATGGCATACTGTCCTTCAATCCGTTTGATAATGGTATCAAATATATCCTGTTTGTTTTTAAAATGCCTGTAGAGGGCACTTTCACGGATACCAACAGCTCCCGAAATCTCCCGTACAGATACACCATCATATCCATGATCAGAAAACAGGCGCAGTGCTTCCTGCAGGATCAGTTCTTTTGTATTACGTTTTGGCATGGTACTCCTTTCTGATAAAAAAAAGTTAACATTTGTTCACTTAATGATATTATAGTTAACAAGCGTTCACATGTCAAGAGAAAAATTTGACCAAAATTTTGCCCCCAATTTTCCTTAAGCTATTTATAAATTTACAAAATCTAAGAAAGATTTTCTGTAACAGTTCATGCTGTTTGAACGGATACGATTTTCTGAAAATCATTTTCACAAAATGGATTTACCGTATTGACGTCCTCCGCTTTCTGTGATATATTACAACTAATTTAGAGCAATGGCTTTATGCCTGCTGCATCTTAGAAAGAACGAGGTGTCTGTAAGAATATGATTATTTGAGGACTGAATGAAACTTATGAAAAGTAAATGGAAAATGAAGGCTAAGATAAAATTAGTCTTGTTTGTTGTATTTACTCTGTTCAGTCTGAATCTATGCTTACGGATCATTTTTGATAATATTGAACAAGCTACAAAGCAAACCAGTACTCTTTCAGTTTGATAAGGGTATCGGATAGTTTGTATTACAGGTGCATTTTGCCTGCTTGTTTTCGTATGCTGATTTCCCTGCTGAACAGAGTGTTTAGGAGGGATTTTTTTGTTATTAAAAGTACAGAATTTAAAAAAAGGCTATGGGATTCAGGAGTTGTTCTGCATAGACCGGCTTACCATTGAAGAAGGAGACCGCATTGGACTGGTGGGGTTAAACGGCGCAGGAAAAAGTACGTTACTGCATATCCTGTATGGAAGTGAACGTGCAGATGAAGGAGAGATTAACAGATACTGTGATATTGCCATGATTGAACAGTGTCAGGAAGAGGCGGATGATCAGCACAATCTGCTTGTCAGCCCCCAGCTTCTCAGTCGGATGCAGATAAAAGATTCTGCCTGCAAAAGCGGCGGAGAGAAGACAAGACAGGCAATCGCAGCGGCTTTATCCCAGGGGAGCGGGCTTCTGTTTGCAGATGAACCAACAACCAATCTGGATGTGAAAGGGATAGAAACGCTGGAAAAAATGCTTATGGGATACCGGGGCGCCTTTGTATTGATTTCCCATGACCGGTATCTGCTGGACAAAGTATGTACCTCGATCTGGGAGATTGAGGAGGGGAAACTTCGTGTGTTCCCAGGGCGCTATTCTCAGTGGAAGGAGCAGAAAGAACGGGAACGGGAATTTGCAATGTTTGAATTTGAGCAGTACCAGCAGGAGCGTAAAAGGATCACGATTGCCATGAATCAGGTGAAGAATGAAGCATCCCAGATGTTAAAACCACCAAAGCAGATGGGGCACAGTGAGTGGATGCTGTATAAGGGTGTGGCGAGAGAACAGCAGAAAAATGTTCAGAGCAGAGGCAAAGCCATGGAAAAACGCCTGGAAAAGCTGGAGGTCAAAGAAAAACCGAAAGAACTGGCGCCTGTGGTGATGCGGCTGGGCATGGATAATCCATTGACTGGGAAGACGGCAGTGAGAATACAGGGGCTGACGGTCCAGTACGGGAAGAAGATGGTTCTAAATGAAGCAGATCTGACATTGAAGGCAAATAAATGTACCGTTTTGATGGGGGAAAATGGAACCGGAAAGTCTACGCTGATTAAAAAGATTATGGAACATCATCCTTCTGTATATTTGAATCCGGATGTTAAAATCGGTTATTTTTCACAGGAACACGAAACACTGGACATCAATAAGACCGTTTTGGAAAATGTAAGGGCTGACTCTAATTTAAAGGAGCATGTGATTCGCTGTATTCTGGCAAATCTCTATCTTACTGAACAGCATATTCATAAACCGGTCTCCGTATTATCAGGGGGAGAACGGGCGAAAGTAATGCTGGCAAGGCTGATGGCTTCTGATGTGAATGTATTAATCCTGGACGAACCTACGAACCATATTGATATGTATACTGCAGAAGCGCTGGAAGGATTGCTGGATAAGTGGGAAGGGACCATGCTGATCGTCACCCATGACAGAAGTCTGGCTAAAAACACGGCGGACCGATTGGTATTTCTGGAGAATGGAAAATTAGAGACATTCGAGGGAAACTGGGAAGCGTATGAGCAGGAAAAAGAACGTGCATCCAAACCGAAAGAAGTGCTGCAGCTTGATAAGACACTGCTGAGTATGAAGATGGCAGAACTGAGTATGCGGCTGCGCAAGCCAAAAAAAGGTGATAATGTGCTGAAATTAAAGGAAGAGCTGGATCAGGTGACGGAGGCTTATTATCAGGTAAATCAATAAACTGCAAAAAATAAATTGCAAAAAGCTCCAAAAAACTACACAATATGAACTGCCGTGAGAAGCTGTAAAAAAGTAAATCAATAATAGGAAGAAAAAAAAAACTGTATGGCATTTGGTGAAGCTGGAATCTATCCGGTTTCTGCAACTGTACATGCAGTTTTTATTATTTAGCCAGGTCATTATCATACGCATAGCTCCAATTTTTTAGTTCCATTTTTTCTTCTTTATGACATAAATATAAGATATCTATCCAAACCAATTCCACTTATTAAACAACGCTCTTTTTTATTCCCAAGCATTTGATAAGTCCAATCAACAAATCCACCATCAATTATTTCTATAATTTCACTACCCTTTACAAGAGATATCTTAAAATTTATTCCTTTATAGTAATTGTTATGAATATCATCATTTTGAATTGATATGTTTGTATTTGGGAATATAAGTTTGAATGTGTTTAGCATTTTATCGAAAAATCCTTCACTATCTTTGTACCCATTTCTTCTGCGTAATATAATAGAGAAGCAACCGTTTTCTTTTTCATTTAAGATTTCTTTATAATAATTTAAATGCTTTTCTAACAATTCTTTCTCACATGCATAGGAACCTGTATCTTTTCCAGATGAAACCATACAATATAAACCAAAGTGGGAGTAGAAATTTTTACCTGAAAAGTTTTGCGCTCTCATGGTTCTAGCCGTAGTTGCTAAATGAATGGGTGTCTCATTACTTTCTTCTTTTCTTTTCAATTTATCGGCAATAATAATTGCTAGCATATTTGAGGGGGCTGAAAGTATTTCAGTTCCTCGTAGAGCACTAACAATATTATATTGGTTAACAGAACCAAAGACACTACAACTACCTAATGGAGCAGAAGGTGAAAGCATAGTTGTTTTGATACCTATTTCATGTGCTTTTTTCAATAGGTGAGACTCTAAGGTGTGAAATTTTTCTGGGTCAATATTACTAGGAGTAGTAAATCTATTTATTTGAAATGATTTCAGAATATCCATTGCATTTTGATTATCTACTTGTCTTTTAAACACTTCTAGTAAAAGTGAGTTTAAATCTGATTTTGATAAAGATGATAATTTATTGATGATATCCTTGTCTCCAACTTCATTTAAAATACTGTTCAAAATTTTATTCATTATGAAAACCTCCATTTTATTCTTCTTAATTTCATTATAAAATGCTTCTAATAACCATACTAGGTCGTTTGACCCAAATACTTATCAACGTATCAAGGCTCATTCGTTGGTAGTAAATTAGTAGTAAAACGGCTTTGTTAGTCCTGTAGAAATGCGGATAGGTACTGTGTTTTAGTGGATAATCAGATTTTTACTGCGTTTTTACCATAAAAAATATATAATTTGTACATTTTATATGGAATGTGAGATGGGTATTTCACAGTTATTATGGTATAGTGAAAGAAAAAGACTCTGGTATTAGAACCTGTTTGAAAAAAGAAGAGAGGGTGGCATATTTTATGATACGGGTAATGTTGGTGGATGATGAAGTGCTGGCACTTGAATTTTTAAAGGAAGTCATTGACTGGAATCATCACGGATTTCAGATTGTGGGGCAGGCGCTCAATGGAAAACGGGCATTGGAATTATTTCAGAAAGAAAATCCTCATATTATTATTTCGGATATTAAAATGTCCGTCATGGATGGTCTGGAATTGTCTAAGAGGGTGAAGGAGTTGAATCCCCATACCAAGATTATACTTCTGTCTGCATATAAGGATTTCGAATATGCAAAAAAGGGAATTCAGTATGGTGTATCCAATTATTTGCTGAAGCATGAAATTAATGAGGCGACCCTGCTGGGGGAACTGAATAAAGTTAAGTCGGAAATCTACAGCGAAGAAGAATGGCAGCAGGCGAAAAAACGTTATTTCGTAAAGAATATTATATACGATGCCCCGAAAGAAGAGAACATGAAGGGGAGTACAGGAGTGGGGAATCAGCTGTTTATGATTATGCTGCAGTTCAACAAGCCTCTTTTTTATGATGATGGAAAAAGAGATCGTCCGCCTGCAGGTTTTCACACAATTATGGAAAGCCTGCGTAAAGAACCGGTATCGAAAATCACTTATGTAACCGATGTGCAGATCAGCGAAGATAACTACCTGGTTTTATATAATGCGGATCAGATACGCAGTGAATATGAAGCAGAGGAATTCATCTATCAAAAGGCATTGTATGTAGAGCGGGTTATCAGGGAATCAGGGGAAGGACTCTATGGAATCCTTTGCAGCAGAAGGTTTTTACACAATCAGGTTGCAGCTACATTTCGTGAGCTTTCCAGGAAAATCCGTTACAGCCCATTTATGAAGCAGAATAAATACTGCTTTCTGGATCAGATTCCGGCAGGAGATCCGGATGAAGAGGTGGAGCTGTTAAAGGAATTTGAACTGCTGGACTGGAATCTAAACCAGGCAGAGGAGGAGTGGAGCAGGGGGCTGGATAGGATGTTTCAAGCGTTTTACAGCCCGAAATGGAATTTATCTGTACTGAAAAACTTCTTATCAACCTGGCAGTATTATGAGAAGAAGTGGGAAGATAAGCTTCATATGGATGATGACAAATGCAAGCAGGCATGTTATACAGTTGACCAGTTAAGAGCATATTGTGAGTCTTGCTGCAGGAGGATCTGTATGGAAATACAGCAGGAGAAAGAGAACTCCTATTCCGTAAATGTCAGACAGATCATAAGTTTCATACAGGAGCATTTTCAGGAAGAACTGACGCTGGATTACATAGGATGTAAATTTCAAATGAATGGCGTTTACTTAGGGCAGCTTTTTAAAAAGGAAGTAGGAACTACCTTTTTAAAATTTCTCACAGACTATCGCCTCAGCCAGGCTAAGAAAATGCTGGAGGATGGACAGTATCAGGTGGCAGAAGTGGCTGAACGGGTGGGATATAAGACAAGCCAGTATTTCAGCCAGATTTTTTATAAGTATATGAGGATAACGCCGCAGGATTATAAAAAATGGGGGAAACAGGGTGGAAAAGAAAAGCTTAAAGAAAAGAATCTTGACTAAGATTGCATTTGCATTAACAGCAGCCACAGTTGTAAGTACAATTGTGGCTTATATCTATTTCAGCCGGATTGTACGGGATCAGAAGATTCACGATGAACAGATAAAACTGCGTCAGATTGTAAGCCAGCTTGATTTTATGGTGGAAGACATACAGAACTTTACGAGAAGTATCGCCATTGATCAGACCATTCAGGAGAACTTAAATAAAAAAACCTATAAAAATGAATTTGACAAGACCAAGCGGAGATTTGAAGTGGGAAAACAACTGGTATTTTACAATTCCCTGCGGAATTATATTGGGGTTTCTATGCTGAAAGGGACAAATGGGCTATATTACAGCAGCCGGAACTTAATGGGAGATGTGTATTTTCAGGAGAGGTTTGCCCTGAAAGAGATTCAGGAGTATGAGGCGGAAGATAGTCTGGTATTTTCCAATCCTTATTATAGCATTGAATCGGAGATTTCCCAAAGTGTAATCTGCTATAAAACGGTGATCCGGGATATGAACAGCGCATCGGAGAT
The DNA here is from genome assembly GCA_018365455.1 of Clostridiales bacterium. Taxonomy (GTDB): domain Bacteria; phylum Bacillota; class Clostridia; order Lachnospirales; family Lachnospiraceae; genus Robinsoniella. Next base: position 25,115 of record JAGZJZ010000021.1, read on the forward strand.
TCTGGGAGTCCTGTATCTGGATATTTATCTGAAGTATTTTACCGATCAGATCGCAAATTATGCAAAGGATTATGAAAATGTATATTTAACGGGTAATTCTGCAAACATCTTATATCAGAAGGAAATAGAAGAAAAGGAAAGCAGTTATTTTAGTAAACTTACGGAAAGCAACGGGCAGAAAGTGGAGAAATTAAAAAATGGGTATTTGCTCAGGGAAGATGTAAAATCTACCGGATGGAGTGTAAACACTTTTTTGTCTAACAATTATCTTTGGCAGCAGTCAAGATTTGTCCTGGACTTTTTTCTGCTGTTTTTTGTGATTTCCATTACCCTGCTTCTGGTGATGACATCCAGGATATTAGAAAGTATGATACACCCCATTACCCGTTTAACAAAAGCCATGGAGCAGATGGAATACGGGGAGTTAAGAAGTAATTTATCCATCCATACCGGGGATGAGATCGAGCTGCTCTACCGGCGCTTCCGTAAAATGCTGGAAGAGATTCAGCAGTATATGGAGGAGAAGCTTGCGGACGAGCATCAGAAGAAGGAAATGGAGTTTGACATCATGCTGTCTCAGATTAATCCCCATTATTTATATAATGTACTAAATACAGTGGTCTATATCGCTGTTGCTGAAAAAAATAAGCGAATTGTGGAGATTGTGAATGCGCTCATACATACCCTGCAGGAAACGCTGAAGGTGGGGGAAAAGAACATCTATACAACCATAGAAAAAGAAATCCAGCTGGTGGAGTGCTATCTGACGATTCAGAGATACCGCTATCCGGATGTATTCCAGGTAGAGATTTTCTGTGAAGAGGAATTGAAGAAATGCGTGATTCCCAAGACCTGCATTCAGCCTATTGTAGAAAATGCTATACTGCATGGGATCATTCCGGGTGAAACAAAGGGGGAGATACAGGTCAGGATTCAAAAAGCAGAGGAAAAAATACAGATCACAGTGGTGGATAACGGAGTCGGAATGGATTCTGGAAAAATCAGAAAATTTATGTCTGGTGAAGCACTGGAAGAAAAAGCAGAGGAGCGCAAACATATAGGCATTACAAATATTAGGGACCGCATCCAGTTTTTATATGGAGAACCATACGGTATCTGGATTGACAGCAGGATAAATGAATATACCGTGGTAAAAGTGCTTCTTCCTATTCAGTGGGAAGAAAAAACCAGTGATTAAATATGAAATATATAGAATGAGAACAAAAAATATAGATTGTGATGTATAAAAAGCAAAGTGCGGATGATATGATACAGGTACATAAAGAAGGAGGTATCAGGAAATGAAAAAGCGAATGAAACAACTTACAAGCCTGGCCGCGGCGGCGGTTCTGGCAACCGGGTTATTATCCGGATGCGGAAATCAGTCAACAGAGGAAGAAACCACGAAGAATACCAATACATCTGACAGCGTTTCCAGTGAGGATCAGACCCAAAATGCGGGTGGGGCAGAAGCTTATACAGAGCTGCCTTCCGATTATGAAGGAACACTGACTATGTGGGGGTGGGATGATAACTATTATAAAACAATGACAGCGGCATTTCAGAAAAAATATCCCAATGTAACCTTCGAATATACGCCTGTGGCAAATGGGGATCTGCTGCAAAAGTATCAGACAGCACTGGCAACGGGGACGGAGCTGCCGGATGTGGCATGGTCCATTATAGATTCAAGAGCAAAGGTATTTGAGCTGGATATGTGGGAACCTCTGAATCAGGCACCCTATAATTTTGATATTCAGGAGGTATTTGATTACCTGCATCCCCTGATGGTGAACTCCAAAGGAGAGGTGTGCGGCATAGAACAATCCATATCCCCGGCCGGAATCGCATACCGGAAGGATCTGGCAAAAGAATATCTGGGAACGGATGATAGAGAAGAATTAGAAAAAATGTTCCCTACCTGGGAATCTTTTGTGGAAAAAGGAAAAGAAGTATATGAAAAAAGCGGCAATAAGGTCTATATGTGGCCGGGCATTGCAGATGCTCAGCAGTTTATCCGTGAACAAAGCGGACTATCCTGGATTGAAGGGGATACAATTAAAGCTACGGAGGCACTGAAAAAATCACTGGATCTGGCATGTCAGTTCCGGGACAACAATGTAGTGGACAAACTGGAAGCATGGACGCCTGCTTGGTACGCATCCTTTGGAGAAGGAAACCATATATTTGCAGGCTGTGCAACCTGGTCGGTTCCATTTACCATCGAGCCAAATGACCCGGATGGAAAAGGGGCAGATCACTGGGGACTGATGAATGCTCCGGAGGGAAATATCAGCTGGGGCGGAACCACACTGGGTATATCGAAGACCTGTAAAGACAAAGCTCTGGCGTGGGAATTTATAAAATTTGCAACCTTGTCTACGGAAGGTGCAGAGGCGCTGAACTCCATGGGGAATCTCACCTCAGCAAAGAAACCATATGAAGAAAAGCCGGAATTAAAATCTTATAAGAGTGAATGGTTCGGCGATCAGGATCTGGGTAAAATGTTCCTGGAAGAAATTGTTCCGGGTATCAAGGTCAGACAGATGAACCTGGATGATAATGTGATTCATGAGACGTTAAACCTGATCACAACAAGTTTAAATAATGACAGAAGCATGACATCGGATCAGGCGTTAGAACAGTTAAAAGAGGAACTGTCCATGAAATTGCCGGACTACACCATCGAATAAACGGATGAACAGGAAAAGGCTGTGAATGAGATTCATGGCCTTTTCCGGAAAGAGAGGTTGGCAATGAAGAAAAAAAGAAATACTCTGACCAAATGGCCCTATCTGTTTTTATTTCCATACTTTGCGTTTTACTTTCTGTTTTTTATCTTTCCGACGATCTATTCGTTTATCATAAGTTTTACCGACTGGGATAGTATTGCAGGGGTGACACAGCGTAAATTTGTAGGACTTTTAAACTACATCAGACTGTTTACAAAAGATAAAATCTTCTTTAAATCACTGGGGAATACGTTTTTCTTTATGATCATCTATATTCCTCTGCTGATATTAGGAGGGCTGCTGTTAGCAGTGCTGTTGTATAAATTAAAGAAAACCAGCAGGCTGTTTCAGACAATTAATGTACTGCCCTACATTACCACACCGGTGGCTATCGGTATCATTTTTTCCTTTATGTTTGACTGGTCTACCGGGATTGTCAATAATCTGTTAATCAAACTGGGGGTCCTGATGGAGGGAATTAACTGGCTGGGTGACGGAGCCACTGCCAGGATCATTGTCATATTTTTAATAGTCTGGAAGAATCTGGGGTATTATCTGCTGATTTATCTGGCGGGGCTGTCCACTATTCCCGAAGATATCTCGGAAGCAGCCATGGTGGATGGGGCGAATAAAGTACAGATTTTCTGGAGAATTACGTTCCCTTATCTGAAGCCGATTACTATTTTTCTGACGCTTACAAGCATCATCAGTGGTTTTCAGCTGTTTGATGAACCCTATCTGCTGTTCAGCAATATTAACAGTTCCGTTGGCGGACCGGAACGTTCCTGTCTGACCAGCATGATGTACTTTTTTGACCAGACATTTAAGAGTTCCACCAAATTGGGGTATGGTGCGGCAGTTTCCTATGGTATCTTTATCGTGGTTTTGATTGTCAGTCTCATTGTATCCCGTGTGATTAACAGGAAGGAGGAGAACAGATGAATAAACCGGTGCGCTTTTTTAAGAAGTTCTTCTATGTGATTCCCCTTTTCATTGTCAGCATAATTTCGGTTATCCCGTTTTATTTTATTATTTCCATGGCTACACACAGCACAAATGAGATTTACAAAGGAGAGATCTATACTTTCGGATCAAAGCTGGTGGAAAATATCAGTACCATAGTTCAAGGGGGATTTTTGCAGTATTACTGGAACAGCATTTATACCGCACTGTTTTCCGGGATACTATGCGTATTTATCAGTGCACTTGCAGCGTATGCCCTCACGGTATACCGATTTAAGGGAAGAAGCTTTTGCAGTTCGTTTATAGTGACAAGCATGATGATACCCTCCCAGATCAGCTTAATCGGATATAGTATTGAAATGAAAAATATGGGACTGGTCAATTCACATATTCCCCTGATTTTAATATGGGGAGCCAGTGCATACGGGGTCTTCTTCATGGTGCAGTATATGCAGAATTCTCTGCCGAAAGAGTTAATCGAAAGTGCACGCATTGATGGGTTCAATGAATTCCGGACGTTTATCAGCATTGGTATTCCTATGATTAAGCCGGCAGTAGGAACCTTGTTTATGCTGGTGTTCCTATGGTCCTGGAATAATTTTCTAATGCCAAGCACGCTGATTACGAAAAGCTCCAAGTTTACAATACCAATCGGAATTCAGACGCTGGCTACGGCATATACACAGGATTGGGGTGCCCGGGGGGCGGCACTTACCATTGCAGTAGTGCCCATCCTGATTATTTTTGCAATCGGTTCTAAGTATTTTATAAAAGGACTTTCCGCGGGAGCGGTGAAAGGATAAGGAGGAAGAAATGCACTACAAAATCGATATCAGCCAGAACGAAGAGAAAGAGATTTATGCGCTGTCCGATCATTTCAGGGGGACAAGTGCCAATAAAAATGAACTTTCCTTTACCAATTATTATATGGAAATAAATCATAAGCCTTTTTTTGGAATAAGCGGAGAATTTCACTTTTCCAGATGCAGTGATATTTACTGGGAGGATGAAATCATTAAGATGAAAATGGGCGGCATAAATGTGGTTTCTACATACATTTTCTGGATACACCATGAAGAGCAGGAAGGGAAATTTTCCTTTGAAGGAAGAAGGGATTTAAGAAAATTTCTTCTGCTTTGCAAAAAGCATGGAATGTACGTCATTGTACGGATCGGGCCTTTTGATCACGGAGAAGTGAGAAACGGAGGGCTGCCTGACTGGCTGTATGGAAAGCCGTTTGAAGCAAGAATGCTGAATGAAGGATTTTTATATTATACAAAGAGGCTGTATGACAGACTGGCAAAGGAGATGAAAGGGCTTTATTATAATGATCAGGGACCCATTATTGCGGCACAGATTGACAATGAATATGAACATTCTTCCGCACCGTGGGAAATCACAACGGGAGTTTCCAATGAGTGGGTATTTGTAGGGAATGAGGGGGATGCCTATATGCTGGAATTAAAGAAGATGGCGCAGGAGTCCGGGATTATTGTGCCATTTTATACCTGTACTGCCTGGGGCGGAGCAGCAGCACCAAGCAAAGAGATGATGCCCCTTTGGGGCGGGTATGCTTACCGCCCGTGGATCTTTTATTCCCATAAGGGAGAACACCCTGCTACCGAGGAATATATTTACCGGGACCATCATAACAATGAGATTCCGGCGACCTATAATTTTGAACCTGGGTATCAGCCTGAATCGGTGCCCTATGCCTGCTGTGAAATGGGCGGGGGAATGACTTGTTCCTATCACTACCGTTTTTTGCTTCCTTTTGAGAGTGTGGACGCAATGGCTAATATCAAGATGGCTTCCGGGTGTAATTTTCTGGGATACTATATGTACAAAGGCGGCACAAATCCCAAAGGTGAACAGGGGGGATTTTTGAATGAAAGCCAGATGCCTAAATTGTCTTATGATTATCAGGCGGCATTAGGGGAGTTTGGACAGATCCGGGATTCTTATAAACGTTTGAAACTCCTGCATTTATTCGCCGGCAGCTTTGAGGCAGACTTATGTATAATGCAGACGGCGCTTCCAGCCGGGGCGGAAGAAATTGCACCGGAAGATACCGATACACTGCGGTTTGCGGTGCGTTATCACAAAAACGGCGGGTTTTTATTTATCAATAACTTTCAGGATCATGCAGAAATGAAAGGGAAAAAAGAGGAGTCTGTGACCGTAAAAACGAAAGTGGGGGATATTACATTCCAGCCTCTTTCCCTGAATGCCGGTGAAAACTGCATACTTCCATTTCAGATGCAGATCGGAGACAGAATCCTGAAATACGCCACGGTTCAGCCAATTACAAAGTTATGCCTGGATGGAGAAGCTTATTATTTCTTTTTCACACCGGAAGGAATGGAAGGAAAATATGTATGGGAAAATGGTGAAGAAATGAAAATTCCAGAGCAGCCCATTCATGCTTACCGTATGGAAGAGGGTGGCAAGATCGTTCATCTGGTTACGTTATCCAGAAAAATGGCGATGGATTTTTATAAAGCAGACCAAAATGGAAATGACATGGTATTGATTACGGATATGGCGTTGCTGCAGGATGAGTCCGGCATCCGTTTTGAAACCAGGAACTGGGATAACACCATCCTGGCATTGCCAGCCAGCGCATTGGCGAATACAGAAAATACAGAAAACACAGAAAACACAGAAAACACAGAAACAGAAATAACAGTGGAACAAAGTAAATATCCGCTTTTTACACAATACAGATACCAGGTGGAAGAAAAGCCGCCGGTCAAGCTGGCGGCTAGGCAGACAGGACCGACCAGATACTGTATAGATCTGCCGGGAGATCTCATGGATGGTGTAAAGGATGCCATCTTAAAAATAGATTATACGGGTGATATCGGGCAGGCATTTATAAATGGGGAGATGATATCGGATAACTTCTGCAACGGTGAAATCTGGGAAATCGGACTGAAAGAATTTGCAGACAGTTTAAAAGAACAACCGTTAACAATTTATATAACCCCCATCAAGAAAGGGGTTCATGTAAATGTGGAATCTGCTATGGCTGCCAGAATGGAGCAGGTGGATGGAATAACCGGAATACTCCATGATGTATCTATTGCATGGATTTATGGCAATTAACTTCAACCTCCACTGGCAGGCTGGACTACTATATTTTTCTTAAGCTTTTTCACCTTGACATGCTATACTGAATATGTTAGATTAGTTAGAAATCGATTTGCACTGCATTACATTCTAATAAAAGAATGCGAGATCAACAGTACAAACTGAGCAGGCGATAAACCATCTGGTTTGTGGGGCCGGGCCGCCAAGCGGCAGCAGATGGTTTTGAAACGCATCTGTGGGACAGTAGTAGTATGTTCCGCAGGTGCGTTTTTTGTTTTCCGAACGGACAGCGCATCTTATGAATGAGTATGAGGCATGGTCGGTTAACAATCAGAATAGGGGTGAAGAAGTATGAAATCAAATCAACAAATTGCAACAAAAGTATCCATTGTCACAATTATAGGGAATGTCATTTTATCTCTGTTTAAGCTCTATGCAGGTGTTTTTGCGAAATCAGGGGCTATGATCTCCGATGCAGTCCATTCTGCTTCGGACGTATTTAGTACATTAATTGTAATTCTTGGAGTTAAAATGGCGAGTAAGGAGTCGGATAAAGAACATCCGTATGGCCATGAGCGTATGGAATGTGTGGCAGCCCTGGTACTTGCCATAGTACTGGGAATTACCGGTTTGGGAATCGGTTACAGCGGCATACTTAAGATCTTTGCCGGGGACAGGGCATCACTGGCGGTTCCGGGGCTCCTGGCACTTGCGGCTGCGATTATTTCCATTATATCAAAGGAAGCAATGTATTGGTATACCAGGGCAGCGGCTAAAAAAATTAATTCCGGTGCACTGATGGCGGATGCTTGGCATCATCGTTCCGATGCCCTGTCATCTATCGGCAGTATGATTGGTATTCTGGGAGCCAGACTTGGACTTCCGGTCTTAGACCCTATTGCCAGTGTAGTAATCTGTATCTTTATTTTAAAGGCGGCATTTGACGTGTTTAAAGATGCCATTGATAAAATGATGGATAAGGCATGTGAAGATGAAGTGGTTGATGAGATGCGCAGAGTAATCAGCCGTCAGGAAGGTGTTATGGGGATAGACCAGATCAAAACAAGGCTGTTCGCAGACAAAATTTATGTGGATATTGAGATCCAGGCAGATGGAGAGGAAACGCTCACCAAAGCCCATACCATAGCACAGAGAACGCACGATGAGATTGAAGGAGCATTTCCAAGGGTAAAGCACTGCATGGTACATGTGAACCCAGGCAGAAAAGTTTAGAGCTGTAGGCAACCTAAGCCCGCGTAAGGTTTTTAACCCACTTATAACTGTTTACCCGTATAAAAGCAATGACACATTTAAAGATCTGATCGGAGTTCAGACAGCATACCACAATAATCGGTGACCAGCGGAAGTAAAATGCGGCAAGAAAAGACAGGGGGATGACAATGCACCAGATACTGATGATATCATTAATCATGGCAAATCTGGTGTCGCCCCCACCTCTTATTAATCCCGTCAGAACCGGCATCTGGTAAGCGGTGCCAATACAGGTAACACATAAAATGGTTAAAAATGCATTTGCCAGGTATTTGGTTTCCTCTGATAATGCGTACAATCCCAGAATGGGGGTCTTTAGCAGGAAGAGAGAAATACTGGTCAAAATTCCGATACAGAGAAACATCAGTTGTAAAGTTCTGGTATATTCCTTTACCTTGTGCATATCACCACAGCCGATGGTCTTGCCGATTACAATTGTGGCACAGGAGGCGGCACCTACGGATGCTACTTTCAGAATCAGGAACAGGGTAGATGCTACGCTGTTGGCTGCTATGGCATTGGATTGCAGGTGTCCCAGGATTACGGTCTGCATGGCAGTGGATAATCCCCACATGCCGGCAACGATGATTACCGGGTAGCATATATGGATATAGTCTTTAAGGAGGGAACGGTCACAGTGCAGCAAATGTCTTAGTTTTAAACGTAATTTCTGGTCTTTTTTATACAGATAGAAACAGACGATGACCAGTTCGCTGATTCGTGCAGCCAGCGTACCGATGGCAGCGCCCTTAGCCCCCATTTCCGGAAATCCAAAATGTCCGTAGATCAGCGTATAATTAATACAGCAATTAATAACCAGAGTACTAATTGAAATATAGAATGCAATCTTTACGCATTCCACACTTCGCAGGGATGCCAGAAGGACCGTTGAAATGGCAAATACTATGTAGGTAAAACGAATAATGGACAGGTATTCCATGCCGGCTGTAATAATTGCCTCATCGCTGGTAAACAGGCTCAGTACACCATGGGGAAAGAGGCTGACCACAATGAACAAAAGAACGGCAAAAAGCAAGGCCGCCCGCATCGCAATGGCAGCAAGCTTACGAATAGGCTCTGTCCGCTGCTGTCCCCAGTACTGACTGCCCAATACCACAAGACTGTCACCGCATCCATTCATCAGCTGCTGAAGAACAAACTGGATTTGATTAACTGCAGCTACACCGGACAGTGCAGTTTCATTATATGCCCCAAGCATAATATTATCAGCCAGATTGACGCTTAAGACAATTACATTCTGAAGGACCAGGATCCAATACAGAGAGAAAAAATTATGATAAAAGCTGCGATCTTTAGTGAACATGTAGCGCCTCCTAAATGTAATATATATGAATCTAATTTGAATAATCATTTTATCAGGAATATTCTAGCATAGTAGGTATGGGAAGTCTATAGGGTAAATTAAAAGCAGTAACCACTTTACAAGAAAGTTGATTACTGCTATAATACAGATAACAGGTATCATAAGTAAAAACTTATGTTTGCCCTCAGGTTGGAATGATTATCCTAATCTTTTGGACGGAAGAGGATAATCATTTTTTATTGCTCAATTTTATTAATTGAACAATAAGAGTGATTAATGCTATAACAAACGAACCAAATAAAACCATTAAGGTCAATGCTTCAGAAACTGTCATCAGGCTCACTCCCCTTTCCTATTTTTATAGTTATGGAAGATCACCTCCTCTTATGTATAATGTAAGAGGGCAAACACTCGTAATTATCCTACGACTCTGTTATCATTTCTACATTTTATCATATTGTTTTGAATGTGTCCATAACAAATACACATTATCGTAAAATTGTTAAAAAATACTCATATTATTTATAAAGAAATACTGGATCGTTGCACAAACACAATTGTTATAGCTTTTAATATTTTTTGAAACAGATGTTAATCTTCTTATTTTTTATGCCAAAATTTCCTGGCGTAATTTCCCACTCTGGAATAGTATTTTTATAGAGATTTATATGATAAAATAATTGCGTTAATTATTAATGAATGGAATAAACGATATTTCCAAAAAGGAGTGGTCTTCATGCAGTATAAAATCTTAGCAGTAGATGATGAAATACATATTTTAAAGTTATTAAAGGATTATTTTAATATGCAGGGATATCTGGTGTATACGGCCTGCGGTGGCAGCGAGGCGCTGGAGAAAATTGAGATGCAGCCGGATATTATACTGCTGGATATTAATATGCCTGACATGAATGGGTTGGACGTGTGCAAGAAGATCAGAGACCACGTCAGCTGTCCGATTTTGTTTTTGACGGCAAAGGTGGAAGAGCGGGACCGGATTAACGGGCTGATGATCGGCGGGGATGATTATATATTAAAACCCTTTAGTATAGAAGAACTAGGGGCAAGGGTAGCGGCACATCTGAGGCGGGAACACCGGAGCGGGGGAAAGGAAGCCCTGAAATTTACCGATGATCTGCTGATTAATTATACGGAGCGGAGCGTCTATTATCAGGAGAAGGAAATCAACTTAACGAAAACAGAATTTGATATTATCGAACTGCTGTCTATGAACCGGGGACAGATTTTCAGCAAAGAGACGATCTATGAGCGCATCCGGGGATTTGACGGAGAAAGCGACAGTAATATCATAGCAGAACATATCCGCCGGATTCGGCTGAAGATTGGGAAGTATGCGGATAAAACTTATGTAGAAACGGTGTGGGGAGTGGGATATAAATGGATTGGGTAGATGAGCTGTTATTGAAATTTAAAAAAAAGATGCTGGATGTTTCCCTGAAAAGGGCGATGGCAACGTATCTGTTGATCGCTATTGGAGCAGTCTTAATCCTTTTTGCAGTGAGTATGGCGGTCAGTGAAAAATGGAGTACCCTCCTTAGCATCCGTTATTTTGGAAACACCTATGGGATAACTACCAATCTGGTATGGACTGAGGTTGATATGACATTGACGGATCGTATTCTGACTTTTGCAGTGTTCTTTGTCCAGTCATTTAGTATTGTGATCTACAGCATAGCAGGGGTCATCGTTACCTCCTATTTGTTTTATAAGAACAAACTCTCGGAACCGATTGAAATATTAAAGCGGCAGGTAAGCTATATCGGTAACAATGAACTGGGATATGAGTGTGTCTATGAGGGAAAGGATGAGCTGGGAGAGGTCTGCAGTGCTTTCGAACAGATGCGCCTTACCCTGATTGAAAATAATAAAAGAATGTGGAATATGATGGAGGAACAGCGGCGCTTAAATGCAGCTTTTGCACATGATCTTCGCACGCCTCTTACCGTCATACACGGGTATGCGGATTTTTTAACTAAATATTATCCCACAGGTAAAATTACCGAAGAGCAGATGATGGAAAATTTTGATCTCATTAATGCCCAGGCAATGAGGCTGATGAATTTTACCAATACGATGAAGGAAGTGGGCAGCCTGGAAGCCCTGGAATTAAACCGGAAGGATATGAAAGGGGAAATCCTTTTGAAAAGAACAGAAGGGATCGCACAGATTATGGAAGAGATGGGGGAAATTAAGGTTTCCTGTAACTCCATGCTTCCAATGGATTCAGAATGGTTTATGGACGAGATGATTTTTATGGAAGTCCTGGAAAATATGTTGTCCAATGCAATGCGTTATGCCAGGTCAAATGTTGTGATTACGCTGGAGGGCAGTGAAGATGACAGGGAATTATACCTCTATGTCCAGGATGACGGGGAAGGATTTACAAAAGAAGGGCTTAAGATGGCAGACCGTCCATATTACAGTGACCAGAAGGGAAAAGATGATGGCACACATTATGGAATCGGTCTGTTTATCTGTAAGTTTTTATGTGAAAAACATGGAGGGAGCCTGGATCTGGCGAACAGTATAGACGGGGGAGCAATTATTTGTGCAATTTTCGGTATGAAATAGGAAAAGTGTAGATATTTAATGGGTATGATAAAAACTACAAAGGAACGGTAATAAGGAGGAGATATCATGTCTACAGAAATCATAATCGAAAATCTGGATAAAAATTATGGCAAAAAACAGGCGCTGCAAAATATAAACCTGAAGATTGAAAGTGGGATGTTTGGACTGCTTGGACCAAATGGTGCAGGAAAGACCACACTTATGAAAGTGCTTGCCACACTGCTTAAAAAAAATGCAGGAGAAGTAACGGTTTGTGAGGTGCCCATTGAGAAAACGGAGACGATCCGGAAAATGACCGGCTATCTGCCGCAGGATTTTAATATGTATGGAAATATGACGGCATATGAAGCGATGGATTATTTAGGTGTCTTATCGGGAATGAGCAGATCCAGCCGCAGGGAGCGTATTCTGCCTCTTCTGGAAAAGGTGAATCTCCAGGATGAAAGAAAAACGAAGGTGCGTGCCATGTCAGGCGGGATGAGAAGAAGACTGGGGATAGCACAGGCGATCCTGCACGATCCAAAAGTACTGATTGTAGATGAGCCAACGGCAGGTCTGGACCCGGAGGAGCGGGTGCGTTTTCGGAATCTGCTCTGTGAAATGGCTGAAGAGCGCATCGTAATTTTATCCACACATATTGTCGGTGATATAGAGGCAACCTGTGAGGATATAGCCATACTAAACCATGGAAGAATACAGTATAAAGGTACGGTAGAGCAGCTGCTTCAGGAAGCCGCCGGCAAAATTTATACCGCAGAAATTTCGAAAAAAGAACTTTCTAATATGAAGAAAAAATATGTGGTGACCAGTATGATGGCAATTGGGAATCATCTGAATGTGAAATTTGTGTCAGAAGAAAAGCCTTTTTCCGGAGCTGTTTCCTGCGAGGCAAATGTTGAAGATGCCTACATGTATCTGATGCAGAGGGAAAGGAGGGACAGGTGATGTTTTTTAGTTTATTAGGAAAGGAATGCAAACAGATTTTAAAGAGTGTGATCTTTTATCTGTACCTGATTATACTCGCCGTGTTTGTTTCTTCACAGATGGAAGAGTATTCCGTAGTCACCAAGCCTCAGCCGGGACAGGAGTCCTATGGAATGAAAGAGAGCAGCGATCCAAAGGAGATTATGCAGGCGACTGCAGGGAAGCTGATGGTTGATTGGCATAATAATTCCTATGCTACATATCCCATCGGTTTTTATAAAGGGGTATCTCTGGGAGAGGAAGACTATAACCGTGTGACAGAGATACTGGAAGAAGTAACCGGCAGAACAGAGTCGGAGCTGAGCCGTGAGCTGGAAGAGGATAATTCCCAAACGGCCGTCCAGACCCAGCCGGGAACCATTATGCCGCCTGTGTCCGGACGTATAGAAGAAATTTCGGATACCATTACTTATGAGCAGTTTAAGCAGTTAATGAAAGAGGTGGATTCCATTCTGGGTGCCAATGGGACCTCCTATTATGCGCCGGAAAAGATGGCTGGAAATGCAATGGTTCCTATGACTTATGAAGAGGCGCTGAGCGAGTATCAGCAAATCATTGATGTGGATCATGTGACAGGTGCATTTGCCCGGATATTCTGTGACTATATGGTGCTGATGCTTGCCATACTGCCGGTATTTCTGGCTGTGACCAGGGGAATGCGGGATCGGCGTGCAGGTGCCAGCGGTCTGATCTATTCCAGAAAAGCATCTTCGGTATCCATTGTACTTTCCCGCTATCTGGCAACGCTGATTATGAGCATGATACCGGTAGTTATTTTGAGCATTTCACCCATGATGGAAGCAATTTATTATGCCAGAACACTGGGCGTAACCACAGATGTTTTCTCCTACATGAAATACATTCTGGGATGGCTGTTTCCTACGGCTATGGCGGTTGTTTCCGTGGGCTTTTTCTTTACCGAACTTACGGACAGCGCCCTTGGAATATTGATTCAGGGAATCTGGTGGTTTATAGACATAAACAGTGCGGTCAGATCCGGATTAGTAGGAGGATTTCGTTTTCACCTGGCACCAAGGTGGAATACGGTGGGGGAATCCGCAAAGTTTACGGCAGAATTTCAGAGCCTGCTGACAAACCGTATCTTTTTTGCCGTATTGGCTGTAGTGTTATTAATCATTACCATATTTATTTTTGAATGGAAGAGAAAGGGGATCTGGAAGTTCAATGGAATTGTATATCGCAGTAGGAAAAGCAAATCTGAAGCATAATTTTCTGCCACATCTACTGATCGCCCTGTGTTTCAGCCTGTTAGCCCCTGTCCTTATGGGGATGAAGGGCCTGGATTCTGTACAGGTGGCGCAGACATTGGAAATGTATGTTCAGCTGGTGGGGGTTATCCTTTTGGTTCCAATATTCATACCGGATCAGGATAGGAACATCCGGGACCTTGCCAGAAGCAAATATATGCCTGCATTCAAAGTACATCTCATACGGCTTATGGAATCTTTGCTGGTATTGCTGGTGGTTTTGGGGGCGTTTATCATCGTATTGTATTTCAATAATCCGGTGTTTTCACCAATCCAGTATTATCTTGGAGTCCTGGGAGGAGCGGTCTTCTTAGGCGCACTTGGAATAATGGCTTATAGTTTATCGGATAATATGGCAATCGCTTACATGGTTCCAATGGTATATTATGTGTGTAATTATTCAGGAGATAAATATCTGCAGAAGTTTTACCTGTTTTCTATGATAAAGGGCAGCTTTGACGAGAAAATTGTATTAGGGGCGGCAGGGATTGCGCTGTTTAGTGCAGGTATTTTATATAGGCAGAGAAGAAGATAGACGCTTTCGGTTCACAAGGTTATATACGAAAGGATGGGGCGTGGGAGAAGTACCAGGGCAGGGCGCAGGTGGCGCAGGGCGAAACTGGTATTTCCCCCACGCCCCATCTGCTGCACCTCAAGAAACTATTGACATCCTTATCAATACCCGCTATATTCATAATAGAAGATCTCTAAAGTCAAAAACCCCGCTGCAAGCACCATTTGGCTCGTTGCCCGCGGGAATAAAACAGAAATCTGCGAATTCTGCATTTAATAAATCAGCAGCCGCACGTACGGCAGAAAGGTGAATATTTTGGATTTAGGCAAGGAAAGGAATAAAATTTTAAAACAGTACTTTGGTTACGATGAGTTCCGTGAAGGACAGGAAACTTTGATAGACAGTATTTTGTCGGGAAGGGATACGCTGGGGATTATGCCTACAGGGGCGGGAAAGTCGTTGTGTTTCCAGGTACCGGCATTGATGTTAAATGGTATTACATTAGTTATTTCTCCACTCATTTCTCTTATGAAAGATCAGGTCAGAGCATTAAATCAAGCAGGCGTTCATGCCGCATTTTTAAATAGTTCCCTTACAACAAATCAATATTATAGAGCGTTGGATCTTGCCAGAATGGGGCAGTATAAGATTATTTATGTGGCTCCGGAACGGTTAATGACGGATGAATTTTTGAATTTTGCCATGGAGGCAGAAATTTCTATGGTGGCAGTGGATGAAGCTCATTGTGTATCTCAGTGGGGACAGGATTTCAGGCCAAGTTATCTGAAAATTCTGGAGTTTATCCGGCTCTTTAAAGTGCGTCCGGTGATCTGTGCCTTTACAGCTACGGCAACACAGGAAGTAAGAGAGGATATTGTAGATATATTAATGCTGCAGTCTCCCACTGTAGTAAGTACGGGATTTGACAGAAGCAACCTCTATTTTGGGGTTCTAAAGCCAAAGGACCGGTACGGTGCGGTTAAGAATTATCTGGATCTGCATCCGGATCAGAGCGGCATCATTTACTGTCTGACCAGAAAAGTAGTTGAGGAAGTACATGAGAATCTGATCCGGGACGGCGTAATGGCAACCCGTTACCATGCGGGGCTCAGTGACCGGGAAAGGCAGGAAAACCAGGAAGATTTTACATACGACAGAGCGTCTGTTATGGTGGCAACTAATGCATTTGGAATGGGGATCGATAAATCCAATGTAAGGTTTGTAATCCACTATGGAATGCCGAAAAATGTGGAAAACTACTATCAGGAGGCAGGCAGAGCAGGGAGAGACGGAGAACCGGGGGAATGTATCCTTTTATACAACGGGCAGGATGTCATTACCAACCAGTTTTTTATCGAGCGTGATATTGATCATGATGAGTTAGATGATGTGACCAGATCTGTAGTCAGGGAACGGGACAGAGAGCGGCTGAAACGGATGACCTTTTACTGCTGTACCAACGAATGTCTGCGGGACTACTTACTTCGCTATTTCGGAGAGTACAAGGATCATTACTGCGGGAACTGTTCCAACTG
The DNA here is from genome assembly GCA_018365455.1 of Clostridiales bacterium. GTDB lineage: Bacteria > Bacillota > Clostridia > Lachnospirales > Lachnospiraceae > Robinsoniella. The sequence continues at coordinate 41,392 of JAGZJZ010000021.1, forward strand.
TCTGACTCAGTTTGAAGAGGTGGATGTGACGGATCTGGCGAAAAGTCTCCTTGGATGTATACAATCCAGCCATCAGAGATACGGCATCAACGTCATTATCGATTCGGTACATGGGGCGAATACTGCGAAAATCAGACAGTACAGAATGGATGGGAATCCCCATTATGGAGAACTTGCAAAGACTCCCACGCATAAACTGCGCCAGGTGATGAACCATCTTCTGTTAAATGAATATATCAGTGCCACAAATGATGAATACACCATTCTAAAACTGACGGAAAAATCCGGTCTGATCCTTCAGGAAGAGGAAACGGTTATCATAAAGATGGCAAAAGAACAGGAAAAAGAGACGAAGACAAAGCAGGCGAAGAAAGGAAAGAAGAGTTCGGCGGCAGGCTTAGCTCTCTCAGAAGCGGATGAAGCTCTGTTCGAAAAACTGCGAAGCTTAAGGACGGAAATTGCAAGAGAAGAAAAGGTTCCGCCATATGTTGTATTTTCAGATAAATCCCTGGTACACATGTGTGTGTTAAAACCGGGAACAAGAGAAGAAATGCTTACCGTATCCGGAGTCGGGGAGTTTAAATATGAAAAGTATGGGGAACGCTTTTTAAATTGTGTGAAAAATGAGGCTGTAACAGATGAATCAACCGGCGCTGTTTTTGAAACCGGCTTTGCAGATATAGCAGAAAGTGAACTGGTAAAAGAGGAAATAAAAGAAAAACGGGGCAAAAATAAGAAATCAGAATTTGTTCTGACTAATGAAATAGCGGAACAGATCCATTATGCAGAACAAACTACATTAAGCGACCTGGTAGGACAAATCAATGACCTGCGGGATGATCAGGTTATGAAACGTCTTACAAATAAATGGATCTTGCAAAAATTGTCGGAAGAAGGATTTTTAGAAGATCGCGTGGTAAACGGGCGGCTCTTCAAAACCGTATCAGAAACGGGTATCGGATTTGGAATGCAGGCAATAAATCGTTTGAGTGAAAAAGGAAATGAGTACGAGGTACTTTACTATAATGAAGATGCCCAGAGGGAAATCGTAAGGAAACTGCTGGGAGAATGGAAAGAGGGATGATGAAAAAGACTCCGTTTTTAAGTCGTCTTCTGCGGTGATAAAAAGTTGAAAAGTACAGGTAGGTATGTTATTCTAAAGGGTAGAAAATCTCTGTAACCGCATAAACCAGTGTCTGTTTTACATAGAATGGCTCTGGGGTTATAGTTTTAAGACATGTAAGTCAGACATGGAGGATAATATTATGAAATTGGCACAGTTATTAGAACGAGTGGAATATCAGTGTACCCAGGGAGATATTCAGACAGAAGTCACACAGGTCGTGAACGACTCCAGAAAAGTAACGGAAGGTTCTCTGTTTATCTGTATTAAGGGAGCCGTTAGTGACGGACATAAATATGCAGCAGAAGTTGTTGAAAAAGGAGCAAAGGTACTGGTGGCAGAAGATCCGGTTACAGTTCCGGGCGATGTTACAGTGATTCAGGTTGCGGATACGCGCTATGCCATGGCACTTATTGCTGCGGCATACTATGGACATCCGGCAGAAGAATTAAAGGTAATAGGTATTACCGGAACAAAGGGGAAGACCACTACCACATATATGGTAAAATCCATTCTGGAGTCAGCGGGTCATAAAGTCGGGCTCATCGGAACGATAGAAGCCATTATCGGAGATGAAGTGATCCCGGCGGCAAATACAACACCGGAATCTACGCTGGTACAGGAGTATTTCAGGCGTATGGCAGATGCAGGATGTGACTGTGTTGTAATGGAAGTCTCTTCCCAGGGGCTGATGCTTCACAGAACGGCTGGATTTACCTTCGAGACAGGGATCTTTACAAATATAGAACCGGATCATATCGGTCCTGCGGAGCATGAGAGCTTCGAGGACTATTTAAAATGTAAGGCGATGCTTTTTAAACAGTGTAAACTTGGCATCTTTAATGCAGATGACGAACATCTGGACCAGATTCTGGAGGGGCATACCTGTGAAGTGGAGACCTATGGTTTTTCCGAAAAAGCGGATCTTCGGGCAACCGATACGAAGCTGGTATCCAAACCGGGATATCTGGGGATATCCTATCATGTGAACGGGCTTATGGATTTCGATGTGGAAATCGATATTCCCGGAAAATTCAGCGTATACAATTCCCTGACAGCCATAGCAATCTGCAGGCATTTTGGTGTGAAAGAAGCGGATATCGTCTCAGCTCTTGGCAAAGCAAAAGTAAAAGGCAGGATTGAAATGATAAAGGTATCGGATGCGTTTACCTTAATGATTGACTATGCCCATAATGCCATGAGTCTGGAGAGCCTGCTTAGCACACTGAAAGAGTACCAACCAAAAAGGCTGGTGTGCGTCTTTGGATGCGGCGGAAACCGGGCAAAGGCCAGAAGATATGAAATGGGTGAGGTATCCGGCAGACTGGCTGATTTTACCATTATTACTTCGGATAATCCCAGGTTCGAAAAACCAGAAGATATTTTGGCAGACATTGAGACCGGCATTTCAAAGACAAAAGGTGAATTTATCAAGATAACAGATCGAAAAGAAGCAATTGCCTTTGCCATTCATCATGGCATGCCGGGTGATGTAATTGTTCTGGCGGGCAAGGGACATGAAGATTATCAGGAAATCGAAGGAAAGAAATATCCCATGGATGAACGCGTCCTGATTCAGGAAATATTGGATGAAGACAGAAAATAACAGATACAAAGCGCAGTATTAGGAGAACCCATGCAAAAGTTATACGCAAATATTATTGTGGACATTACACAGGAGAAACTGGACCGTACCTTTCAATATGAGATTCCGGCAAATATGCAGGAAACCCTTCAGCTTGGAATGGTCGTAAAAGTTCCCTTTGGCAGGGGAAACAGATTTATAAAAGGGTATGTGGTTTCTATCAGCCAGAAATGTGAATATGATCCGTCAAAAATGAAGGAAATCTGTGAAATCGTCACAGACGGCAGTGACAGCGAATCCAGGCTGATTGCTCTGGCGGCATGGATCCGTGAAAATTATGGTGCGACAATGATACAGGCGCTTAAAACGGTAATCCCAATCAAGCAAAAAGTCAAACCAAAAGAAAAGAAGCAGATCTGCCTGGTCATGAAACGGACGGAAGCACAAGAAAAGCTGGAATTTTATAAAAAGAAGCATCAGAAGGCCAGGGAGCGCCTGCTGGCAGCACTTTTGGAGGAAGAGGAACTTCCCTATGAACTGGTGACTTCCAAGCTGAATATTACCGGGGCTACCATTAAGTCACTGACGGAACAGCAGATCATAGAGGTAAAAACCACGAAGGTCTACCGCAATCCCATTAAACTGGGCATGAAAGAAGATTATCTGCTGCGGCTGAATCAGGAGCAGGCATATATTGCGGAACAGATCATTTCCGGGTGGGAGGATAAAGATAAGCGTACTTATCTGATCCACGGGATCACCGGAAGCGGCAAGACGGAAGTATATATGGAGCTGATCGCCCATGCAGTTAAAATGGGACAGCAGGCGATTGTGCTGATTCCCGAAATCGCCCTGACCTATCAGACGGTGATGCGCTTTTATAAAAGGTTTGGAGACCGGATTTCAATTATGAATTCCAGACTCTCTCCGGGGGAGCGCTATGATCAGTTTGAACGGGCAAAACATGGGGATATCGATGTCATGATTGGTCCCAGATCCGCATTGTTCACTCCGTTTCCCAATCTGGGCATCATCATTATTGATGAAGAGCATGAACCCACATATAAGAGCGAAAGCGTTCCCCGCTATCATGCCAGAGAGGTTGCCATTCACCGCGGCGTCCTGGAAGGTGCCAAGGTGGTACTGGGCTCGGCAACTCCATCAGTGGATGCTTACTATAAGGCGAAGACAGGGGAATACACCTTGTTCACCATGCAGAACAGAGCAAAGACCAGTGAGCTTCCAAACGTATATGTGGAAGATATGCGCAAAGAGATTCAGACAGGAAACCGTTCAGTCATCAGCAGCCGTCTGAGAGACTTGATGCAGGACCGGCTTGATAAGAGGCAGCAGGTTATGTTATTCTTAAACAGAAGAGGGTATGCGGGATTTATATCCTGCCGTATGTGCGGCCATGTTATCCAGTGCCCCCATTGTGATGTTTCACTGTCGGTTCACAATAATGGAAAATTAGTCTGCCATTATTGCGGGTATGAAGAGCCCCAGCCAAAGAAATGCCCGAACTGCGGTTCGGAGTTTATCAGAGGTTTCCGGGTGGGAACCCAGCAGGTGGAAGAGTTTGTACAGAAAGAATTTCCCCAGGCAAAAATTTTAAGAATGGATATGGATACCACGAAAGAAAAGGATGGGCATGAAAAAATACTGTCCGCTTTTTCCAATCAGGAGGCAGATATCTTAATCGGAACCCAGATGATCGTGAAGGGGCATGATTTTCCTAATGTGACCCTGGTTGGTATCTTAGCCGCAGACCTGTCACTCCACGCCAGCGATTACCGGGCTGGGGAACGTACTTTCCAATTGCTGACCCAGGCTGCAGGCAGGGCGGGCAGAGGCGAAGAAAAAGGGGAAGTCATCATCCAGACTTACGATCCGGAACATTACTGCATTATCACAGCGGCAAATCAGGATTACGAAAGCTTTTATGAACAGGAAATAGCCTACCGGAGTCTGGCGGGATATCCGCCTGCGTCAAACATGATGGCAATTCACGGAGCATGTCAGGAACTTGTGCACTTAAGCCTGGCAATGGATTATCTGCAGAAGTTTATTGTGCGGATAGCCGGGAATACCGGCGTGCGTATCATCGGACCGGCGGATGAGCCGGTTGCCAAGGTAAATGATATCTATCACAAAGTCATTTATCTAAAGGAAGAAAGACACGATTTACTGACTATGATTAAAGATAAAGTGGAACAATATATAGAAGCGAACCAGGGATATGAAAGTGTAAATATACAATTCGATCTGAATTAAATACATTTGTAACCTGATCATATAAACAAAAGAGTTGGAGGAAAGTAAAATGGCACTCAGAAAGATAAGAATTATGGGAGATCCGGTTTTAACTAAAAAATGTAAACCAGTCAAAGAGATGACCCCCAGAATCCAGGAACTTATCGAAGACATGTTTGAAACCATGTACATGGAAATGGGAGTAGGGCTTGCGGCACCACAGGTAGGAATCCTGAAAAGAATTGTAGTAATCGACACCGATGGAACCCCAAGGGTATTCATTAATCCGGAGATTTTGGAAGTGGCGGATGAGCAGACCGGAAACGAAGGCTGTTTAAGCCTGCCAGGCAAGACGGGCATTGTAACAAGGCCCAATTATGTAAAAGTGAAGGCTTTGGATGAAAATATGGAGGAGTTTACTCTGGAAGCTACGGAACTGCTTGCCAGGGCTGTCTGCCATGAGTGTGACCATCTGGATGGGGTTATGTTCACCAACCATGTGGAAGGGGAACTGATGGATGTGGACAGTTTAGAGGATGAAGAGTAGAAAATAAAGGCAGAAGAAGGAAGACATTACAATAAAAGCCAGTGAATCAATATTTCGGATAAAGCTGTAATGATAAAGATAAGAGCCGTTAGAAAAGAGGTAAATGGATGAAGGTTGTATTTATGGGTACCCCCGATTTTGCGGTGGGTACATTGAAGAAGCTGATAGAATCCCGTCATGAGGTCTTGGCAGTGGTAACCCAGCCGGACAAGCCGAAGGGCAGAGGAAAAGCAATGCAGTTTCCTCCGGTAAAAGAAGTGGCAGTGGAAGCCGGGATTACGGTGTACCAGCCAAAAAGAGTCAGAGAACCGGAATTTCTGGAAACATTAAAAGAGCTTTCACCGGACGTGGTGGTAGTGGTGGCTTTTGGACAGATTATACCCCAGGCAGTTCTGGATGTTCCCAAACTGGGATGCCTGAATGTTCATGGATCTTTGCTGCCGAAATACCGTGGTGCAGCGCCGATACAGTGGGCTGTCATTGATGGCGAGAGTGAATCCGGAGTTACGATTATGCGTATGGATGCAGGTCTGGATACCGGTGATATGATCACCACCAGGGTGGTGAAACTAGAGGAAAAAGAAACGGGAGGCAGCCTGTTCGACAAGCTTAGCCAGGCAGGAGCGGATCTGTTAACAGAAACCCTGGATAAACTGGAAGCCGGAGAGGTATCCTATGAAAAACAGCCGGCAGAAAGCTCCACCGATTATGCCAGAATGCTGAAAAAAGAAGACGGGCAGATTGACTGGAATAAAAGTGCGGCAGAACTGGAACGCCTGATTCGGGGATTGAATCCCTGGCCCAGTGCATATACCCATTTAGATGGAAAGACATTGAAGATCTGGATGGCTGATGTCAAAGATGTAAATTCCGGTTCAGAACCGGGAACTGTTGTGGAAGTTACCAAAAACACAGTAAAAGTACAGACCGGGGACGGCGTGTTAAGCCTTTTGGAAGTGCAGTTGGAAGGCAAGAAAAAAATGCCTGTGGATGCATTCCTGCGGGGATGCCAGTTAGATGTCCAAAGCCAATTATCTTAAAAAAGTTTAAGAATTTATGAAATTACTGTGAAGTTGCTGGTTTTTTGCAAAAAATAGGTTAGAATAGTCTCACTTGACTAAGTGCATATCGTAAGCCTGCTTGCGATATCACTCAAATAATTAGTTTGAATGCAATTTTCAAACAGGCTCCGGTACGCTGTCCGGCCGGAAACTATAGTAACAGTGCTGGCACTATAGTTCCTTTTCGGATAGGGTACTGAATGACGATAGAAGGGAATGAATATCATGTTACTTAGCTACAGCAGTTCAAATGGATTTTATGGATTAGGTTTTGGCGGTCTGGGTATGCTTTATGATCCGACTATGATACTGGTGCTGATTGGATTGGTGATCTCATTAGCTGCTTCAGCCAGGGTAAAGAGTACTTTTGCAAAATACAACAAGATACGCAGTATGTCGGGACTCACCGGCGCCCAGGCAGCAGAACGGATACTTCATGGTGCCGGTATCTATGATGTAGGGATTCAGCGCGTACAGGGAAATCTTACGGATCATTATGATCCCCGAACGAAAACGCTGAACTTATCAGACAGTACGTATATGTCAACTTCCGTGGCAGCCATCGGCGTTGCTGCACATGAATGCGGTCATGCTATCCAGCATCAGGAGAAGTATAAGCCGCTTGTTTTAAGAAGTACGCTGGTACCGGCTGCAAATCTGGGTTCTACGCTGTTCTGGCCCATTTTCCTTGCAGGGCTTATTTTTTCCATGGGACCGCTTATGACAGCGGGAATCGTTTTATTTACACTGGCGGTAATCTTTCAGCTGGTAACACTTCCGGTAGAATTTAATGCATCTTCAAGGGCGGTTAAAATTCTTGAAACTTCCCACATTTGCGGGGACCAGGAGGTATCCGCTGTAAAAAAGGTACTTTCAGCAGCAGCACTTACCTACGTTGCGAGTCTGGCATCATCTATTTTGCAGCTCCTTCGTTTGATCATACTATCAGGAGGAAGGAATCGTGACTAAAACGGTAAACTTAAGAGAAATTGTACTGGGTATTTTAATGGAGGTTACGGAGGAAGAAGAGTACAGTCATGTAGTCATCCGTAATGTACTGGAGAAATACCAGTATTTAGAAAAACGGGACAGGGCATTTATTACGAGGCTTGCGGAGGGCACCATAGAGTATATGCTTCAGATGGATTATATACTGGAGCAGTTCTCTACGGTAAAGGTAGCAAATATGAAGCCTTTAATCCGCAATCTTCTGAGAATGTCTGTGTATCAGATTAAATATATGGACAGCATTCCGGATTCAGCAGTCTGCAATGAAGCTGTAAAAATAGCTCAAAAGCGAGGATTTTACAGTTTAAAAGGGTTTGTAAACGGAGTGCTTCGCAGTATAGCAAGAGGAATTGACAAAGTGGAGTACCCGGATCCGGCCAAGGATCCACTCCACTATTTATCAGTAAGGTATTCCATGCCGGAGTGGATTTTGAAAAAATGGCTGGGTCAATATGATTTAAAAACAGTGGAAACCGTCTGTATGAATTTTGAAAAGGAACAAAAGACCAGCATTCGCTGCAACCTGAATAAGGCAACGAAGGAAGAAGTAAAGGCAAGCCTGGAAGCACAGAATATTACGGCAGAAGACGTATCCTATCTGGATTATGCACTGGAAATCTCTGATTATAATTATATGCAGGCGATCAATGCTTTCAAGGAGGGATTGTTCCAGGTACAGGACGTAAGTTCCATGCTGGTGGCGGAAATCGCAGCTCCTAAGTTCGGGGACTATTGCATCGATGTCTGCGGAGCGCCGGGGGGAAAAAGTCTGCATCTGGCGGACAAGCTAAACGGCAGCGGTCATGTGGAAGCAAGGGATATTACCGATTATAAAGTAGACATGATGTTGGAAAATATTGAACGGGTAGGACTGATTAATATGTTAGCCGTGCGTCAGGATGCAACTGCATTTGACGGTGCTTCGGTGGAAAAGGCAGATATACTGCTGGCTGATCTTCCATGCTCCGGTCTGGGCGTAATCGGTAAAAAAACAGATATTAAATACAAAATGACAGAGACAAAGCAGCAGGAGCTGGTGAAGCTGCAGCGGAAGATACTGGATACGGTTTACCCCTATGTGAAAGTAGGCGGAACCCTGATTTACAGTACCTGCACCATAGGAGCAGATGAGAATCAGTTTAATGTAAAATGGTTTCTGGATAATTATCCTTTCCAGCTGGAGAGTATTGATCCCTATATCTGTGAAGAATTGAGAAGTAAGACCACAAAAGCAGGTTATCTGCAGTTGTTGCCGGGAATTCACAAGACAGATGGATTCTTTATGGCAAGATTTAAGAGGATAGGTTAGTAAAATGGAAAAAGTAGATTTAAAGACGCTTGATTTTCAGGAGATGAAAGCGGAGATGGCAAAGATAGGAGAAAAGCCGTTTCGGGCGGGGCAGATATACCAGTGGATACATGAAAAACTGGCTGATTCTCCCCTGGAGATGACGAATTTATCCAAAAATCTCAGGGATACACTGGCTGAACATTATGATTGTACATGTCTTTCGGTAGTGGAAGTGCTCACTTCTCAGATAGACGGAACACAAAAATACTTATTTAAACTGGCAGATCAAAATGTAATTGAAAGTGTACTCATGCGATACAAACACGGAAATTCCGTGTGTATTTCTTCCCAGGTGGGATGTAAGATGGGATGCCGTTTCTGCGCTTCGACGATTGGAGGATGGACCCGGAATCTCACGGCAGCAGAGATGCTGGACCAGATATACCGGATCCAGAAGCTGTCTGGGGAGCGGGTTAGCAACGTTGTTGTAATGGGAACGGGAGAACCTCTTGACAATTATGACAATATATTAAAATTTTTCCAAATGCTTACAGACGAACACGGGCTGAATATCAGCCAGCGGAACATTACCGTTTCCACATGCGGTATCGTTCCCAAAATGAAACAGCTGGCAGACGAGCAGCTGCAGATAACGCTGGCTCTGTCACTACACGCATCCAACCAGGCAAAGCGGCGTGAATTAATGCCAATAGCCAATAAGTACAGCCTGGAGGAAGTGATTGATGCATGTCAGTATTACTTTGAGAAGACGGGGCGTAGGATAACCTTTGAATACAGTCTGGTGGGCAGTGTGAACGACAAAAAGGAAGATGCAGACGAACTTGCTGCACTGATTAAGCCGTTAAACTGCCACGTAAACCTGATCCCGGTGAATCCGATTAAGGAACGGGATTACGTTCAGTCCCAGAAAAAAGTTATCGACAATTTCAAAAATAAACTTGAAAAATGTGGAATTAATGTTACTATTAGAAGAGAAATGGGCAGAGATATCAATGGTGCCTGTGGACAGTTACGCAAAAGTTATATGGAAAAATCTTAAGTGTCATAAATGGTAAAGGAGAGGAAGAAACATGAAATCATATTGCGTTACGGATGTAGGGCAAAAAAGAGCAACAAACCAGGATTTCGTTTATGCTTCTGGTGGGCTTGTGGGGAATCTTCCAAATCTTTTTGTAGTTGCAGATGGTATGGGCGGACATAACGCAGGTGATGAGGCTTCCAGCTATACGGTGGAAGTATTGCTTGAGGATATCCGTAAAAACCAGGATACAAATCCGATAAAAATTATACGTTCAGCAATCGAAACTGCAAATATTAAAGTTATGGAAAAATCAAGTTCATCCGAGGCATTAGCGGGTATGGGGACCACCCTGGTGGTAGCGACAGTCATCGGACAATATCTGTATGTGGCAAATGTAGGGGACAGCAGGCTGTATCTGATCAGTGATAAAATTTTACAGATTACAAAGGATCACTCTCTGGTAGAAGAGATGGTCAGGATTGGTGAGATCAACCGGGAACAGGCAAGAAATCATCCGGATAAAAATATTATTACAAGAGCAATTGGGGCCAGAAAGAAGGTTGTAATAGACTTCTTTGATATGAGGCTTCAGAGGGGAGACATCATTTTGATGTGTTCAGATGGGTTAAGCAACATGATAGAGGACGCAGAAATAGAGAAAATTGTAAAAAGCGGTCCCAATCTCCAGTGGATTGGAAACGAACTGATTGCAAGGGCGAATCAAAATGGTGGTAAAGATAATATTGCGGTTGTTTTGATAGAACCGTTGACAGGTGAGGTGGAATAATGTTAAAAGAAGGAATGTTTATCCAGGAACGTTATGAAATCGTAGGCAGAATTGGTGCCGGCGGTATGGCAGATGTCTATAAGGCAAAAGACCATAAGCTGAACCGGTTTGTTGCGGTCAAGGTGCTGAAACAGGAATTTCGGGATGACACAGCGTTTATTTCCAAATTTCGGGTGGAAGCACAGGCTGCAGCAGGCCTGGCGCATCCAAATATTGTGAATGTCTATGATGTAGGGGACGATCATGGAATCTACTTTATTGTAATGGAATTAGTAGAGGGAATTACATTAAAGGATTATATAGGTAAAAAAGGAAGACTTGCTGTCCGTGAAGCAACCAGTATTGCGGTGCAGGTTTCCATGGGCTTACAGGCGGCACATAAGAAGGGTATTGTGCATCGTGATGTGAAGCCACAGAATATCATCATTTCTACGGATGGTAAAGTAAAAGTAACAGATTTTGGAATAGCCAGAGCGGCTTCTTCCAATACCATAAGCTCCAATGTAATGGGATCTGTGCATTACAGTTCTCCGGAACAGGCGCGGGGCGGTTACAGCGATGCTAAGAGTGATATCTATTCCCTTGGTATTACCCTTTTTGAAATGCTCACAGGGCATGTTCCCTTTGACGGGGATTCTACGGTTGCAATTGCCATCAAGCATCTGCAGGAAGAAATGCCTTCCCCCCATAAATTTGTTCCGGATCTTCCGTACAGTACGGTGCAGATCATTGCAAAGTGTACCCAGAAAAGTCCGGACAGGCGTTATGGTGATATGACCGAGCTGATCCATGATTTGAAAGAATCACTGGTCAACCCGGACGGAGATTTTGTCCAGCTGACGCCCATTAACAACAATGCCAGAACGGTGGTGATCTCCAAGGATGAGCTGGATCAGATCCATAACAGCTATGGTGACAGAGGCAATGATAACCGCGGGCAGGATGGAAACTACGGCGGCTATATGAACAATGGTTACCAGGGCGACGGTTATCAGGGCGGTGGTTATCAGGGAGGCGGTTACCAGGGAGGCGGCTATCAGGGCGGCTATGGTGACAACTACAACAATGGATATATGAATGATGATTACGATCCGGATGATGATGACGATGATGATGACGATGACGGCAGATCCGGCATAAATCCAAAGCTGGAAAAGGTAATGACCATCGGAAGTATTATAATTGCCATTGTGATTGGATGTGTGTTCCTGGTGCTGATAGGAAATGCTCTGGGATTATTTAATTTCGGAGCAGGCAAGAAAAAGACCACAGAGTCCACAAAGATTACGGAAACTTCAACCGTTAAGACGACGGAATCAGAATCGGCTTCCCAGGGAAATGGTACAGGAAGCACCACCCAGAGCAACTCCTCATCAGACCAGGCAGAAGTTACCGTTCCGGATCTGAGAGGGCTTACGGCTGATCAGGCGAAAGAAAAATTAAATGCACTGGGGCTTGGGGCATCCCTGGCTGGTGAGCAGGCATCTTCCACTTATGCACAGGGACAGATTGTATCCCAGAACCCAGCAGCTAATTCAAGTGTCAGCAAGAATACCACGGTTACCTATACGATCAGTAAAGGACCGGAAGAATCAGATAACCAGCAGCAGTCCGTAACGGTGCCCGATGTGTCAGGTTTGACAGAGGATGAGGCAAAAGCAGAACTGGCTGATAAAAATCTGAGTATTTCCGTTTCCAGAGAAAACGATGATTTGGTTGCGAAAGATCTGGTAATCCGTACAACGCCGGAAGCGGGAGCTTCTGCAAGTTCCGGAGATACTGTGATTGTAGTAATCAGTGACGGACCGGAAGAAGAAGATATCACCGTTCCTAACGTAGTGGGAAGTACCTTTACTGATGCGAAAGATACCTTGACGGCGCTGGGGCTCACTGTGAAATCCCAGGAGCAGTACTCCGACAGATATTCTGCGGGAACGGTAATGGATCAGGATGTTACCTCCGGAGTGGGAGTTACAAAAGGCACCGTCATTACGCTGACCATCAGTGCAGGCTCAGGAGGTCAGGATCCTGCCCAGACGGACCCGAATTTAGGAAACGGCACAACCAATAATACCGATGCTTCCACAACCGGTACCTGCGATGTAGGATTACAGGCACCGGGGGGTTATAATGGGGAAGATGTCAAGATTATTTTAGTGCAGGGCGATAAGACCACTACCATTTTAGAAGGGACATCTGTTGAATTTCCTTATGTGCTGAATGTAAAAGGTACAAAGGGAGTCAATGGTGTGGCATATATCTATGTAAAAGATGCATCCACAGGAGAATACGGTGATCCGGTACGTTACTCACCGATTCCGTTTAATTAGAGGAAAATACATGCAGGGAAAGATAGTAAAAGGAATAGCTGGATTCTACTACGTTTATGTAGTAGAATCCGGTCTTTATGAATGTAAAGCAAAAGGAATATTTCGAAAAGACAAAATGAAACCTCTGGTGGGGGACAATGTTGAGATTGATGTGATCAGCGAGGAGGATAAGAAGGGAAATGTGGCAGAGATTCTGCCCAGATTGAACACGCTTATCCGCCCGGCTGTTGCCAATATCGATCAGGCGCTGGTTATTTTTTCTATTGACCGTCCCAAGCCGAATTTCAATTTGCTGGATCGATTTTTAATTATGATGGAGTACCAGAAGGTACATACCATCATTTGTTTTAATAAGAAAGATATTTCTTCTACTGAAGAAGAAGAGAAACTAAGAAAAATATATGAAAACTGCGGATGCGATGTGTTATTTACCAGCGCCCTGGAAAATACAGGTCTGGAACTGGTAATGGAGCAGCTGAGAGGAAAAACCACTGCAGTGGCAGGTCCTTCCGGGGTGGGAAAATCTTCAATAATTAATATCCTGCAGCCGGAAGCCATGATGGAAACCGGTGAGATCAGCCATAAAATCGACCGTGGAAAACATACCACAAGGCATTCGGAACTGATTATGATAGAGGAAAATACCTATATTATGGATACGCCGGGGTTCAGCTCCCTCTATATCCAGGACTTTGATAAAGAAGATCTAAAGGATTTTTTTGTGGAGTTTCGGGAATATGAGCCGGAGTGCCGTTTTCAGGGATGCATGCATGTCCATGAACCGGACTGCGGGGTAAAACGGGCGGTTAAAGAAGGTAAAATCAGCAAAATGCGATACGATAATTATGTGGTATTATTTGGAGAACTAAAGGATAAGAGGAGGTATTAATGTGAATATTTTAGCACCATCTATACTAGCAGCAGATTTTAAAAATTTAGGAAGCGGACTGGAACAGATTGATCAGGCAGGAGCACAGTATGTTCATATTGACGTGATGGATGGTCAGTTTGTGCCCAGCATTTCCTTTGGAATGCCGGTAATCCAATCCATAAGAAGTGCGACAAAACGCGTGTTTGACGTACATCTGATGATTATGGATCCCGAGCGGTATATTGATGACTTTGCAGCATGCGGAGCGGATATCATCACCGTCCATGCCGAGAGCTGCAAGCATCTGGACAGGGTAATCGGACAGATCCATGAAAAGGGGTTAAAAGCAGGTGTGGCGCTTAATCCGGCAACTTCTCTCAGTGTTTTGGATTACGTTTTGGAAAAAGTGGATATGGTACTTATTATGACCGTAAATCCAGGCTTTGGCGGGCAGAAGTACATTGAGAGCTGTACCAATAAAATCAGTGCGCTTCGCAAAATAGCAGTGGCTAAAAATCTGGATCTGGATATCCAGGTAGACGGCGGCATTAACAAAGATACACTCCGTACCGTATTGCAGGCAGGGGCGAATGTAATCGTAGCAGGCTCTACAGTGTTTAACGGGAATGTTAGTGAGAATGCAAAAGAATTATTAGCGATCATGAAAGAGTATGAAGGTTAAAAGGAAGTAATGGGACAATGGGAACAGATAAAAAAATAGCAGCGATTATCAGCGGGGGCAATATCAATTATGATTTTGCCCTTTCCTTTTTGGAGAAACACCCGGTAACGTGTGTAATAGGGGCTGACCGGGGGATAGAATTTTTGAAAAAAGCGGAGATGTTACCGGATTATATTGTGGGAGATTTTGATTCCGCCGGGAGCGATACTCTTTCGTATTACCGGGAAAAGGGCGTGGAAATCCGTGAATTTAAACCGGAAAAGGATGATACCGATACCCAGATTGCCGTGAACCTGGCAATAGAAAAAGGGAATAACTGTATTTATATTTTAGGCGGAACAGGAAGCAGACTGGACCATGTACTTGGGAACATTCAGATACTTGGTCAGACGGCAGAAGCGGGAATTGAGTGTTATCTGATCGATGAACACAATCGGATTCGTGTAATAAATGATAAAATTTCTATAAAAAAATCGGAACAGTATGGAAAATTTGTGTCGATAGTGGCACATACGACGGAGGTAAAAGGGTTGGATTTGGTTGGATTTTATTATCCTTTGTCGAATTATACAATGTCTTGTAACCAGGCACTTGGTCTCAGCAACGAAATAATTTCGGAAGAAGCCTTGATTTCTGTGACCGAAGGTGCTCTAATCGTGATAGAATCAAGGGATTAATATTTTTGTAAAATTTTAAATCTGACTGGCGAAATATGTCGATATCTTAAAGGGAGAAATGCTTGCATTTTTGTCAGATTCTGTGATAAACTGTTACTTGTTAAGAGATACAAAAGAAAAACAAAGAAAAACGGAATACAAGAAAGGAAATCATACATGAAACTAGGAATCGTAGGTTTACCGAATGTCGGTAAAAGCACATTATTTAATTCTTTAACAAAAGCTGGAGCAGAATCTGCGAATTATCCGTTCTGTACTATTGATCCAAATGTTGGTGTTGTAATGGTACCTGATGAACGGCTGCAATTATTGGCAGATTTATATCATTCAGCGAAGGTTACCCCGGCGGTAATTGAATTTGTTGATATCGCTGGCCTTGTAAAGGGGGCGTCAAAGGGAGAGGGATTAGGAAATCAATTCCTGGCTAATATCCGCGAAGTGGATGCTATTGTGCACGTAGTCCGCTGCTTTGAGGATACAAATGTAATTCATGTGGATGGAAGTGTGGATCCCATCAGGGATATTGAAACAATTAATTTGGAACTTATATTCTCAGACATTGAAATAATGGAGAGAAGGATTGCCAAGACCTCTAAAGGTGCCAGAAATGACAAAACACTTGCCAAAGAATTAGATTTCCTTCAGAGAGTAAAAGCACATCTGGAAGATGGAAAAATGGCAATTAGTTTTACTGCTGACGATGATGAAGAGGCAGAATGGATCAGTTCTTATAATCTCTTGACATATAAACCGGTTATTTTTGCAGCAAATGTAGCGGAAGACGATCTTGCGGATGATGGCGCATCCAATCGTTATGTGGAGTCAGTCCGCGAGCTGGCAGAAAAAGAAAACAGTGAAGTATTTGTCATCTGTGCTCAGATCGAACAGGAGATCGCAGAGCTGGATGAAGATGAAAAGAAAATGTTTTTGGAAGATTTAGGATTAAAAGAGTCAGGATTGGAAAAGCTTATAAAAGCAAGTTATAGCTTATTAGGACTAATCAGCTATCTCACAGCAGGTGAAACTGAGACAAGGGCTTGGACAATTGAAAACGGTACCAAGGCACCTCAGGCAGCGGGCAAGATCCATTCTGATTTCGAGCGGGGATTTATCCGGGCAGAGGTTGTTAATTACCAGGATTTATTGGATTGCAAGACATATGCTGCTGCTAAAGAGAAGGGGCTGGTTGGACTGGAAGGCAAAGACTATGTAGTAAAAGATGGAGATGTGGTTCTCTTTCGGTTTAATGTATAGGAGCAAGGCATGAATACTTCAATAGCCTTCCCGAATCTGGGAATAGAACTGGAGAATGTGGGTAAAAGTATTAGTGTATTTGGATTTCCGATTGCATATTACGGGATAACAATTGCAATTGCCATGGTGTGTGGGATTTTAGCAGCTATGCGAGTAGCGAAGGTTACAAAGCAAAATCCGGACGATTATTTTGATCTGGCGTTAATTGCAATATTTTTCGCCCTGATAGGTGCAAGACTGTATTTCGTTATTTTTTCCTGGGATAATTATAAAGATAACCTGTGGAAGATTTTTAACACCCGTGAAGGCGGACTGGCAATATATGGAGGCGTGATAGCAGCGGTAATTACCGCGTACGTATTTGCCAGATATAAAAAATTACAGTTTTGGAAATTGGTAGACACAGCCTGCATCGGACTGGTTTTGGGTCAGATTATAGGACGCCTGGGCAATTTTTTTAACAGAGAAGCGTTTGGCGGATATACAGACAATCTGTTTGCCATGCGGCTTCCATTGGACGCTGTACGATCGTCGGAAGTAACCCCTCAGATGATGGAACATTTACAAAAGATAGATGGAGTATCATATATACAGGTGCATCCCACTTTTTTATATGAAGGAATGTGGAATCTGGTATTATTGATCATACTTATTTGGTATACTAAGCGAAAAAAATTCGATGGAGAGGTATTTTTATTGTATCTCTTAGGATATGGATTAGGCAGAGCCTGGATAGAAGGGCTGCGTACAGATCAGCTCCTACTGCCAGGAATCGGGCTGCCGGTGTCCCAGTTATTAGCCATACTGTTGGTATTTGTTTCTATTATAATCATTTTGTTCAAAAGAAAATCAGGCAAAATGGAGAAAGGTACGGGTGAATGATATGAGTCATATGGAAGAATTAAGAAGAAAAATCGAAGCAGAAAAAGTAAACCTAGATAAAATCGTTGAAAGAGGTTTACTTACCGAAGAAGTCTATAAGCAAAGTATTGTTGTGGATGAATTGATGAGTCAATACATTAAATTGGGAAATCAATTGTAAGATAGATTCTTTTTATGAACTTGTAGTCTGGTGGGGACTGCGGGTTCTTTTTTTTGTACTCCTGCAATCCAATACGCTGCACAGGCGGAAAATAAAAAATGGAAACTTTGCATAAGATGACAAAAGGATGGAAAAGCGCCAGGTGATAAATTACGGTTGCAGTATGATCCCGCTAAGGAATATATTGGTGGTACAAAGTGGAGGGATTGAAAACATTTGGTTTCTAAAGTGGGGATCAGAACATAAATATAGAAGAAAATTTTTTCGAAATTTTAATACAAGTGGGAGAATAAAACTAAAAATGGGTAAAAAGAACAAAAAATAAACCAAAGTGGGGGTGTGAAAATCCCGACAGCAATTCGAATTTTTAAATTAAATTTTATATAAATATTGTTTACCGGTAAAATGTTTAGAATTCAAGTGATAATATTTATACAATAATATGAATATATATACTGAATTTACACAAAAAACGAAACTCTAAAAAAACGGTGGTGGCAAGTGGAGATTGTACAGGGCATTTATAGGGCGGCAAGTGGAGGCGGAGACGTAAAATTCGGATAATCCCTCCACTTCCCTCCACGCTGAAGCAGTTAATTACGCAATGCAGGAACAGGCATCATCTGTAATATTGGAAATATTTACCACGATACCCGTTTATCTGGTATTTCACACTTTTACACACACAATATCTTGTAAAACCCGCGAAAAATAGCGAAAAATGGCATGTTCCTTAAGAAATTCTTATGCAAAAAAATTAAAATTAGCCCTTGTATTTTTGTACAAAGTAAGCTATTATAAACATACAAGTGGTAGAAAGTGGTGGAAGGTGGTAGCAAATGGGGACGAAGTGGTAACCAGAACCACATTTCACTGAAAATGCAAAAGAAGGATTGTAAGTTTTGCATTTTCACGAAAGAAGGTGCGTCATATGTTTATGGGAGAATACAATCATACGGTTGATACCAAAGGCAGACTGATTATCCCCTCCAGATTTAGAGATGAACTGGGTGACGAATTTGTTGTTACGAAGGGATTAGATGGATGCTTATTTGTTTTTCCCAATAATGAATGGCAGGCTTTCGAAGAAAAACTTAAGGCTTTACCACTTACAAACAAAAGCGCTAGACAATTTGCACGTTTCTTTGTAGCAGGTGCGACACCATGCGAGCTGGACAAGCAGGGGAGAATTCTTTTACCGGGAACGTTAAGAGAATTTGCAGGTCTGGAAAAGGACGTAGTACTGACAGGAATGTTAAACAGAATTGAAATTTGGAGCAAGTCAAAATGGAATGAGAATAATTCTTATGACGATATGGATGACATTGCGGAACAAATGACAGATTTAGGTTTAAGCATATAGCCTGGGGAGGACAATATGGAATTCAAACACAAATCTGTGCTTCTGGAGGAAACAATAGAAGCTCTGAACATAAAACCTGACGGCATTTATGTCGATGGAACTCTGGGTGGTGGAGGACATGCTTTAGAGATAAGTAAACGGCTGTCTGACAAAGGCAGACTGATTGGAATCGATCAGGATGCAGACGCAATAGAAGCGGCAAGGCAGCGCTTAGGGGAGTTTAAAGATAAAGTAACGATTATCCGCAGTAATTACTGCGATATGAAAAAGGAACTGGCAAACATACAGATTACATCAGTTGATGGGATAATTTTGGATCTAGGTGTTTCCTCCTACCAATTGGATACGGCAGACCGCGGCTTTACTTACAGAGAAGACGCACCACTGGACATGAGAATGGATCAGCGTCAGAGCATGACTGCTAAGGATATTGTAAATGAGTATAGCGAAATGGATCTATATCGAATCATTCGCGATTACGGGGAAGACAAATTTGCAAAGAATATAGCCAAGCATATTGTAAGTGCGAGAAATGTAAAAGCATTAGAAACAACTGGGGAGTTAATTAATGTTATAAAAGCGGCTATTCCAATGAAATTCCGGGCAGTAGGAGGACACCCGGCCAAAAAGACGTTCCAGGCCATAAGAATCGAATTAAACAGAGAATTAGAAGTACTACGGGATTCTCTGGATGACATGATAGAACTTCTGAATGATGACGGGCGAATATGTATTATCACCTTTCATTCGTTGGAAGACAGGATTGTAAAGACTATTTTCAAAAAAAATGAGGATCCATGTACCTGTCCGAGAGAGTTTCCGATTTGTGTATGTGGGAAAACATCCAAAGGAAAAGTGATAACCAGAAAACCAATACTGCCAGGCGAACAGGAGCTTGAAGAGAACAAGAGGTCAAAAAGTTCGAAACTACGTGTATTTGAACGCAGGCTGTAATCAGAATCTGTAAGAAAAACGAATAGATTAGATACAGACTGTATTCATAAGCAAATGGTGAGGCGGATATCAAATGTTCGTTTCACTGTAAAATACGCAGAGATAGCGGGGTAAGGAGAAGCTAAATGAATAGATCAGCCAGAAGACCGGAACACGGTTACGCGAGAAGAAATCAGCAGCAGACAAGAGCATACGTTGACGGCAATACGGCAAGAGAGCTTCAGGCAGTTCCACGTAGGAGAGAAAACAGGCCTGTAAGACAGGAACCACAGCGAAAGAGAAGGCCGGCAACAAGTCAGAAAACCAGAAAAAATCGGGAAAAAGCATTGCAAATGAACTTTGCATATGTTATATTCTTAACGGCGGCAGCAGTAGCAACCCTTTTTGTATGTGTGAACTATTTACAGTTACAGGCAGCAAATACAGCCCATCGGAAAAATGTTACAGATCTGGAGAGCCAGCTCAGTTCTTTGAAATTAGCAAATGATACGAAATACGACGAAACCATGGCATCTGTTGATTTGGAAAAAATCAAAGATATTGCGATTAATGAACTTGGCATGGTATATGCCGAGCAAGGACAAATCATTAATTATAATAGTCAGGATGGCGACTATGTAAGACAATACGAAGATGTACCAACCAATAAGTAGGTGATATGATTGGCATCAGAAAGAAATAGAGACAGAAAACGAAATACTAAAAAAATATTTACCAAAAAAATGCAAATAAAGCTTATGGCTATATTTGCATTCGTTTTATTAGCGCTTGTAGGATTGAATGTCCGGATAGCGTATATCACGGCAAAGAGCGGTGATAAATACGCAAGGAAGGTATTATCACAACAGCAGTACGACAGTCGTACCATTCCGTTCAGGCGGGGAGAAATCCTGGATCGGAATGGAAATATTATGGCGAGAAGTGAGAAAGTCTATAATGTAGTTCTGGACTGCTTTGCAATTAATGCCGATGAGGATTTTATAGAACCCACCATCAGCGCTTTATCTGCGACATTGGGTGTGGATGAATCGGAAATACGCAAAGTTATCACTTCTGAGGAAACCAAGGACAGCCAGTACCAGGTCATTAAAAGAGAAGTGACGATGGAAGATAAGCAGAAATATGAGGAATATACAGATTTATCCCAAGATCGAAAGCTGAGCGACGCAAAACGGCAGGAGCTGGAAAACGTGCAGGGTGTATGGTTTGAGGAGGATTTCATACGAAAGTATCCCTTTAACAGCCTGGCAAGTAATGTACTGGGATTTTCTAATGACTTGAATGATGGTATTGTAGGGCTGGAGTCCTATTACAACGATGTATTAAATGGAGTTGACGGACGGGAATTCGGATATCTGAATGAAGATTCCGAGCTTCAGCGGACCACGGTGGAACCCACCAATGGGAAAAGCCTGGTATCTACGATTGACGTTAACATCCAGCAGGTAGTGGAAAAATATATCAAAGAATTTGATGATATGTATAAAGGCGGCCCATGGGAAGAATTTGCAGGTCATGGAAGTAAAAATACCGGTGTTATTGTAGGGGATCCCAATACGGGAGAGATCCTGGCAATGGCAACTAATCAGGCATTCGATTTAAATGATCCGGAAAACCTGGATGGATGGTATACGAAAAAGCAGATCGAGGCAATGACGGATGATGAATATGTAGCAGCCCTGAATGGGCTTTGGAGCAATTTCTGTGTTTCCGGAGCATTTGAACTGGGTTCCACTTATAAACCTGTGGTTGTGGCATCCGCTTTGGAAGGCGGATTTGCAGATGACTCTGACCATTATTATTGTAACGGCTATCTGCAGTATGGATCGGAACCGCCGATTTACTGTGATAACCGAAACGGACATCAGGATGAAACACTAAGCGATGTAGTTAAGAACTCCTGTAATGTGGGTATGATGGAAATTGCTGAGAAAATGGGAGTGGATGCTTTTGTTAAATATCAGGAATTATTTAATTTCGGTAAAAAAACCGGAATTGATCTGCCAAATGAAAATGCAGGAATTTTATATAACAGCAACAATATGCATGTAATTGAACTGGCAACCAACTCCTTCGGGCAGGGATTTACTGCTTCCATGGTTCAGGAGTTTGCGGCATTTTCAACCGTTGTAAACGGCGGTAACTACTATCGCCCTCACATGGTAAAACAGGTACTGGATTCCAAAGGCGGAGTTGCAAAAGATATGGATCCGCTGCTGTTAAGTCAGCCGGTTTCCTCTAAGAATTCTTCCTTAGTAAAGGAATATCTGGAAGCCGTAGTAAAGGAAGGTACCGGGCAGAAAGCCCAGATTTCCGGTTATCGTATCGGTGGTAAGACTGGTACGGCGGAGACGCTTCCCCGTGGAGAAGACCGTTATATCGTCTCCTTTATCGGAGCAGTACCAATAGACGATCCCCAGGTGGTAATTTACACCGTTGTGGATGAACCAAACGTAGAAGATCAGGAAATCGGTGGGTATTCCATGGAGATTTCCAAAAAGATTCTTTCGGAAATACTGCCATATCTGGGTATTTATCCCACAGAAGAGATTACGGATGATGAACGTAATACCCTGGGCATGAAGACCGGAGAAAATGCAGACGGCACAACAGATGGAACTACGGATGGAACTGCGGATGGTACTTCAGACGGTACAGATGGGAATACAGATGGTACAGCCCAAAACGGATTGCCGCAGGATCAGAACTATGTAGAGCCTTTAGAAGACACGGGTGAGCCCCAGGAAGATGTCTGGGATGACGGCGTGACCAACGAAGACCTGCAGCTTGAACAATAAAGACATATCCCCGTAGAAGTAATAATAGATTATACTAATTACTTCTACGGGGATTTTTATGCTCAAAATTAAAACCTATCATAAGAAGAAGATTGTTGTAGTATTTACCCTGTGTTTTTTGGTATTAGCTGCCCTGGTGGGGCGTCTTGTTTATCTGATGATTTTTAAATCGGATTATTATGCCCAGAAAGCGGAGGAACTCCACGAACGAGAAAGAGATATCAAAGCAGCCAGGGGAGAGATTCTGGATGCCACGGGAACAGCTCTGGCGACCAATAAAACGGTTTGTACCATATCTGTTATCCACAGCCAGATAAAAGAACCGGATAAAGTAATTGCCATGCTGGTTAAGGAACTTGGGTTGTCCGAGGCGGAGGTACGAAAAAGGGTGGAGAAGAGAAGCTCGATTGAGCGTGTGAAAACCAATGTGGAAAAAGAAGTCGGTGATAAGATACGAGAATACAATCTTGCGGGTGTGAAGGTAGATGAAGATTTTAAACGCTATTATCCGTTTGGTTCCCTGGCATCGAAGGTTCTTGGGTTTACCGGGAGCGATAATCAGGGGATTATCGGGCTGGAGGTAAAGTATGAGGATATTTTAAAAGGAAGCCCGGGGAAAATTCTTACCATGACAGATGCCAGAGGAGTGGAACTGCCGGAAGCAGGAGAAAGCAGACTTGAGCCGATTAACGGAAATGATCTTTACATCAGCCTGGATAACAACATCCAGCAGTATGTGGAACAGGCGGCAAAGAAGGTTATGGAACAAAAAGGTGCCGACAGTGTATCAATTCTCCTCATGCGGCCAAGTAACGGTGAAATTCTGGCAATGGTAAATGTTCCGGAATTTGATTTAAACAGTCCGTTTACCTTAAATGTAGACTCCTCTCAGATGACAGAGAAGGAAAAGCAGGATGCGCTGAATCAAATGTGGAGAAATGGATGTATTAACGATACTTATGAACCGGGATCAACTTTCAAGATTATTACCGCAGCGGCTGGTCTGGAAGAGGGAGTAGTTTCTTTAACGGATCAATTTTCCTGTCCAGGGTATAAAATTGTAGAGGACAGAAGAATTCGCTGCCATAAGGTAGCAGGCCATGGAGGAGAGACTTTTGTACAGGGTGTAATGAACTCCTGCAATCCGGTCTTTATTGAGGTGGGGCTCAGGCTGGGAGTGGACAATTATTTCAAATATTTTAACCAGTTCGGATTGAATAATAAGACTGGAATTGATCTGCCTGGTGAAGCGGCTACTATCATGCATAAAAAGGAAAATGTAGGTCAGGTGGAACTGGCTACGATTTCTTTTGGACAGTCATTCCAGATCACGCCTATGCAGCTCGCCACAACGGCAAGTTCCATCATCAACGGCGGAAGGCGGGTTACTCCCCATTTCGGCGTGTCTGTTAAGGATAAGGACGGGGCATTGATTAAGAAACTGCAATACCCTCTGGGAGACAGAATTCTGTCAGAGGATACTTCTGCAACCATGCGCTATGTGCTGGAACAGGTGGTTGACAGCGGTTCCGGCAAGAATGCTTATATTGCAGGGTATCATATTGGTGGGAAAACAGCTACTTCAGAGACGCTTCCAAGAAGTGCGAATAAATATATTTCATCATTTTTAGGTTTTGCTCCGGCAAACGATCCTCAGATATTGGGACTTTGCGTAATTCATAATCCACAGGGCGTATATTATGGAGGTACCATAGCTGCTCCTGTTATTAAAGATATTTTTGCGAATATTCTGCCTTATCTGGAAATACCAATAGATGAGTCCCAGTTGGAAACGGAAACAGAAAGCAATTAAGGAACAATCGTAGCAGTCCAGCTTAGCTCAGGCTGTACTGTTACGTATCCTGTTATAAGGTTAAGAACAACCCTCAATTTTTTGATTTCAAGGTTGATTAATAGGCAAAAAAAGTTTATACTAATCTAGAGTGTGTCTACAAATAGCGAAAGAATTTAAGAGGTGTATTATGATTATTGGTACTGAAGTTATTATTCCATTATTGGTGGCATTTGTCATCAGTGTAGCGCTTAGCCCTTTTGTAATTCCATTTTTACGGAAGCTGAAAGTGGGACAGACGGAGCGGACAGACGGCGTCCAGTCTCATCTAAAGAAGGCGGGGACTCCTACAATGGGAGGTTTGATTATTTTAATCAGTGTGCTGTCAACCTCACTGTTTTTTGTGAAAAGTTATCCGCAGATCATACCGGTTTTATTTTTGACTCTTGGTTTTGGAATTATCGGATTTTTAGATGATTACCTGAAAGTTGTATTGAGACGGTCTGACGGACTGCTTCCATGGCAGAAGATGTTGGGACAGATTGTAATTACGACTATTTTCCTGGCATATATTCTTATTGTAGATCCGGCTGGACTAACCATAATGAATCCTTTTGACAAGGGGACTTATATTGATTTTAAACCAATTGCCATTCCTCTGGTGTATATTGCAGTAATCGGAACAGTTAACGGTGTCAACTTTACGGATGGTCTGGATGGACTTGCTACCGGTGTTACCACCATGGTCGCTGTATTCTTTACAGTTGTATCCATTGCTTATAAAGGCGGAATACAACCAATTACGGCTGCTGTTGTAGGGGCTCTGCTGGGATTTCTGTTATTTAATGCACATCCGGCTAAGGTATTTATGGGAGATACCGGTTCACTGGCTCTGGGCGGCTTTGTAGCGGGCTGTGCCTATGCCCTCAGAATGCCTTGGATCATTATTATCGTAGGTTTAATTTACCTGGTGGAAGTTATGTCCGTTATGATCCAGGTTACTTATTTTAAGAAGACCGGCGGCAAAAGATTTTTCAAAATGGCTCCGATACATCACCACTTTGAATTGTGTGGATGGTCAGAAACCCAGGTAGTGGCTGTATTTACCGTTGTTACAGCGTTATTATGTCTGGTAGGGCTTCTGATACTATCTTAAGGAGTGTTTGATATCAGGGGCGAATCAGCTGACAAATAGAACTATGCAAAATCACAGCAGTTGCAGATAAAACAGAAAAAGATTGAGATAAGAACAAACGGTTTGAAAAAATCGGTGGGTTAGGAGGATAACAATGGAATTAAAGGACAAAAAAGTTCTTGTATTTGGTACCGGAATCAGCGGTATAGGCGCGGTGGAATTATTGGAAAAAGTACAAGCAAAACCAGTCCTGTATGATGGAAATAAAAAGCTGGTGAAAGAGGAAATCAGCAAAAAACTGCCCGATGGCACCCATGCAGAAATTATAATCGGGGATATACCAGAAGAGATTATGGCAAAGCTGGATCTGGCTGTTTTAAGCCCTGGAGTTCCTACGGATCTGCCTCTTGTGAATGCGATGAGGGAGAAAGGAATTCCAATTTGGGGAGAAGTAGAACTTGCCTATGCCAATAGCAAAGGGAAGGTACTGGCAATTACCGGAACAAATGGTAAGACGACTACAACCAGCCTTCTTGGAGAAATTATGAAGTATCATGCAAAGGAAGTGTATGTGGTTGGCAATATTGGGAATCCCTATACACAGGTTGCACTGGAAATGTCGCCGGAAGCAGTTACGGTGGCGGAAATCAGCAGTTTCCAGCTGGAAACGATTCATTCTTTTCGTCCAAATGTGAGTGCAGTTTTAAATATTACACCGGATCATCTGGACCGGCATCATACCATGGAAGAGTATATCCGGGTAAAAGAGAGCATTACCCTAAACCAGGGAGCAGAAGATACCTGTGTTTTGAATTATGAAGATGAGCTGCTAAGAGATTTTGGAAAAACGCTAAAATGCAAGGTATTATTTTTCAGCAGTCTGCGTACATTAGATAAGGGCATTTACATAAATGATGGAGCGATTGAATACAATGATGGCACAGATAAAATCACGATTTGCCAGATCAGCGGGTTAAAACTTCCCGGAAGACATAACCATGAAAATATTATGGCAGCTGTGGCAATGGCGATCGCTATGCAGGTGCCGATTGAAGAAATTCAATATGTGATTACGAGATTTACAGCTGTGGAACATCGAATTGAATATGTGACGAAGGTTCGCGGAGTAGCATATTATAATGATTCAAAAGGAACAAATCCGGATGCCGCAATAAAAGGAATCCAGGCTATGGACCGCCCAACCCTGCTCATCGGAGGGGGCTATGATAAAAATTCTTCTTATGAAGAGTGGATCCGGTCCTTTGACGGAAAGGTCCGTTACCTGGTATTAATCGGGCAGACGAGAGAGAAGATTGCAGAAGCGGCAAAAAGATGTGGTTTCAATGACATTATTCTGGCAGATTCACTGGAAGAAGCGATTGATATCTGTGCGAAAAAGGCCAATCCGGGTGATGCGGTTTTACTTTCCCCTGCATGTGCAAGCTGGGGGATGTTTCCCAACTATGAAGAGCGGGGAAGGGTCTTTAAAGAGCATGTAAGACATCTTCATTAATGAAATAAAAAAGGAGTGATGGTTTGAATCAAGGTGTGAAAAGACAGGACTACACACTACTGATAATCGTGCTTTTCTTAATTTGCTTTGGTTTAATAACACTCTATAGTACAAGCGCATATAATGGCCAGGTTAAGTTTGCTGATCCGGGTTATTATTTTAAAAAACAATTATTTGCAACAATCCTGGGAGTTGTGGCAATGCTCATCGTTTCCAGAATGGATTACCACATATTCGGGAAGTTTGCAATCTATGCTTATCTGTTGTCCCTGGCATTATCCGGGGCAGTACTGATCTTCGGAGATTCTTATAATGGTTCAAAGAGATGGCTGTCTCTTGGACCGCTGTCTTTCCAGCCATCGGAGTTTGCTAAGCTGGCGGTTATATTATTTTTGGCATACATGGTCAGCAGCCAGAAAAAGAAGCGGGGCAATGTATTTCTCATATCCATGGTTATTGGTCTGGTGCTCCCGATTGTTGGATTGGTTGGAACGAATAATCTCAGTACCGCAATTATTATCCTGGGAATCGCAGTTATTCTGATTTTTGTATCGAATCCGAAATATCTGCAGTTTATCTGGATTGGCGGCGTTGGAATAGGATTCATCAGTATTTTCCTGAGTATGGAATCCTATCGTCTGGAACGTCTTGCTATCTGGAAAAATCCTGAAAATTTTGAAAAGGGTTTTCAAACGATCCAGGGCTTATACGCAATCGGTTCCGGCGGTCTGTTTGGCAGAGGGCTGGGGGAGAGCATTCAGAAGCTGGGGTTCGTGCCTGAAGCACAAAATGATATGATTTTTTCCATTATCTGTGAAGAACTGGGATTGACAGGTGCGATTATACTGATAATTATATTTATAATTATGATCTGGCGTTTTATGGTGATTGCAACCCATGCCAGGGACTTATTTGGATCTCTCATAGCAGTAGGTGTAATGGGACATATTGCGATTCAGGTTATGCTTAACATAGCAGTTGTAACAAATACAATTCCCAATACCGGTATTACCCTGCCGTTTATCAGTTACGGAGGAACTTCGGTACTTTTCCTGCTTTCGGAAATGGGGCTGGCGCTTAGTGTCAGCCGGTGGCAAAAATAGATTCCGTGCATATAATGAGATATATGGGTTTAATGGCCGCCTGATAGCGGTCATTAGAAGTTATCGGAGGAATCTTACTTGGATGGTATAAAAGTTCTGGGTGGTCATCCGTTGCACGGGGAAATCGCGATACAAGGCTCGAAAAATGCCATACTCCCCATTATAGCAGGAACAATTCTGCATGATGGAATCACTGTTCTTCATAATTGTCCGAAAATTCAGGATGTTATGTATATGGTAGAGATACTAAAACAATTGGGATGCAGTGTCTGCTGGACGCATGATACGCTTATTATCAATGCATCCTGTCTGGACCGGTGTGATGTTTCGGCAGAGCATGCGGGAAAGCTGCGTTCATCTATTATTTTATTAGGAAGCCTTCTTGGAAGGCTTAAGGAAGCTCATGTACCTTATCCGGGTGGATGTACAATCGGAGCGAGGCCAATTGATCTGCATTTACAGGCTTTCAGGCAGATGGGCGTTTGTATAGAGGAGCAGGAAGGTTTGCTTCTGGCGCAGACAAAGAATCTTTGCGGTGCCAGAATTCATTTGCGTTTCCCAAGCGTGGGTGCCACGGAAAATATTATTCTGGGAGCTGTACTGGCAAAAGGAACGACAGTTCTGACAGGTGCGGCGAGAGAACCGGAAATTGTAGAATTAGCTGTATTTTTAAACAAAAAAGGGGCCAGAATAACAGGGATGGGAAGTGACTGTATCTGCATTCGGGGTGTTGACAGGCTGCATGATTCAGAATATACAATGGGACCGGACAGAATTGTTGCAGGAACCTATGTTCTGGCAGCACTGGGAAGCCGGGGATGTGTCACACTGTGGAATGCACCGGTAGACCAGATAAAAAATATACTATATCTGTCAGGAAAAATGGGAGCTTCCTTAAGGTGGAACCGTAATTGCCTGAGAGTGGATGCCAGAAGGGCAGGTGCACCGGTTCCTTTTATAGAGACAAATCCCTATCCGGGTTTTCCTACGGATTTGCAGTCTCAGCTCATGGCAGTATTATGCATGGCAAAAGGGGAAAGCTGCATACGGGAAACGGTTTTTGAAGCCAGATTCCATGTGGCAGAAGAGCTGAACAAGATGGGAGCCAGGGTGTATACGGATTCTTGTGAAGCACGTATTGAAGGCGTGGATAGGCTGACAGGCTGTGATGTGCAGGCATCCGAACTTCGGGGAGGTGCCGCACTTACCATAGCAGGCCTGATGGCTGAGGGAGTTACAAGAATCAGCAATAAACATTTTATTGATAGGGGATATGTAGATATCTGTGAAGATCTGAAGGCATTGGGAGCCAGGATCTCTCCTATAGAAATAACGGAGTAACGATCTGACTAATACATCATTGCACAAATAATTAAGCCATCCTCACTGGTGATTCGCAACAGGAATTCCGGTGCATGACTCAATTATTTGAGCAATGCAGTATTAGGGCGTGCCTTTAAATTCGTTCCCGCCATCTGCACGTTCTAGAGCGTGTTTGAAAATTGCTTTAAAATGAGAGGATACAGGTGATTAATATGGAGCAGGGCTACAAAAGAAAGAAGAAGAGAAGGAGAAAAATTGGAAAAATAGCTGCCTTATCGGTTGTGGCACTTCTATTAATAAGTGCAATCGTAGTATTTGGGTTATTCCGCATTCAGGTAGTAGAAGTAGTGGGGAATGAGTATTATACGGCAGACGAGATAAAGAAAATGGTGATGTCAGATTCTATGGCACAAAATTCGATTTATCTGACATGGAAATACAGCCATGCAAATATCCAGGAAGAACTTCCCTTTTTAAGTGCGGTGGAAATAGAGATGCTGTCTCCTTATAAAGTCCGTATTCAGGTTTATGAAAAGACCATAGTGGGATATATCCAAACGGCTGGTTCCAATGTGTACTTCGATAAGGACGGAGTTGTTATGGAGAACTCTCAGGAAGTAAGAGAGGGAGTTCCAATGATATCCGGTGTAACACTTGGAAAAGTGGAAGTACTTGGAAAGCTGCCGATTGAAGACAAAGAACTGTTTAAGTCGGTGGTGGCTTTGGCACAGCTTCTAAATAAAAATGAAATCATTCCGGATGAAATTCATTTCGATGAAGAGAACGCCATGTCTTTGTATTTTGCTAAGAATACAGTACTGCTGGGGCAGAATAAGAGCCTGGAGGAGAAGATATCCAATCTCAAGGCAATTTATCCCAAAATGTCCTCCATGGAAGGAACTCTGGATCTGGAGAATTTTACCTCAGATTCCAGTACGGCTATTTTTAAGAAGGGAAATGGCAAGAAAGACAGCGGGGATAAAGAAGAGGGAGAATCCGAGAGTGAGTTAGAAAGTGAAAGCGGAAAAAGTGCCGGAAGCAGCTATAAAAAAGAGTCCGGAAGGGTTTCCAAGGATGCGGCTGGTAATGAGGTTTATACTGATGATGCGGGAAATGTAACCAGCGATATGACGCAGCAGTATCTGGGGGAAGACGGACAAGTTATCACAGATGGATATGGATATATTGATCCCTATACCGGTGCATATATCTTGAATTAATCCACAGGGATAAAGTGTTGGATTTTGAATTTTGATCCGTTGCGCGATCTGAGAAATCATTGATGAGCGGCATTATTCTACCGGCAATGGCAGAAATTCCATGATTTTGTCGATTACGGCAGTATGAAATGGGATCTGATATGATTAATCTTTTATATATGTTAGGATTTTATGAAGAATGCTTAAAAAAACAATGAAATTTAAAAATCTACTTGATTAATTTGAGAAAAAACTATATTATATAATAAATGCAGTTTGGATACTGGGATGATATTGTCCAAAACTGTAAATGAATTTTAGAATGTACAGATACGAGAAGGAGGAAATACCCTTGTTAGAGATTATGACAAACGAAGCTGAATCCGCTGCGAAGATTATTGTAATTGGAGTGGGCGGTGCAGGCAATAATGCTGTAAATAGAATGGTGGACGATACAATTGGAGGAGTAGAATTTATCGGTGTGAACACAGATAAACAGGCATTGCAGTTATGTAAAGCCCCAACTACAATCCAGATTGGTGAGAAATTAACAAAAGGACTCGGCGCAGGAGCACAGCCTCAGGTTGGGCAGCAGGCTGCTGAGGAAAGTGCAGAAGAATTAAAACAGGCTATGCAGGGTTCTGATATGGTATTCGTTACCTGTGGTATGGGTGGCGGAACCGGAACAGGTGCAGCGCCGGTTGTAGCAGGCCTGGCAAAAGAAATGGGAATTCTTACCGTTGGTGTTGTAACAAAACCTTTCCGTTTTGAAGCAAAGACACGTATGAATAATGCCCTGACAGGGATTGAAAAATTAAAGGATAACGTGGATACTTTAATTGTAATTCCGAATGATAAATTATTGGAGATCGTGGACAGAAGAACTACGATGCCGGAAGCACTGAAAAAAGCGGATGAAGTTCTGCAGCAAGCGGTTCAGGGAATTACAGACCTGATTAATTTACCTGCATTGATCAATCTGGACTTTGCTGATGTTCAGACTGTAATGACAGATAAGGGAATTGCACATATCGGTATCGGACAGGCTAAGGGCGATGATAAGGCATTAGAAGCTGTAAAACAGGCAGTATCCAGTCCTCTTCTGGAGACTACCATTGAAGGCGCATCTCATGTAATCATTAATATTTCCGGTGATATCTCTCTGATGGATGCCAATGATGCAGCAAGTTATGTACAGGAACTTACCGGAGATGATGCGAATATTATCTTTGGTGCGATGTATGATGATACCTATGCAGATGAAGCAAGCATTACGGTGATTGCAACCGGACTGGACGAGCACACAGGTTCACAGCCATCTGTAAATAAGAAGATTGTGCCTGAGTACAGCAGTTCTTTTGCAGGAAAAGAAAAGCAGAATACAGGATTTGGTTTCCAGAAGTCTTCAGCACCAAGCAGAAGTACAGTGAATCAGAACACAAGAACTTCAACTCCAAGTCCATCTGTTGGGAAATTAAGAACTCCGGAAAGCAACGTTGCTGAGAAGAACATTCAGATTCCAGATTTCTTAAAGAGAAGATAATAGAATATTAAAACTACGAATGTCATGATAGAGAAAGTATCTGTTTAAAAGAAGCCCGGGATAAATAAATTCCGGGCTTGAATTATTTGTAGCGCTCTGAAAAAACTTTAATGCTGGAAGCGTATTCACTGGCAGTCATCCCGGTTACTTTCTTAAATTGACGGCTGAAATAATGTATGGATGTGTATCCAAGGGTATCAGCGATCTGAGTAAAATTCATATTCTTATTACGGATCAGCTGCTTGGCAGCATCAATTTTAATTTTACAAAAGTAATCAATTATGCCGCAGTTATTCTTTTCACGGAAAAGCTTTTGCAGCTGGGATCTGCTGATCAGATTATCACGGCAGATTTGCTCTATGGTTAACTGGTTTTGCATATTTCCTTCCAGATAGTTTACGATACGGTTATAGATTTCTTCATCATTTTTGGCTTTAATGGATTTGGTGATAGGAGTGAGGCTTTGCAGTGCCGTATATCTTCGATATAGCTGGATCAGGATATGTTCCAGGTTAATCTTAATCAGCTGTTGGCTGCCAAACGGATGATCCTGGTTCACTTCCATTTCCTCCAGATAAGGGTCATCTAAAGGAGATGAGAATGTATGCATCGCTTCAATGATGATTGACGCCAGCAGATTTCTTTCCACTTCCCCGATGGTCAGGATTTTATTTTCAAAAAAGCTCATGCGTGGTGAATTACAAATAAACGCAATGACCACCAGATTGGGCGCAGTCAGTCCATTTGCAGTTACGTTATGAAATTCATTTGGTTTGTGAAATATGATGTCTCCTTTTTTTAAGGATATCTTATGACTGTCGGACATAACCGACACCTCTCCTTTGTCCACACATAAAAATTCCCAGAAATCATGGGATTCTCCATCAAATTTAAAGTCACTGGTATATTCAAAATAATGAACGGTGACGATCTGATCAATTCGAAAATCTTCATGAAGTGTTATGCTTTTATAATCCATAAAATTACCCCCTTGTAAGCTATAGAATATCGCATTTTTGGACAAAATGCAAATATTAAATACGATAGTGCAAAATTGCTGAAAGATTGTACAAATATTTTTGAGAAAAGGTATACTATAATGACGTTAATAACAAAGTTAGAGAGTTAAAAATAAAAGTTTAAAGGAGAGGTATGGATATGAAACCAGTATTGGTGATTATGGCAGCAGGTATGGGAAGCCGTTATGGAGGATTGAAACAAATTGATCCTGTAGATGAGCAGGGACATATCATTATTGATTTTTCTATTTTTGATGCAGTAAAAGCAGGATTTGAAAAAGTTGTTTTTATTATCAAAAAAGAAGATGAAGCAGATTTTAAAGAATGCATTGGAGACCGGATGAGCAAAAAAATGGATGTTTCTTATGTATACCAGGATTTACATAATCTGCCGGGAGGATTTACAGTACCAGAGGGGAGAGTAAAACCCTGGGGAACCGGACATGCAATTGCAAGCTGCCTGGGAAAAGTGGACGGACCGTTTGCGGTTATCAACGCAGATGATTATTATGGGCAGCATGCATTTGAAACCATTTACAATTATCTGAATACCCATGAGGATGACGAACAGTACCGTTATACCATGGTGGGATACGTTTTAGAAAATACATTGACAGACCATGGTCATGTTGCAAGAGGTGTCTGTGTAACAGACGAGCAGGGATATCTTGTTGGAATTCATGAAAGAACCCGCATCGAAAAACGTGGTGAAGGCGCAGCATATACGGAAGATGACGGAAAAACCTGGACGGAAATTCCAAAAGGAAGTACCGTGTCTATGAATATGTGGGGATTTTCCAAGAGTATTTTAGAGGAACTTCAAAACAGGTTTGCGGCATTCCTGGAAGAAAATTTAGAGAGCAATCCTCTAAAATGCGAATATTTCTTACCGACTGTAGTAGGAGAACTTCTGGAGGAAGGAAAGGCAACCGTAGAGGTATTGAAATCTTCTGACAGATGGTACGGCGTTACCTATAAAGAAGATAAAGAGGTAGTAGTAGAAGCCGTTAAGAATTTTAAAATACAGGGATTATATCCGGATAGATTGTGGGAGGAACAGTAATGGCAAAAGATGATACATGCAGCAAGATGGAGGAAGTGATTCAGCATTTTCAATATGAAGGAGTCTTTCAGAGCGGGAATGCTTATGGAAGCGGACATATCAATGATACATTTTTACTGATATTTGATAAAGAGGACGGCAGTGTAAAAAGATATATTCTACAGCGTATGAATCATGAGATCTTCAAAAATCCTGTAGAGTTAATGGAGAACATCGTAAATGTGACCTCTTTCCTCAGAAAAAAAATCATTCAGATGGGCGGTGACCCGGAAAGAGAGACTTTAAATGTGATTCCTACATTGGAAGGCGCTAATTATTATGTGGACTCTAACGGTGAATACTGGCGCAGCTATGGATTCATTGAGGGTGCAACCAGCTACGATGCGGTTGAGAAACCGGATGATTTCTATCAGAGCGCCGTGGCATTCGGTAATTTCCAAAGACTTTTATCTGACTACCCAGCCAAAACACTTCATGAAACCATCAAAGATTTTCATAATACAATCGATCGTTTTGACAAGTTTAAAAAAGCGGTTGAAGAGGATGTTTGCCAAAGGGCGAAAGATGTTCAGCCGGAAATTCAATTTGTTCTGGATCGGGAAGCAGATGCCCATATTCTTTGTGACATGCTGGAAAAAGGGGAACTCCCTCTTCGCGTTACCCACAATGACACCAAGTTAAACAATATCATGATTGATGATAAGACCGGAAAAGGTATATGCGTCATTGATCTGGATACGGTAATGCCAGGTTTGGCATTGAATGACTTTGGAGATTCCATCCGTTTTGGCGCCAGCACCGGTGCCGAAGATGAACAGGATTTATCGAAAATTTCCTGTGACATGAATCTGTTTGCACTGTATACCAAAGGATATGTGGAAGGATGCGCAGGCAGCCTTACGGAGATGGAAATAAAAATGCTTCCCACTGGTGCCAAGCTTATGACATTTGAATGCGGCATGCGTTTTTTGACAGACTATCTGCAAGGGGATACATATTTTAAAATACATCGTGACAAGCAGAATGTTGACAGATGCCGTACCCAGTTTAAACTGGTGGCGGATATGGAAGAGAAGTGGGATGAAATGGCGGATATTGTAGAAAAATATCTATAATTTTAACCGTTCATTAGGAAAAGGGGGTGCCCAAAACCCTTCTTATGTGATAAACTTACTACCAGAGCGTGTTGGGAAATTTATTTTTCAAATATGCTGGGTAATGATTTAAGTTTAAACGGAGGAAGAATATGAGCAAACCAGTTTTAGTGATCATGGCAGCCGGAATGGGCAGCAGATATGGCGGCTTAAAGCAGATTGATCCGGTAGATGAACAGGGACATATGATTATTGATTTTTCCATTTATGATGCGATTCGGGCCGGCTTTCAAAAAGTGGTATTTATTATCAAAAAAGAGAATGAAGCGGATTTTCGGGCTGCAATTGGCAACAGGATGGAGCGGCAACTGGAAGTGGAGTATGTGTATCAGGAAATGAACAGCCTGCCGGCAGGATATGAGGTGCCCGAAGGGCGTCAGAAGCCATTTGGAACAGGTCATGCAGTGCTAAGCTGCAGCAGTGTGGTAGATGGTCCATTTGCGGTAATTAACGCAGATGATTACTATGGACGCCATGCGTACCAGATGATTTATGATTATCTCTCCAACCACCAGGATGATGAGAAATATCGTTACACAATGGTTGGATATATTCTTGAAAATACCCTTACGGATAATGGTCATGTCGCAAGAGGCGTATGTGTGACGGATGAGCAGCATTATCTCACAGGAATTAATGAAAGAACCCATATTGAAAAGAGAAATGGTAATGCAGAATATACGGAAAACGATGGGGCAACCTGGACTAGGATACCGGAAGGAAGCACCGTTTCTATGAACATGTGGGGATTTTCAGCCAGTATCCTTCAGGAGTTAAAAGAACGGTTTCCAAAATTTTTGGATCAGAATCTGAAAACGAATCCGTTAAAATGTGAGTATTTTCTGCCTACCGTGGTAAATGACCTGATTGATGAGGGAAAAGCAACGGTAGAGGTTTTGAAGTCTTTGGATAAGTGGTATGGTGTCACTTACAAAGAAGATAAAGAATATGTTGTAAATGCAATTCAGAACCTGAAGAAGTCAGGACTGTATCCAGAGTTCTTATGGAAATAATATGGAAAAAAATGTTGCGAAATATACAGAGTAGGTATAGACTAGAAGAGAAACAAATTCAATTGGCATAGAATGAGGAGGAGCACATCATGGTAATTTTAGTTACAGGCGGTGCAGGTTATATCGGCAGTCATACATGTATTGAGTTATTAAAGGCAGGATACGATGTGGTTGTAGTAGACAATCTTTACAATTCAAGTGAAAAGGCAATTAAAAGAGTAGAAGAGATCTCAGGTAAAAATGTTACTTTTTATAAAGCTGATATCCTGGACAGAGAAAAATTAAATGAAATTTTTGATAAAGAATCCATTGATTCCGTAATTCATTTTGCAGGTTTAAAAGCAGTTGGCGAATCCGTGGCTAAGCCATTGGAATACTATCATAACAACATGACAGGTACCTTTATCCTGTGCGAAGTAATGAGAGACCATAATGTAAAGAACATCATCTTCAGTTCTTCTGCTACTGTATATGGAGATCCGGCATTTATTCCGATTACAGAGGAATGCCCAAAAGGAAAGATTACAAATCCTTATGGACAGACAAAAGGTATGCTGGAGCAGGTTTTAACAGACCTTCATGTTGCTGACCCGGAATGGAATGTGGTATTGCTTCGTTACTTTAATCCTATTGGAGCACATAAGAGCGGATTGATTGGAGAAGATCCGAAAGGAATCCCAAATAACCTGGTACCATACATAGCACAGGTAGCAGTAGGTAAATTAGAGTGTCTCGGCGTATTTGGCGATGATTATGATACTCCTGACGGAACCGGTGTCCGTGATTATATCCACGTAGTAGACCTGGCTGTAGGACACGTAAAAGCATTAAAGAAGATAGAAGAAAAAGCAGGCGTAAATATCTATAATCTGGGAACTGGAAATGGATACAGTGTTCTCCAGGTAGTGAAGGCATTTGAAAAAGCTTGTGGAAAGCCAATCAAATATCAGATCAAACCCCGCCGGGCTGGTGATATTGCAACTTGCTATTCGGATGCAGCAAAAGCAAAAGAAGAGCTGGGCTGGGTAGCGGAAAGAGGCATCGAGGAAATGTGTGAAGATTCCTGGAGATGGCAGAGCAATAATCCTAACGGATATGAAGAGTAAGCAGGAAAAGGCTATGGGCAGTAGAAAAAAATTGCTGTAGCTGCATAGTAGCAGGACCGGTGTAATCATACACTGGTTCTGTTTTTAATTACCGCGAGCAACGAGCCAAACGGACACGCCGGCGTGTCCGTTTGACGACTGCCGCGAGGGTTGCGGAACGACCAGTGGACGAAAATAAACAGCAAAATAAATGAAAACTTATTGACATATGAATACAAATAAGATAAAATATAAATCACATAAACGCAATAACAATCTTAGGGAACTGTATTCCCATTCTGAAAAAATTTGACAGACAATTCTTAAAAACCCCAATCAAATTAATGGTACCTTGAAAACTAAATAGACTTTGGAAATAGTATATGATAAAATAGAAAACACGAGGTGAATCGGATGGAAAATACCATTTTATTAAAAGAAATTGGCAAAATGTTTGAGTCGCAGGAGAAAAAAATTGACCAGCGATTTGCAGAGCAGGATAAGCGGATAGATCAAAAATTTGCAGAGCAGGATAAGCGGATAGATCAGAAATTTGCAGAGCAAGATAAGCGGATAGATCAGAAATTTGCAGAGCAGGATAAGTTGATTCATCAGCAATTTGCAGAACAGGATAATAATAACGCTCAATGGAGAAGCGGTCTGAAAACCGAGTTTGACGCAGCATTTGAAAAGAATAAAAAGGAATTTGATGCAAAACTCGATGCGATGGAAGCCAAGATTGACCAGAATATGAGTAAAAGGTTAGAGCCGCTTCAGAAGGAGATACTTGCATTCCATAGTGAAATGCATAATATGAATCTTAGAATGGAGCGGGTTGAGAATAAGGTAGATGAGCTTAATGACATTACCAGGAATTTGAACCGGAAGATTGATGATCATACGGATAAGATTATGAATAATTTTGTAAAGATTATGGAAACACAGACTATTTTAGGAGAACATGGGCGGAAGCTGGAACTGGCTTAATTATTTTTTACCGCGGTCAAACAGGCTCTAGGGTCAGGATGTAATTTTAAAACCAGATCCAAATCCCGCAGCATTTAATCAAATACATGATGAGGAGTGGTACAGTATGGATTTATCAGTTAAAGTCAGGAATATTTCTATTGGTGAAGGAAGACCGAAGATATGCGTTCCCATAGTGGGGGGAAGTAAAGAGAGAATATTGGAAACTGCCCTGAAGATTACGGCACGTCCAATTGATATGGTGGAGTGGCGTGTGGACTTCTTTGATTATGTAATGAATCAAAAAAAGATGGCAGAAACCCTCAAAGAATTGCGCAAGATACTTGGTGATATTCCGTTGCTGTTTACATTCCGCACGGTTGACGAGGGAGGAAAGTGCCCGATTGAAATGAAGGATTATGTTGAACTGAATCTGCATGCGGTAAAAACGGGATATATTGATTTAGTGGATGTGGAAATTTTTCGCGGAGAAGAAGTGAGTGCTCCAATTGTGAAAAGTGCTCATCGCCACGGGGTTAAGGTGGTGGGCTCCAACCATGATTTTGAGAAGACTCCCACGAAAGATGAAATTGTAGCACGTTTGCAGAAAATGCAAAAAGCTGGTGTCGATATTACGAAGATAGCCGTTATGCCAAACAGCAGCCAGGATGTATTAACACTTTTAGATGCTACCCTGTCAATGAAGGAGTCGTTGGCGGACAGGCCTTTCGTTACCATGTCAATGGGAAGCATGGGTTTTGTCAGCAGAATTACCGGCGAAATATTTGGCTCGGCTGTGACTTTTGGAGCAGTAGGTCAAGTTTCGGCTCCGGGACAGATCCCGGTAGAAAAACTGGAACAGGTATTAAATATCATTGGCAGATATGGTTTGTAAAGTGATTTTGAAACAGGGTTCAGAACATGTTTGGAAGGTCAGGCTGTCGAGGTCTGTCGAAGAAAAATTGAATATAGCGTTGCGTTTTTGACAAAACTCACACCCCCTATCACCTATAATGGATAGTGCTTGGATCAAAGCATTCATTTTGGTGGCAGGGGGTGTTTTGTGTATTATGAAATATACATAGATAAATTCTTTTTGGAAAATATGATTATGGATTATCTATTGCTTACACTGGTATGCCGCTCACTAAAATGTCAGACAAACTGGCTGCGGGTATTTTTAGCCAGTGTACTTGGGGCAGCAGGAATGTGTGTTCTTATCATATTGCCCATTCAAAATACATTCGTTTATAACATTTGCGGATTTGGAATTCTAAGTGTGCTCATGGTTAAAATAGGATGCAGAATCAAGGACAGGGATCATTTAATACGGGGCACGATCATTCTGTATTTATCAGCGTTCGTTCTGGGAGGTATCTGGGAGATGTTATTGGGGCATATTGCTTCGGGCAGCCTGCTTCTTGGAGTAATCAGTTATCTTACCTTGCGATGTATTTTAAGCTGCTATCAGAGATACAAACAAAAAACAGAATATCTTTATGAGGTTGTCATTAACCTGAATGGTAAGACCAAACATGTAATGGGTTTGTGTGATACCGGAAATCAGCTAAAACAGCCCGTTACCGGAAAGCCGGTAAATATCATTGATTATAATGCGATCAGTGATATGTTGGAAGAAGAAGTCAAAAATCAGATACTCCAGATGTACCAATTTCAAACTGCAGAAGGTTTAACAGAGAAAATTTGTTATATCCCGTATCATTCTATTGGAGAAAAAAATGGTTTGTTACCGGGAATACGATTAGATTATATCAGCATACGAAGGTCTGGGGCGTCGCAGCTTGTCAAAGGAGCTGTAGCAGCAGTCACAAAAGAGTCCGTTAGTGCGAAGGGAAAATATCAGATGATATTAAACCCTTCAATGTTAGAAGATTAGGAGGAATAAAAATGGTTATAAAAGTTTCAATGCCACATCGTTTTCAGTTTCGTGTTGTATCATCGCTTCCAAACCTCATTTTAAAAAGGCCAAATGATATTCATTATATCGGAGGCAGTGAAGTGCTTCCGGCACCTTTGGAGCCGGGAAAAGAGGCTGAGGTAATCAGTGACCTGGGAACGGAATACGATAGTGACGCGAAATCGTTATTAATCGAACACAACTTAAGATTAGTAGTATACATAGCAAAAAAATTCGACAATACAGGTGTCGGAGTAGAGGATTTAATATCAATAGGAACCATTGGTTTAATTAAGGCAATTAATACCTTTAATCCGGAGAAAAATATCAAGCTTGCAACTTATGCTTCAAGATGTATAGAAAACGAAATCTTAATGTATCTGAGAAGAAATAATAAAACAAAGATGGAAGTGTCATTTGATGAACCGCTGAATGTGGATTGGGATGGAAATGAATTATTATTATCCGACATCCTGGGAACTGACGAAGATGTAATATATAAAGACATGGAAAATGAAGTTGAACGAAAATTGCTGGGAAAAGCAATTGAAAAACTTTCAGATAGAGAAAAAACGATTGTGCAGTTAAGGTTTGGTATTAATACCAGAGACGGAGAAGAAAAGACACAAAAAGAAGTGGCAGATCTGCTTGGCATTTCTCAGTCTTATATCTCCAGGTTGGAAAAGAAGATAATTAAGAGACTGAAAAAAGAAATTGTGAGATTTGAATAATACTGATGTAAGACGGGAGCAGTTAGCCGGCAGGGATTCATCCTGAGGCTGATTGCTCCTGTTTTTTCTTTTTGAATTTTAATAATTTTAATGTTGTAATTCGTCTCAACCAATGATAATATAGTCCTAACAACTTGTAAAGTGAGTTTACTATTTAAGAAGAAAAGGGGTAAAATTATGGGTGTTAATGTAGAAAAAGAAGAAAAGAATCTGCCGGAATCTATGGATTGCCTGCTAAAAGATGTGCGGGAAAAATTAAAAGACGAAGAGCTGTTTCAAATGTTCCGCAACTGCTTTACAAACACGTTGGATACCACGGTAAAGAAAATGGAGGATGGGACTACGTATGTGATTACCGGAGATATTCCGGCTATGTGGCTTCGTGATTCCGTGTGCCAGCTCCGTCCCTATCTGATCTTAGCGGGCAGGGACAGCGAAATAGCAGATACGCTGCAGGGCCTGATAGAACGGCAGTTTCAGTGTATTGGAATTGATCCGTATGCCAATGCATTTAATGAGGCGGCAAATGGACACTGCTGGGAAAAGGATGAGACGGACATGGGACCCTGGATATGGGAGAGAAAATATGAGATAGATTCTCTTTGTTTTCCGCTGCAGTTTTCCTATCTATTTTGGAAAAATACCGGGCGTACAGAACATTTTAATGAAACCTTTGTAAAAGGAGCCAGGACGATACTGCAAGTTTTCAAGAGGGAGCAATATCATGAAGAAAAATCTGAATACCGTTTTATCCGGAAAAACTGTTCTTTTACAGACACCTTATCCAGAGATGGGAAAGGTGCTTTGGTCCGTTCGGGTATTGGTATGACCTGGTCGGGCTTTCGTCCAAGCGATGATGCCTGCACATACGGTTATCTGGTTCCATCCAATATGTTTGCGGTAGTTGTCCTGGGGTATCTGGAAGAGATTGCAGAGAAACTATTAAAGGATCCGGAATTAAAAGAAGCTTCAGGAAATCTGAAAGAGCAGATCAGAAAAGGAATAGAGACATTTGGTATTACAAGAAGAGATGGATTTGGAGAGATCTATGCATATGAGGTGGATGGATATGGTCAGTTTAATCTGATGGATGATGCCAACGTGCCAAGCCTGTTATCAATGTCGTATCTGGGATATGAAGGAGAAAGTATTCCGGGAAGGTCTAAGGAAGAGGTTGCAAAAAATACCAGAGCATTTATTCTGAGTGATGGAAACCCCTTTTATTATGAAGGAAAAGCAGCAAAGGGAATCGGAAGCCCTCATACTCCAGTGCGCTATATCTGGCATATATCCCTTGCTATGCAGGGGCTGACCAGCGACACCCAGGAAGAAAAACGAGAAATACTGGAAATGCTGAAAAGTACGGATGGAGGGAAAGCACTGATGCACGAGGGTTTCGATGTGGATGATCCAACCAGGTATACCAGAGAGTGGTTTTCTTGGGCCAATGCAATGTTTAGTGAACTGGTACTGGAATATTGCGGTTATCATGTAAATAAGTAAAATTTGTACAGTAAATATAGAATCCTGCAAATTGCAGATATAGTCTTATTAGAGTACTATAATATATATAATAAAAAAATAAAATAATATAAAACTAAAAGTCAAAAACCCCGAGCAGGCAACGTGGGATTTGACCTTTGCGGCAGTCGCCTAATGGACGCGCCAGCGTGTCCGTTTGGCTGGATGCTCGCGGGAATAAATATAGAGTACAGGAGGATGTCATGTTTTTAACGGATAATAAATTGGAAGCGAGAACCCAGCAATTGAAGGGATATCGTTATCGTGAAGTAATGCATCTGGGAGATTTTCTGGTAAGTGAGGATCAGCAGGGTACCGTGAATCCTGAGGTGCCGGCAGATTACGATGGATGGGACAGCATGCAGGTGAAGGATACCTGGCAGGGAAGAGACCGATATCTGTGGCTTCATAAAGATATTACGATCCCGGAAGAATGGAAGGGAAAAAAGGTACTGGGTATCTTTGATTACGGTAATACCGGGGCTGGAAATAACTCGGGGTTTGAGTCGCTGCTGTATGTGGATAAAGAGCCATATCAGGGGGTAGACGTCAACCATAAGGAAGTATTTTTTGAAGAAAAGCATATGGGACGCAGTCTGGATTTGACATTTCGTCTGTGGTCCGGCCTGGAAGGGGGCGGAGTGCCTGTCTCCCAGGAACATAGAATCAATCAGGCGGATCTTGCCTGGCTGGATGAAAAAACGGATGACCTTTACTATTTGTCCGCTATGATCATTGATACAATTAAAAATCTCCATGAGGATGACCCCATAAAACACCAGCTTCGCACGGCGCTGGATAATGCGCTGGAATGTATAGACTGGTCCTATCCGGGAAGCAGCAGCTTTTATGAATCTGTTCATTTGGCAGACGAAAAAATAAATGATAAGATCGAAAGCATGGGTAAGGATGCCCGGGTACTGGTAAAATGTGTTGGACATACACATATAGATGTTGCATGGCTGTGGCGTTTGAAACATACCAGAGAAAAGTGTTCCCGGTCATTTTCTACGGTGCTGCGTCTGATGGAACAGTATCCTGAATACATCTTTCTTCAGACTCAGCCTCAGTTGTATGAGTACATAAAAAATGAT
Organism: Clostridiales bacterium; assembly: GCA_018365455.1. Lineage (GTDB taxonomy): Bacteria > Bacillota > Clostridia > Lachnospirales > Lachnospiraceae > Robinsoniella. Next base: position 85,232 of record JAGZJZ010000021.1, read on the forward strand.
TTTCCGCAAATCTATGAGAAGATCAAAGAAAAAGTAAGATCGGGTCAGTGGGAAGTGGATGGTGGTATGTGGGTTGAAGCAGATTGTAACATTACAAGCGGTGAATCTCTCACAAGACAGATATTAATTGGCAGTAAATTTATCAAAGATGAATTTGATAAAGATGTAGAATATCTGTGGCTTCCGGATGTGTTCGGGTATTCCTGGGCATTACCTCAGATTCTAAAGAAATCCGGAATAGATATGTTCATGACGACCAAGATCAGCTGGAACCAATACAACCGTATGCCTCATGACACGTTTAAATGGAAGGGCATGGACGGAAGCGAGATATTAACCCATTTCATAACCACACCGGATCCCTGGAGTACGCCGGGTTCCTGGTTCTACACTTATAACGGGCAGCTTACGGCAAAGACGGTCAAAGGAGTCTGGGACGCTTACAGTGAAAAAGACATGAACAAAGAACTACTCATTTCCTATGGTTATGGAGATGGAGGAGGCGGAGTAAACAGGGATATGCTGGAGCAGAGAAGAAGGATCGATAAGATACCGGGACTCCCGGCACTTAAGACCTCCACCGCAGGAGATTACTTCAAAGAGCTGAAGGATACAGTCAAGGATACCGATCAATATGTCCATACCTGGGATGGAGAATTATACCTGGAGTATCATAGGGGAACTTATACCAGCCAGGGCTATAATAAGCGTATGAACCGAAAAATGGAATATCTGTATGGAAATACCGAGTGGCTGACTGCCATGGCTGCACTTTCCCAGGGAGATTTAAAGAAAGCTTCCCAGGAAACATTGACAGAAGGATGGAAAATTCTTTTGACAAACCAGTTCCATGATATTATTCCCGGTTCCTCTATTCATGAGGTATATGAAGATTCCAAAGTAGACTATGAAAAAGCTGCAGATATTGCACAGGAAGTAGAAAATGAAGCGTATAGTGTTATATTGGATGAATCCGCTGATACTTATACGGTACTGAATCATGCATCCTGGAAAATGGATGGCATTATACAATTACCTGAGAATGGAATTCTTCGCTGTGAGGATATGAATGGAAATCACCTGAAAATCCAATCCGGAACAGAGGGAACTTATGTGCAGACGGGAGATATCCCGGCGATGGGATTTGCACAGATCAAATGCATCAAAGAACCAGGAGAATTAGAAAATGTCGTACTGGAAAACAATTCCTTTAATATAGAAGGAAAAAGAATCGAAACAAAGTATTACAGCATAGAATTTAATGACCATGGACAGATCAGCAGGCTTTATGATAAGGATGCAAAGCGGGAAGTGCTTGCAGAGGGAACAAGAGGTAATGTATTGCAGATGTTTGAAGACAAACCTCTTGGGAATGATGCCTGGGATATTGACATATTTTATCAGCAGAAGATGAAAGAAATTGAAGATCTTCAGAAATTTGAGATTGTAGATGCCGGTCCTCTTATGACGGTGGTTCACCTGGAATGGAGATATATGAATTCAATGGTAGAACAGGATATTATTTTATATGAGGATAACCGCAGGATAGATTTTAAGACAAAGGTAGATTACCACGAGAATCACCAGCTGTTAAAGGCTGCATTTCCTGTGGATATAAGAACGACGTATGCTACTTATGATGTACAGTACGGTAATGTGAAGCGTCCGAACCATTGGAATACCAGCTGGGATCAGGCCAGATTTGAAACAGTTGCCCACAGGTTTGCGGATTTATCGGAACACGATTATGGAGTTGCGTTATTAAATGACTGTAAATATGGATACGATGTGAAGGACAATCTATTAAGAATCACTCTGCTTAAGGCAGCTACTCATCCGGATCATATCCAGGATCAGGGATTACATGAATTTACTTATGCACTGCTGCCACATCAGGGGGACTGTATTAATGGAAGAGTCATCCAGGAAGCCCATCGGTTAAACCGCCCATTAGCGTTAAGAAAAGGAAAGGTAAAACTGCCCTATGAGAGCTTCCTTGCATTCGACTGTGACCATGTGGAAGTAGATGCTATTAAGAAATCGGAAGACGGCAATTACCTTGTTGTCCGTTTCCATGAATTTGCCGGTTCCAGATGCCAGGCAGCCATCAAGCCTGGATTCCGGTTTACAGCATGGGCAGAAGGAGATTTGAGGGAACGTCCGATTCAGGAATTTAGCGGCGAAACAGAAATCTCTATGCTGTTAAAGCCATTTGAGATAAAAACAATATTATTTAAATGCTACTAGGATAGAAGTTTAAGAGAAAATAAGGGATAGGAAGGATGCCACTGTGTGATTCTTTGAAACGATATAATGTGGCCATATTGCAGGTCAGCCTGCAATATGCAGGGGTATAATTATGCAGGATATTTTTAACTGGGAACGGCTTATAAATTTTTTTAGCAGGATATATTATTTTCTGGGGATAAATTTTTTATTTATCATCAGTAATCTGCCTGTTTTGTTATTTTTGCTGTTTGTCGGTATCAGCCGTGCAGGAACTTATCTGCCATTATTTCTCTTGTGTCTTCTTCCGTCAGCGCCTGCATTTTCAGCGGTACTCTATGCAATGGGGAGATTTGTATCCGGCATAGAAACAGGGGCGGTAAGAGATTATCGGAATGGTTATGTGAAATATTTTAAAAGGTCTGTAAAATCAGGTGCTCTTCAGCTTACGGTCATCTTTATGATATGGACCAATCTGAATTTTTTTACCAAAATAGTTCCGGTATTTATCCTGGCTGTTTTATTCACGCTGTTGTTCCTGAGTGCATTGCTGTTAACACCTAATCTGTATTTTTTTGCCGTAAATACTGAATTATCCTGCGTGGATGTATTTAAACTGGCACTGGCGTATACATTGGGGAAGCCTTTGGCTGCCATTGGCAATCTTGGGGCTTTTGGCATCATACTTCTGGCATTTGAGTTATCCCCGGGTACAACGGTTTTATTTATGGGCAGTATTTATGGATTTCTGGTTGCTTTTATGAACCGGCGTATTATAGGTGAAATGAAAGAAAAATGCAGAGAGGCCAAATAGTATCACATAAAAATGGAATGAGCTGCTTTTAATGAGCTGTTTTTGAGCTGCCGTCCATTGAGGAGTATAGAAGCGCGTTCCGGCCTTCTATACTCCTTTTTTCAGATGGGTTATGCTATAATAATCGTGGGGGTGAGTGAAAATGAATAAGAAAACACCAAAGCAGCTTTACCTAAAATTATTTCGTACATATACACTGATCAGTGTAGGCATAGCAGCGGCGCTGGTCATTTATTTTATTATAAATACCAAAGGGCAGATACAGGAAAAGAGCTTGAAATTTATGCAGAAAGTAGGGGAGGATGCATCCAGGGAAATCATGCGGTCTTCGGATAAAACTGATAATATGCTGGCTGATCTGTATAAATCCAATACGGAACTCCAGGATGTCATATCTTATCTTACGGAGGACATTACCTCTTATTTGACACACCGGCTGGATGCCTTTTCGGCTTCGTCAGCTGCCAGCTATAATGGAATTGATGACTTTGCTTTTAATGCTATGGAAGAAAGTCCTGAAATTAAAAGTATCCGCTTCGTCAGTTATCCAAAAGAAGAACTGACCGAATATACTCCGGACGGGAAAGTTTCACGCAGGGAGGTGTCCGGGTATCTGCGGAACCAGTTGGACGAAAAACGGATGGAACAGCCCTGGCAATATGAGTTTTTAAAAGAAATACGTGATCCGGTAACCCTGGAGAATATTGGCTGCATAATTGTTTTTTTTCAAAATACAGGGCTTGCTGATGCATGGGAATATTTTGAAAGATGTGATCTGCTGGTATACAGCAGTTTTGGAAATCTTGTATTCGATTCCAGCGGCAGGGGCGATGTTAAGAAAATGTTGCTGTTAGAGGATACCAGACAGATGGAAGAAGAGCTAAAAGCCTTTACCTGCTATCGTCAGGTGAAAGATTTTCATATAACTGCCTATATTGGAAAGTCACAGGCTGACAGGATTCCGGCAGGGCTTTGGATTACCATTCTTTTCATAGGACTTTGCATTGTTACCCTTGGTATTGTGGTTATCCATTTTTATCTCAAAAAGTTAACCGGCAGACTGGATGGAATTTTAGATGGAATGGAACGGGTTACAAAGGGGGATCTGGACATCCGCCTGAACGTAGATGAGGAAAAAGATGAATTGGATGTAATTGCAGAGCATTTCAATGAAATGTGTGTGGAGCTGAACCATTACATTCAAAAGAGTTATCTGGCACAGATTGAGCAGAAGAATGCAGAGATGGCAGCATTGCAGAGTCAGATCAATCCTCATTTTTTATACAATACATTAGAGTCCATACGTATGAAAGCCATATGCAACGGCGACCGGGAGGTGGGGAAGATGCTCTACGGACTTGCCGTAATCTTCCGCAGCCAGATCAAAGACAGCGATGTAATTACTTTGGCAAAAGAACTACATTATTGTAAAAAGTATCTGGAATTATTTGAATTTCGATATCAGAATAAATTTCAGTTTCACATTGACTGTCCGGAGACTTTTATGAATATACCGGTCATCAAATTTATTATACAGCCGGTGATCGAAAACTATCTGGTACATGGTATCCGGCTGGAAGATTGTGATAACCGGATCTGGATTGAAATAAAAGAGGATGGCGATGATATGCTGATTGTGGTTTCTGACAACGGATATGGAATGAAAGATGAAGTAATTGCTGAAAAAAACAGGGAGTTATTTTGTCTCGGGGAAGAGACAAAAGGATCAATCGGAATACAAAATGTTAATTTGCGCATGCGGGCGGCATATGGAGAGGGGCACGGGGTTATTCTGGAGGCGAACCAGCCGGCCGGTTTACGGGTAAATTTACGTTTTCCATTTAAAGGAGCAGGTTATGATGAAAAAGGTAATGTTAGTTGAAGATGAAGATTTTATTCTGCAGGGGATCAAAAATATAATAGACTGGGGTGCATTGGGAATGACCATTGTTCATATGGCCCAGGATGGTCTGGAGGCTCTTGCGTGCTGGGAAAAAGAGGAAGTGGATATTGTGGTGTCCGATATCTCCATGCCGAGAATGGGGGGCCTTGCTTTAATGGAGCGGTTGAGGGAGAAAAGCAAGAGGGTACGGTTCATCATTCTTACAGGATATGATGAATTTGAATACGCCAGAGCGGCGATTCACCTGGAAGTAGAAAATTATATTCTGAAGCCTATCGATGAAGAACTGCTGGAAAAGACACTGCTGTCTGCAGCAGCGAAACTGGAGGAAAGAGAACACGCCGATATGGAGCAGATTGATGTAAAGACCGACCTTATGCGTTTCTTAAATGACAAAATGGATTCCCGTGAACAGGTACTTTATTTGAAGGAAACCGGCTTATCTGCAAAAAGTCCCTGTTCCTATGCTGCGGTAATGAAACTGAAGATGGACAGTCTGGGTGAGACAAAGCTTACGGATGTAATGAGGTGGCTTTGGCAGACGGTAACAGAACAGGAAATACGCATATATCATTTGCCACCGGACAGCATTCTTCTAACCTTATCCTTCATGTCAGAAAGGGGGAGAGAAGTCAGAAAGTATCTGATGGAGGTGCTGAATCAGATAGAGAACAGATTTGGAATACAAATTTTTATCAGCATCAGTCCCTCTTTTATGGATTTTACAGAAATGCCGCAGGCTTACCGGGAGGCACTTCAGCTTCAAAAATATCTGGTTATAGACGGCTATGGAAGCTGTGTGGACGGGGAGTATATCAATAACAGAAAATCTATGGATATTGTGGTTGATGCAGACCGGCTTCAGCGGCTGATTATACAAAAAGATAAAGCAGGTGCGCTTACGTTTCTGGAGGATTTGTTTGTAAATCATGTAAACAGGGAACTGGAGGCAGATGCACTTTTACAGATGTGTCTGCGGATAGCCGGCATCATCCACGGCATCCGGGAAGAGTATAAGCTGGCTGGCAGGGGAGGAAAGCATCATCTGTATCATCTGATTGAAGAGATGAATCATGCGGAAGATATTGTTCAGATAAAATCTGTTTTCAGCGGGGAAATTATGGATATCATTGACAGCATCCATACGGAAGAATCCCATTACACGCCTGTGATTAAGCAAATTCTGGCAGAGGTCAGAGAGAATTATCGGGAAGATATGAATCTGAAGACACTTGCTTATAAATATCACATGAATACATCTTATCTGGGACAGGTTTTCCAGAAAGAGGTAGGCTGTTCTTTTGCACAATATCTGAGCAATACCAAAAACAGTAAGGCGAAAGATCTGATTTTAAGTACCAATATGCGCATAAATGATATTGCAAAGGAAGTAGGTTATCCGGATACCAGTTACTTCTACCGTAAATTCAAGCAGTGTTATGGGGTGTCTCCAGCATCCCTGCGAGAAATAAAGAAATATTAGCCGGGAAGATATCGGGACATAAAGCAGTTTTAAACCACGCTCTAGAAAAAGTACAAGAAACCTAAAAGTTTTCAACTATATTCCAATTCTGTTAAATGATATAGTAAAGGTATCAAATAACAAGGGAGGGAATAACATGGGAAACAAAAATGGGAAATTTATAAGCCGTTTAAAAGCGAATAAAGAGCTGTTGTTTTTAAGCCTGCCGGGCGGCATATGGTTTCTGCTGTTTACCTATCTGCCGCTGTTTGGGATTTTAGTTGCTTTTAAAAAGTTCCGAATAGCAGACAACGGCGGGTTTTTTAAAAGTCTGATTGAGAGTGAATGGGTAGGATTTGAAAATTTTAAATTCCTGTTCGCAAGCGGGGATGCAGCCAGAGTATTTTTAAATACAGTCTTGTATAATCTGGTATTTATCATACTGGGAGTGGTGCTTCCGGTTCTGGTAGCCCTGCTGCTCAATGAGATCCGTAACAAAGGCATGGCTAAGATTTATCAAAGCGCCATGTTCCTGCCATATTTTTTATCCTGGGTTGTGGTCAGCTACTGTCTTTTCGCATTCTTAAACCCGGAAAAAGGTTTTATCAACAATATCCTGCAGCAATATGGAAAAGAAGGGATTTCCTGGTATACAGAAAAATCCTGGTGGCCATTTCTGATTATCCTGATGAGCCAATGGAAAGGAATCGGATACAATACGGTGGTCTACCTGGCATCGATCTGCGGGATAGATAAGACATATTATGAGGCTGCAGTCCTGGATGGAGCAACAAAGTGGCAGCAGATCAAATTCATCACGTTACCCCTGTTAAAACCAGTCATAACTATTTTATTAATCATGTCAATCGGAAAAATATTCAATGCAGATTTTGGCCTTTTCTACCAGCTGCCGAAAAATTCAGGTGCGCTGTTCGACGTGACGAATGTTCTGGATACCTATATTTTCAGGGCGCTGCGCGCTAATGGAGAGATTGGTATGAGTTCTGCAGCGGCATTGTTCCAGTCAACGGTAGGATTTGTATTGATTATGGCTGCAAATAAAATCGTTTCCAAAGTGGACAGCGATAATGCACTATTTTAAGGGGGGAATAAAATGTTTGCCGGATATAATGAAGCGAAACTTGAGAAAAAGATACAGAAAATAGAAGCAGAACAGTGTAAATATAACAAAGTGAAGAAACCCGCCAATGTAGTCTTTAACATTATTCTGAGTGCACTCTCCCTGTTTTGTGTCATACCGTTTATTTTTGTTATGATCATTTCTTTTACGGATGAAAAAATTCTGGCTGTGAATGGTTATCAGTTCTTTCCGGAAAAACTGAGCCTTTATGCATATCAATACATCATCAGTGCAGGTGAAAATATCATACGCAGCTATGGAGTTACCATTTTTGTTACTGTAATCGGAACGATTATCGGCCTTTTACTGACAGGTACATATGCATATGCCCTTTCCAGAAAAACTTACGCTTACCGAAAGTTTTTTACTTTGGTAATTACAGTGCCAATGCTGTTCAGCGGCGGAATGGTTGCAAATTATTTAGTTGTTTCTAAATTCCTGATGCTGAAAGATACGGTATGGGCATTGATTTTACCGCTATGTCTGAATACATTTAATGTCATTGTGCTGCGCACCTTTTTTAAGACCAGTATTCCGGATGCAGTTGTTGAATCTGCGAAAATAGACGGGGCATCCGAATGGAAACTTTTCTTCAAAATTGTGATCCCAATGGCACTGCCGGGGCTTGCTACAATAGGTTTATTTCTCACCCTTGCATACTGGAATGACTGGTTTTGCGCCATGATGTATCTGGACGGGAAAGAAATCATGCCGCTGCAATACCTGCTGATACAGATCGAAAATTCCATTGACTGGCTGGCAAGCAATAAATCCATGATGGGTGTTGACGGGATACAGGCAGCAGCCAATCTGCCTAAAGAGACCATCAAAATGGCAATCGTGGTAATTTCCACTTTGCCAATTATCTTTGCTTACCCATTCTTCCAGAGATATTTTATCAATGGGTTGACGATTGGTGCAGTAAAAGAATAGTCAACATCGAATTTATAACGCTGCGAGCAGCGGGGCAATTGTTCTTTGCTTCTGCTCCGGTTATCGCTCGCGGGAATGAAAAAGACGATTGATACGTGTAGAAATGTAAATAACCACATGGCTGTGGACGAAGAAAGGGACAGGAATTATGAAATTAAATAAAATCAAAAAAGCAGCAGCAATTATCACTGCAGGAGCGCTGGTTCTGGGCATGGTTTCGGGGTGTGGAAGTAAGGAAACAGCAAAAGGAACAGACGGGGAAGATGTGGTAACACTCATATGGTATCAGGATGGGGATGCGCAGAAAGATACCCCTCAGGTGCTGGAAAAAGTAAATGAGTATACAAGAGAAAAAATAGGGGTGGAGATCAAGATCAACAATATCGGCTGGGGTGATTATAACCAGAAGATGCAGGTAGTCATTAATACAGGGGATAACTGGGACATGGCATTTACCAGTTCCTGGGCAAATGATTACCTACAGATGGCTCAAAAGGGTGCATTCCTGCCTCTTGACGATTACCTTCAAAAAGAAGGAAAAGAAATGTATGAGAAAATTGATAAACGGTTCTGGGATGCGGCTAAGATAGGCGGTGTAACCTATGGTGTTCCAAATGAAAAAGAGATCGGTAGCTATCCAATGTGGGTATTTACCAAAGAATATGTGGATAAATATGATATACCGGTTGAAGATATCCATACATTAGAAGATCTGGAGCCATGGCTGAAGCTAATTAAGGAAAAAGAACCGGAAGTGGTACCCTTATATTTGATTAAGAGCTTTACTGCCCCCACCTATATGGATAAAATTCAGGATCCTGTAGGAATTGAGTATGGGGATGAGTCATTGACGGTGAAAAACCTGTTTGAAACAGATCAGATGAAAAGTACATTGGAGACATTAAGAAAGTATTATCTGGCGGGGTATATCAATAAAGATGCCGCAACTGCAACAGATGACAAATCAGTGAAACGGTTCGTGACAAAAGGAGATGGCCAGCCCTATGCAGAAGTAGTCTGGGGAAGAGACCTTGGATATGAAGTAGCAACTTCACCCATTATGGATATGCAGGTTACCAATGCTTCAGCCAGAGGTTCCCTGACAGCAATATCAAAGAACTGCAAATACCCTGAAAAAGCAGTGGCATTTTTAAATCTGGTCAACACGGATGAATATTTGAGAAATCTCCTGAATTATGGAATTGAAGGTGTACATTATGAAAAGGTTCCGGTATCGGCAGAAGAGAAAGAGGCCGTGAAAGGAAAGTCATATGTATATGACAATAAAGTAAAACTGATTGAAGAAAAAAGAAAAGATTACTCCGTTCCTTACTGGATTCAGGGTGGAATGTTCAATACTTATGTGCAGGATACGGAGCCAGCAGATAAATGGAGTACGTTTAAAGAGTTTAACGACCAGGCGGTTAATGCTCCCTCCTTTGGGTTTGATTTTGATTCTGAACCGGTAAGTACGGAGATTGCAGGATTCCGGAATATTCTGGATGAGTTCGGACCTTCCCTGTTCACCGGAAGTGTTGATCCTTCTGAATATCTGCCGGAGCTGCAGAAAAAGCTGGAGGCGACAGGATTACAGAAGGTAATTGATGAAATGCAGAGGCAGATTGACGAATGGAAGGGGAAAGTGGCAAAATAACCCTATGTAAAAGGCAAAGCCTCCAAATTTCTCCTGAATCAAGATAAAGTACCATTGAGGTATTAGTAAACTTGGTTTATAATATAAGTATTAACAAAAACAGAACGAAGGGTTACAGGGTTTACAAAATATAATTCAGGAGGAAAAACCTATGGTTACACAGATGTTACAGGATAACTTCAGAATGCGAAGGCTGGGAGAAGGGGAATGGCTGCCTGGTGTTGTACCGGGTACGGTTTACACCGATTTACTTTTAAACGGGGAAATGGAAAATCCATTCTGGAAAGACAATGAGGAAAAGGCGCTAAAACTTATGGAATATGACTATGAGTACAGCACCATGTTCCAGGTGGATTCCGGAGTGTATGAAAAAGAAAGGGTATTACTACGGTTTGACGGGCTGGATACCATTGCTGATGTTTATGTAAATGGAGAACTGGCTGGATCGGCATATAATATGCACCGAATCTGGGAATTTGACGTAAAGAAGCTGTTAAACCCGGGACAGGACAATGAACTGCATGTAGTGCTGCATTCCCCTTTGAAGTATATCCGGGAAGCATTTGCAACCTCTCCCACAAGGGGATCTGAAGACGCTATGGATGGATTTGTCCATATCCGAAAGGCGCATTGTATGTTTGGATGGGACTGGGGCGCACACCTGCCGGATGCGGGTATATTTAGACCGGTCAGGCTGATTGGCGTTGACCGTGCCCGGATTGACAGCGTTTATATTACCCAGATTCACCAGGAAGGGAAAGTTCGTCTTCAGATCCGGGTGGAAGAAGATAAGCGTGACAGCCTTGAAACTACATATGAAGTGAAGGTGACAGATCCCCATGGTAATTCCAGGGACTATTATAATTCACCGAATGTAATCACTATTGAAGAGCCCCAGCTATGGTGGCCAAACGGATATGGTGCTCAGGATTTATATGAACTGGAAGTTACTCAAAAAACCGGTGATACCGTGACGGATTCCTGGAAACGCAGAGTCGGGCTTAGAACCATGACCATGCATATTGAAAAAGACCAGTGGGGTTCCTGTTTTGCACACCGGGTAAACGGGATTTCTATTTTTGCAATGGGAGCAGATTATATTCCCGAAGACCATCTCCTTGGAAGAGTGAACAGTAAAACAACGAGAAATCTTCTGGAACAGTGCAAAGCGGCGAACTTCAATGCGGTACGTGTCTGGGGAGGCGGATACTATCCCGAAGACTGGTTTTATGATATCTGCGATGAATTGGGGCTTATAGTGTGGCAGGACTTTATGTTTGCCTGTGCCGTGTATGATCTTACACCGGAGTTTGAAGCGAATATCCGTCAGGAATTTATCGATAATATTAAGAGATTGCGTCATCATGCATCACTTGGGCTGTGGTGCGGTAACAACGAGATGGAGCTGTTTGTCAAAGAAGGCAACTGGGTGAGCAGACACTCGGAAGTAAGGGACTATATTCTAATGTACGAACGTATCATACCAGAACTTTTAAAAGAATATGATCCGAATACATTTTACTGGCCTGCAAGTCCTTCCTCGGGGGGATCTTTTGATGAACCAAATGATCCAAACAGGGGAGATGTGCACTACTGGGAAGTTTGGCATGGTAATAAACCATTTTCCGAATACCGGAAGCATTATTTCCGATACGCTTCCGAATTTGGTTTTCAGTCATTTCCAAGTGTCCGTACCATAGAAACGATAACCGATGATCCCAGAGATCTGAATATCTTTTCCTATGTAATGGAAAAGCATCAGAGAAATTTCGGTGCAAATGGGAAGATTATGAATTATCTCCAACAGACCTACCGATATCCCTACAGTTTTGAAACGGTAATCTACGCCTCCCAATTACTTCAGGCAGATGCGATCCGTTATGGTGTGGAGCATTTCAGGCGAAACAGAGGGCGCTGTATGGGAGCGATTTACTGGCAGCTCAATGACTGTTGGCCGGTGGCATCCTGGGCATCCATTGATTACTGCCAGAGATGGAAAGCGCTTCATTATTATGCAAAACGGTTTTTTAATCCACTGATGATTTCCTGTGAGGAAGAAGGTCTTTTAACGCAGGATGCCGATATGAACCGGGAGCATTATCAGATAAAAAAGTCAATTCATTTAAATGTTGCAAATGAAACAAGAGAGGAAGAAAACGTAACGGTTCAATGGCAGTTGAGAGACGCCGGTGCTGCGGTACTAAGAGAAGAGACATGTGATATTACGGTCCCGGCACTGACAAGCATATGGCTGGACAAGCAAGAGCTTCCCAAGATAGATATGTTTACAGAATATGTCAGCTATCAGCTGCTGAAAAATGGAGAAGTTATATCAGAGGGAACGGTGATTTTTTCGCTTCCCAAATATTTTAAATACCAGGATCCCCAGCTTACATGCCGGGTGGAGGATGGGGAAATCATCGTGACAGCAAAAACATATGCAAAAAATGTGGAGATTTTAAACCAGATGGAAGACCTTATATTATCCGATAATTATTTTGATATGAACGCCGGAGAAAAGCGGATCAGGATAATCAGCGGAAAGCCGGATAAACTACGGCTTAGAAGCGTTTATGACATCGGATGATGGAAAATTATCACCCCCAGAGTCAAAAACCCCGCTGTTTGCAGCAGGGTTTTTGTTCTCCGTTATGGTCGTTGCCCGCGGAAATAAATTTGTCAAGGGCTAAAAGTTGACATAATTTTTTTGATATCTGAATATTTGAGAGCCATAATGTGAATCATTCTATTAAACAAATTAATAGGAGGATGAACGTTATGGCTCTTAATAAAGTAGAAATTTGTGGTGTGAATACATCAAAGCTTCCCCTTTTAAACAACGAAGAAAAAGATGCACTTTTTGCCCGGATTCAGGAGGGCGATGAAGAAGCAAGAGAACTATACATCAAAGGAAACTTAAGGTTGGTATTAAGTGTAATTAAACGTTTTTCAAGCAGCAATGAAAATGCGGATGATTTGTTTCAGATAGGCTGTATTGGCCTGATTAAAGCGATTGATAATTTTGACTCCACCTTAAATGTAAAATTTTCTACTTATGCGGTTCCGATGATCATCGGCGAGATCCGCAGATACTTAAGGGATAATAATTCGATCAGGGTAAGCAGGTCGCTTAGAGACACGGCTTACAAGGCAATTTATGCAAAAGAAGGCTATATGAAAAAGCATTTAAAGGAGCCTACCATTAATGAGATTGCTGATGAGATTGGAATTGCAAAAGAAGATATTGTATTTGCCATGGATGCGATCCAGAGTCCGGTCAGCCTTTATGATCCGGTTTATACGGAAGGCGGAGATACTCTTTATGTAATGGACCAGATCAGTGATAAGAAGAATAAAGAAGAAAACTGGGTGGAATCCATCTCCTTAAATGAAGCGATTAAAAGGCTGAATGAACGGGAAAGGCATATTATCGAACTGCGGTTCTTCCAGGGAAAAACACAAATGGAAGTAGCAAATGAGATTAATATATCCCAGGCCCAGGTAAGCCGTCTGGAAAAGAATGCATTAAAGAGCATGAAGAACTATTTGAGATAAATTAGGTGGGGTAGTTCCCCATAATATCAGGCATGAAGGTGAGCACATGGAATCTATTTGGAGTAAAACAGCAGAAGTAACAGCGATGCCGTCCCTTGCGGATAACCTGGAAACAGAGGTGGCTGTAATCGGCGGAGGTATGGCAGGGATATTAATTGCATATTTTCTACAGCAGGAAGGCAAAAAAGTAATTGTATTTGAAGCATCCAGGGTAGGAAGCGGGCAGACGAAGAATACAACTGCTAAGATTTCATCCTCTCATAACCTGATCTACCACAAGCTGATTAGTGAACTGGGGATTGAGAAGGCGAGACAATATGCACTTGCAAATCAGAAAGCGATCAAGGCTTATCAAAATCTGATTGATAAATATCAGATTCACTGTCATTTTCAGGAACTGCCGTCCTATCTTTATTCGGTATCCAAATCTGAGAGTCTGGAAGCAGAGGTTAAAGCGGCACAGAAATTGGGGATACACGCAGAATTCACGACCCAGACAGAACTGCCCTACCCAGTTGCAGGAGCAGCAAAATTTTATGGTCAGGCGCAGTTTCACCCGTTAGAATTTCTGGATGCAATAATAAAAGAACTTACGATTTACGAAAATACAAAAGTAAAAAGTGTGGAGGGACGGGAGATTGTTACCGACTCCTATGTAATCCATGCGGAACAGATTGTATTTGCCACACATTACCCGTTTATCAATGTTCCGGGATATTATTTTATGCGGATGCACCAGGAGAGAAGCTATGTACTGGCTCTTGAAAATGCAGTCCGTTTAGACGGTATGTATCTGGGAGTTGATAAAGATAACAGCTTTTCTTACCGCAATTACGAGGACCTGCTTTTAATTGGAGACAGCGGTCACCGTACAGGGGAAAATAAAGCAGGAGGATGTTATCAGAAACTGTGGGAAGAAGCTTCTAAATACTGGCCCGAAAGCCGTGTATTCGCTTCCTGGTCTGCACAAGATTGTATGACTTTGGATGGGATTCCCTATATCGGGCAGTATTCCAGCCAGACTCCGGACTGGTATGTAGCAACTGGATTTGGAAAGTGGGGAATGACTTCCTCTATGGTTTCCGCAATGCTGATATCCGATTTGATTATGAAGCGGGAAAATCCTTTTATGGAGGTATTTTCTCCCCAGCGTTTCCACCTGTCTGCTTCTGCTAAGAATGTAGTTACGGATGGATATAAGGCAGCAAAGGGCATTTTGTATGAAAATCTTAAGATACCCAAAGAGAATATCGAAGAACTTCCGCTGTCACATGGCGGGATTGTAGAATACGAAGGGAAAAAAGCCGGTGTCTATAAAAATGCAGAAGGGGAAGTATTTATCGTGGATACCAGATGTCCCCATCTGGGATGCCAGTTAGAATGGAACCCGGATGAACTGTCTTGGGACTGTCCCTGTCACGGATCCCGGTTTGATTACAAAGGGAACCTCATAGACAATCCGGCACAAGAGAATCTAAGTACGGAGTAAATACAAAAAGGGGAATAAAAATGAAAAAGATCCGGCAGTATCTGACTATACCCAGAAAAAGTTTCCATGGGGAGAAAAAGAAAAAAAGTTTTTTTGAAGGATGGTATTTGAAGCATCAGGCGGGGAGCGAATCCTTAAGTTTTATCCCGGCTTTTCACATCGATGAACAAGGAAACCGTTCGGCTTCCATTCAGGTTATAACCAATGATGAATCCTTTTACACAGAGTTTCCGGCTGAGTACTTTTATGCCAGTCCTATAAACTTTTATTGCCGGATCGGAAAAAACACCTTTTCCGAAAAAGGAATCATACTGGATATTAAAACGAAGGACTTAAGGGTGATCGGAAAGATAAGATACGGTGAACTGAGAACTCCCAGAAAGGACATAATGGGACCGTTTCGGTTTGCGCCGTTTATGCAGTGTAATCATGGTGTACTCAGCATGCATCATGAATTGACGGGAACGGTTGTTGTTAATGGACACAGGTATGATTTTTCAGGCGGTACCGGTTATATAGAAAAAGACTGGGGAAGCAGTTTCCCAAGTGAATATTTTTGGACTGCGTGCAGCTGGAATGGCGGTGCCGCCGGAGACCTGATGCTGTCTCTGGCAAAAATACCTTTTTTAAAAGGAAGTTTTACCGGATGTATCTGCTGTATAATGCATGGTGGTAAAGAGTATCGGCTGGCTACCTACCGGGGGGTTCGAATCCTGATTTTTAACGATCAGGAGGCACTGATCCGCCAGGGTAAATACTGGCTTCATGCCGAAGTCATTAAGCAGAATCCCTCTGATCTGAAAGCTCCAGTCAAGGGCAGCATGGGCAGGGCAGTGAAAGAGAGCTTAAGCTGTGAAATGCGATACCGTTTTTGGAAAAGGGATGAATTAATCTTTGATGTTATCAGCCCTCAGGCAAGCCTGGAAGTAATGAAGGATAAAGTATGGAACAAAAAGCGTTCCATACTTTCTATTGAAGCAGTACCGCAGACCTGTCTGCGGTATGCAAGGGGTATAAGCTTGAAAGTTTCCTGTATCTGTAAAAGCAGGAAGTAAAAATGCAGCGGCGAAATGGAAGAAAACAGCAGGAGCAAGCGGATATCAGGTGTACCGTGTATCCTCTAAATCATAAGACCTATTATGGATCTTATAGTGCAATTAAGAAAGTTACCGTAAAATAATCGTTTCATAGCTAACGGGCCATTGTCTGTGTATCATGTACAGGCAGTGGCTCCTTTCCGTCTGATACCCCGTAGAATAGACCTTTACGCTTTCTGCTTCGGCGGGTATAATAGAACAGGCAGACAGATAAATCTGTCAGAAAAAAGTCCGGAAGGTGATTGCAGAATGAATACAATGAGAATTACACAATGTCTCTTTCAGGACGGAACATTCCATACTCTGAAAGAAGAAGGGGAGAGTTACCGTTATATGGGAGTTACCGATGGCAAAATCAGCTATCTTGGCGATTTAAAACCACATGGGTATGAAAAAGAGATTTCCCTGGAGGGCGCGCATATCTATCCGTCAATGACAGATGGGCATCTGCATCTGATGTATACCATGGTGCTGGGTGCAGACAGTATTACGGTGTGCCATATTCAAAACGGCAGAATATCTCCCGATAATCTGGGAGCTGCAGGAAAGCTGATAAGGGAAGAATGCAGGAAGAGAACCGGACAAAACATACTTGTGGCGAATCAATACATTGCCTCCGCGATGGCAGAAAAGCGGCTTCCCAACAGACAGGAACTGGATGACTGGGCAGATGGAAAAAAAATCGTTGTTTACAATATAGACGGGCACAGCAGCAGCATGTCAACAGCACTGCTAAAAGAACTGCATATTTACAAAGAGGGTCATACCGGGATTCTGACAGGCATAGACCACGAAAATATCCAGGGACCGGTGATGGAGCTGATTGGAAAATCAGTGACGCCTGCTGCCTGGGCAAGAGGTGTTGGAAGCTTTACCAATCTCTGTATAAAATATGGAATCGGCACCGTCTGTGCAATGGATGGAAATGGGGATGAAAAAAGGGATAAACAAACAGAGCTTTTGGCTAAAATAGCGTCCCATATGGAAATTGGTGTACGCCTCTATCCCCAGTTTATGGACTTAAACAAGGCTCGTTCATACCGCAGATATCAGAAGACACCCCGGGTTGGAGGATGCGGACAATGGGAAATGGACGGCTCAGTTGGTTCCCGCAGTGCAGCGTTTTACAGCCCTTATAAAGACTCAAATAAGTGCAGCGACTGCTATTATAAAGCAGAAGAAATCACTGAAAAATTAATAGAAGCAGACGCGGCAGGATTCCAAATCAGCAGCCATGCAATAGGGGAAAAGGCAATAGACATTCTGCTGGACGGTTATGACCGTTTTTGCCCGAGGCGGATGCACCGCATAGATCATTTTGAATTTCCCTCAAAAGAAGCTGTAAAGCGCGTTATGGATAAGAACTTGGCATTGGTCGTACAGCCAGGTTTTGCCTGGATGGATCAATATTATTTGAAAAGCTACAAGCAGGCATTGACGGACAGCGTGATCCGGCAGCAGATTCCACTTCGCACGTTGATGGAAAATGGAATCTGCATCTGCGGCTCCAGTGATGCTCCGGTACAGAGTATCAATCCCTTTATCCAGATGCTTGGTATGATTGATTATACCATACCGGAAGAATCCTTGAACATGTACCAGGCCCTTTGTACCTATACCAGGAACCCGGCGAAAATGCTGGGGGAAGAAAAGGAATTGGGGACATTAGAAGTGGGAAAACGGGCAAACTTCATGGTGTCGGACCGGGATCTGTTAAAACTTAACAAAGACAATATCACGCAGGCAGAAATGAAAAGCCTTTATCTGGATGGGAAAAAGTGTAAAGAAAAAAAGGGCACAATCTTAGAACTTGCCAGGATGATGGCAGGCAGAAAACACAAAATATAGAAACAAAGAACTATTAAATAGGAAGAAACACCGGATAAATGGAAGCGTTTTGCATTCATTTATAATTCCAGGAAATAATAAAAATATCAGTAAAAACAGAAAGGTTTCATGAGTTAGCATTTTACTACTTTATCTTAATACAATCTTAATGGAAAATCATTAATATATATGCATTTTTAATATAGAAAACAGATAAATTATCACCGCCTTAACGGATAGTTTATTATAATTAGAACTTGCAGCAGGATGATTTTTTGTTAAAATTTTAAAGTGCATATAAGAGCGTAAGCTGTGGAAAAGCAATTTTAAACACGCTCCAGATGGAAAGGACATAAATAAAATGCTGAAGCTATTGTATAAAAGATTAACTCAAACCCAGATGATTGCAGTTGGGTTTCTTACCATCATATTGGCGGGAGCTCTTCTTTTGACCCTTCCGATTTCCAGCAAGGATGGCCAGATGACGAATTTCCTGGATGCTTTTTTTACAGCAACTTCAGCTTCCTGCGTTACCGGACTGGTTGTGAATAATACAGTGGAAAAATGGTCATTGTTTGGACAGCTGGTTATCCTTGGTATGATTCAGATCGGTGGACTGGGCTTCATGACCATAGGCGTATTTTTTTCTATTATATTAAGAAGAAAAATAGGACTTAGAACCAGAGGGATTCTGCAGGAAAGTGTAAATACCATGCAGATTGGCGGTATTGTACGTCTGGCTAAAAAGATTATTATTGGTACGGTCTTTTTTGAAGGGCTGGGAGCGATCTTATTAAGCATTCGGTTTATACCGGAGTTTGGAGTGCTGCGGGGCAGTTTTTACGGGATATTCCATTCCATTTCCGCATTCTGTAATGCCGGATTTGATCTGATGGGAAAAGAAATCCCCTATGCTTCCTTTACAGGGTATTATGATGACTGGATTATAAACCTGACGATTATGACATTAATCGTTGTGGGAGGTATCGGCTTTCTGGTATGGGATGATGTATGGACTCATAAATGGAAATTCCGGCAATATAAACTCCATACGAAAATTGTAATATCGGCAACGTTTGTTTTGATATTCGGAGGGGCAGTATTATTTTACTTATTCGAAAACAGTCATCTCATCAGTGATATGTCACCCAGCGGTAAAATATTAAGTTCCCTGTTCAGCTCGGTTACGGCGAGAACTGCAGGCTTTAATACGGTGGATACGGCAGCACTTCAGGACAGCAGCAAGCTGCTCACCATTGTACTGATGTTCATCGGCGGAAGCCCGGGGTCTACCGCAGGAGGCATCAAAACGACTACTCTGGTAGTTATGATCTTCTATTTAAGGGAAAATATTACACAGAACCGCTGTTGTAATATCTATGGCAGAAGATTAAGTGATGATGTGATTAAGAAAGCAAGCGCCGTATTGTGCACCAACCTGTTTCTGTCGATCGGTGCCGTTATACTGATCACTGCTATACAGCCGATACCAATGTCAGATGTTTTGCTTGAGGTATTTTCAGCAATTGGTACCGTTGGAATGTCTACGGGAATTACCAGGGATTTAAATGCATTTTCAAAGATAATCATTATTTTCCTCATGTACTGCGGGCGAATCGGCAGTTTGTCGTTTGCATTGTCATTACGGGGAAATAAGAAAACAACGCCGGTAGTTCAGCCGGTTGAACAAATTACCATAGGATAAAGGAGCAGGTGATACAAATATGAAGACAATACTAATCATTGGAATGGGCAGATTTGGACATCATTTATGTATTAATTTTTCAAAAATGAATAATGAGGTTATGATTATCGATAAGGATGAAGATAAGGTATCGGATCTTCTTCCCTATGCAACGACGGCAAAGGTGGGCGACTGTACCAATGAGGAGGTTTTAAAAAGCCTTGGAATCAGTAATTTCGACCTGTGTTTTATCTGCATCGGTTCTAATTTCCAGAGCAGCCTGGAGATTACCAGCCTGGTAAAAGAAATGGGCGGCAAATATGTTGTCAGCAAAGCAAACAGGGATATTCATGCCAAGTTCCTTCTTCGAAACGGAGCAGATGAGGTCGTTTATCCGGACCGTGATATCGCTGAGAAGATTGCAGTTCGCCATAGTGCCAATCACGTATTTGACTATGTGGAGTTGACAGAAGGGTATTCCATTTTAGAGATCCCGCCGCTTCCGTCCTGGGTTGGCAAGAGTATCAAACAGGTGGATGTCCGTGCCAAATATCATGTGAGCATTCTGGGAATCAAGGTTGAACGGGATGTTAAATTACTGCCCCATGCAGATTATGTCCTGACCGGCAATGAGCATCTGATGATTATCGGGCAGAGAAATGATATTGACAGGATATTGGCAAATATCCAATAACATGTTAGAATAGGAAGAAAGAAGGAATCGGAAAATTCACCAGTCGGCAAAGAGGTTTGGAATGGATAAAAAAATATATCTTCAGCATTTGAAATATATTGGCAGAGTCGTGGCTATTGTTGCAGGTACGACTCTTTTTTCCGTTCTGTTAAACAGTGCAGGAATTGCAAAAGAAAATACTTTGATGATTTATATGATCGGAGTTCTCCTTACAACGGCATATACCAATGGCTACCAGTATGGAGTTGCAGTTTCTTTCATCAGTGTCATGTCATTCAACTTCTTCTTTACGGCTCCGCTGCATACGTTTCAGATTGCAGATATTAATGATATTGTCCTGATTATCATTTTTCTGATCGCATCCCTTATTTCTTATAATTTGACTGTAAAATTCCAGAAGCAGCTGCTGATTGCACAGAAAAATGAACAGGCTGCAAGGCTTTTACATGAAATGTCTAAAAGCTTTATCAATGTTACGGGAAAAGAAAATATCGTTCGGCTTGGAATCCGCTATATCTTTGAACATACGAAGTTTGAAAGTGAAGTGGAACTGATCGGAGACAAAAGTGTGGAGCTGCGGGATAAAAATCACAGGTTCGGTGATTATATGATGGTGCCCATAATCGGGTTGGAAAAACAGTTGGGTGTGCTAAAAGTATATAACCGGAATCAGGGGCTCTCCATAGAACAGGAACTTTTGATCAAGACGGCGGCAAACCAGATTGGAATTGCACTGGATCGTGAACTGGTCTACCAGCAGCAGGAGCAGATCAAAGTGGAGATGGAACGGGAACATATGAAAAGCCGCATGCTGCGCAGTATTTCCCACGATTTTCGAACACCCCTGACGGGAATTATTGGTGACTGCGGTTTGATTCTGGATTCTGAGAAATTAGAGAAGGACAACATCCAGATACTTGCGGCTGATATTAATGAGCAGGCGCTGTGGCTTATGAAAATGATGGAAAATATTCTGAATATGACCAAAATTGAAAGCGGCAGCCTTCACATTAATAAACAGCCGGAAGTAATCGATGATATTATCTATGAGGCGGCAAGCCATATCAGAGACCTGCATCAAAAACGGAAATTTACAGTCTCCCTTCCGGATGAGGTGATCGTGGCGAAAATGGATGGGAAGATGATGGTTCAGGTAATGATCAATCTCCTGGATAATGCAATGAAGCACACAAAAGAGGGTGGGCGCATATCGGTCCTTGCCAGCTTCCGTAACAAGAAAGTCTTTATACAGGTTGAAGATGATGGGGAAGGCATAGCGGAAAATATGATGGGAAAGCTGTTTGATGAATTTGTTACATCTGCAAGCGGCGACTCCAAACAAAAGCAGGGCATAGGCCTGGGGCTGGCGATCTGTAAGGCAGTGGTCACAGAACACGGCGGTGAAATATGGGCAGAGAATAAACCGGGCGGAGGCGCCAGACTGACATTTTGGTTACATGCAGAAAGGGTGAATGCAGATGGAAGATAAGAAAAATATACTAATAGTGGAAGATGATAAATACATTATTAACTTTATCTCAATGAGCCTGAAGAAAGAGGGGTACCGGTACTGTGTGGCAAAAGAAGTACAGGATGCCGTAAGCCTGTTCTATGCCAACCGTCCCGATATGATCATTTTAGATCTGGGACTTCCGGACGGAGATGGCATGCAGGTCATTGAGAAAGTCAGGGAAGTATCCGAAGTGCCCATAATTGTTGTTTCTGCACGGCAAGAAGAACAAGAGAAGATACGGGCACTGGATGCGGGAGCCGATGACTATGTAACAAAACCTTTTTATATGGGAGAGTTGATGGCTAGAGTCAGAGCTGCACTTCGTAAACGCACCGGAGGTGTGGAAAAAGTCCAGGAAGAAATCTTCCGGTGTGATTATCTCACGGTGGATAACGAAGCACATAAGGTTCTGATCGATGAAAAAGAAATCCATCTGACTCCAATAGAGTTTAAGATTCTGAATTTATTAATTGAAAACAGGGGCAAGGTCCTTACCCATAATTATATTCTTCATCAGATCTGGGGGTATACAGAAGGCATTGAACCCGGGAATCTGAGAGTGTTCATGGCAACTCTTCGAAGAAAGATCGAAAAGGATCCTGCCGATCCCAGATTTATTCTGACAGAAGTGGGAGTAGGGTATCGTTTTACATCGTAAAACAGTCCTAGTGCTCCATCCGGCCAGAAACGATAGCAGCACTATTCGCACCTTTTTTTTATTTTTTCTTCATCAACTTCCACCAGGATGATATCTGTCCCGATTTGCGTAACACATTCCCAGGGAATGATAAATTCGGTATCCCTGCCTAAAAAGGAGCAGATTTTCCCAGGGCCCGGAACAATTAAGAAGAGAATGCGTCCGGTACGTGGGTCGATATCCACATCGCTGACGCAGCCAAGACAGCCGCAGGTACATACATTAATAACTTCCTTTTGTTTTAACTCACAAATACGCATAAAAGTTCCCCAGTTATATATTTTTACATTATATTGCGCATCTTTGAGGAATATTCGTAAAATCAGCGCGGTTTTTTAATAAAATTGATTGACAGGGATTAAGGGATTGGATATACTCAAAACAGAAAATGCATACTACATAAAATGGGCAGGGGAGATATGCCCGGGTGGAGTAGATAAGGAGGTAAATATATGAAGTGTCCATTTTGCAATCAGGACAATACAAGAGTTGTAGACTCCAGGCCGGCAGATGATAATAATTCCATCAGACGGCGCAGGCTGTGTGATGAATGCCAGAAACGTTTTACGACTTATGAAAAAGTGGAAACCATTCCCTTAATTGTAATTAAAAAAGATCAGAACAGAGAACAGTATGACCGTTCCAAAATAGAAGCGGGTGTACTTCGGGCATG
The DNA here is from genome assembly GCA_018365455.1 of Clostridiales bacterium. Lineage (GTDB taxonomy): Bacteria > Bacillota > Clostridia > Lachnospirales > Lachnospiraceae > Robinsoniella. Next base: position 108,594 of record JAGZJZ010000021.1, read on the forward strand.
TTACAAAAGACCCATACCGGTTCTTAAAATAAATGAAATGATAGATGCGGCAGAAACGGAAGTTTTCAACAGAGAAGACAGAGAGATTGAAAGTACCTTAATCGGCGAGATAGTCATGGACAAGTTAAAGGAACTGGATCCGGTGGCTTATGTGAGATTTGCGTCGGTATATCGGGAATTTAAAGATGTGAATACATTTATGGATGAATTAAAGAAAATTTTGAAATAGAGGAAAAAAGAATCCGAAAGGATGGAATCGCCGGAGGGCGAAACATCTTTTCGGATTCTTTTCAACTTCATTATTATAAGGTCAGAAAGCATTTTTCAAACACGCTCTAAAATGAGTCGGAGCGAAAAATCTTTTTCTTTCTTTTTTCACCCAGTGCTTTTACAAAAGCCAGTATCGTCTGGTATTTGTAAATCAGCTGGTAGCAGATCAGGTTCAGAGCCAGTGCGGCGATGACATCAATGATCGTATGCTGTTTCAAGAAAACCGTTGATAATACAATGGAGACTGTCAGTAATAATACGCATGCCTGTAAGACCTTATGTTTTTTCAGTACACTGCTGCTGCCAATTGCGGTACAGCATGCCACGGAATTAAATACATGGATGCTGGGGAAAATATTGGTAGGGGTATCAATCGTATAAAGATACCGGACTAAATCAACAAAAATATTGTCCCGCTCAAAGCTCCTGGGGCGCAGTGTGTGGCCATTGGGCCAAATCAGAGAGATTACTAAAAACAGCGTCATTCCAATTGCAAGAGTAGCAAGGAGATGATAGTAATCTTTTATGTTTTTTTGAAACAGGGCAAAATAAGTTACAGTTGCGGCTATGTAAAAAAACCACAGAAAATAAGGAATGATAAAAATTTCTGAAAAAGGGATCAGGTCGTCTAAACGGGATTGAATAATTTCCCGGTGGTCAACCACATGACTCTCCAGAAAGGAAAACGACAGCAGATAAAAAATGCCGTATACTGGAATAATCCAGAGATGTTTACTGCTCTTTTTTGCATTCACGTAAAAGGTTCCTCCCGTTGCATAAAGTTTTTCATAATTCGTATGCAGTTACTTTTCTTAAGCTCCTCTAAATCAAGAAAATTATATCATAATGGAAGGTTTAGAACAATGCAGTTCACGTTAAGTTCACAATTGTTCAGAAAAAATTAAGAGGAAGTTGATGGAAAGTTGAGGGAAAGCACCAATATCTTAGCTGTCTCGAAATCCTTAAAAATGTCTAAAACAAAAACAAATTGTCGTTTAGACAGTTGCGCGTCATATACCTAAAGTGTTATACTCTTCATAGATTAAATAAAGTGCAGGTGAATCCTTTGAAAAGAAGAATTGAACAATTACTAAATGGTATTTTTGAATATAAAGCTCCCACCATGATAATTTCTATTGATGAAATCCGGGTTCTGGTTAAAAAGGGGGAGTCATTCAGGGGCAGTTTTGAGATCAGCAATCCGGAGGAGAAGAAGATGAAGGGATTCATCTATTCTTCCAGTGCCAGGGTTGCTTATGAGCCATCTGATTTTTTTGGAAACAATGAAAAAATTGTTTATGAAATTGATACGACAGGAATGGAAGAAGGCGAGGTGTTAGAAGGCGCCTTTACGATTTGTTCCAATTTGGGAGAATACCGTATTCCTTTCCGTTTGGAAATTGAGTATTCAAAGGAACAGGAACTGGCAGTGGCTTATAAGAGCCTGGATGAATTTACCGCGCTGGCAAAAGAAGATTTCCAGAAGGCCTATGTCTTGTTTATTTCATCCGAGTTTTATCATATGCTGCCGAAATGGACACCCTCCTATGCATCCCTCTATGAAGGCATCCGTGGACAGAATTTCAGCTATCGCAGTCTGGAAGAGTTTTTGGTTGGCTGTGGAAAGAAAAAGCCGGTCAATCTGCATATGTCAGAGCAATCCAGATGTTTTCCGGCAATGACCCAGTCAACGAAAGAAGTACTGGCAATTACCAAGGACAACTGGGGATTTTTACGTCTGGATATACAGGCTGATGCAGACTTTATTTCCATTGATCATGAGACGGTTACTACAGATGAATTTGTGGGAAGCACCTATTCTCTGGAATATGTGATTGATATGGAAAAGCTTCACGGCGGGAAAAACTTTGGCAGGATTACCATACGTTCCGGCTATGAAACGCTTCAATTTGAAATTGAGGCATTTAAAGCAGTGAAGGGTTCCGGAGAACGGAAAGGATATAAACAGCACCGGGCAATTGCCAGAATGCTTTCCTCTTACATGGATTTTCGCTTAAAGCGGAAAAAGCTGGGGGAATGGCTTGATATATCTGAGAAGGCACTTGCAGAATACCAGCAGGCAGGAGGAAGCCACGTGTTCTTTGAACTGTACCGGGTGCAGCTTCTTTTTGCAAGAGAGCGGATGGTAGATGCTTGTATGGCACTGGAAGAGATCGAGAATCACAAAGAAAGGATAGACAGGCCGGAGCTTACTGGCTATTATCTGTATCTTACCACATTTTATAACCGGGATACAAAATATATTGATTATATAGAAGAAAAGGTATATGAACTTTATCTTCAGAATAAGGAAAACTGGATGCTGCAGTGGATTCTGCTCTACCTGCAGGAACCATCGGTATGCGGTCCCCTGGACCGGATGGCAGCAGTACGGGATCAGTTTATCTGCGGCTGTACAAGTCCGGTAATGTTTGTGGAAGGGGTACAGATTATACAGAAGGAACCCCTGATTTTAAAGCGTCTGGATGACTTTGAGATACAGCTCCTGCGTTTTGTGTGCAAGGAAGAGGTCATGAACCGGGAGATTGCAGAGCAGGCTGCTGAACTAACCCTGCGGCACCGGGAATATGACGAAGGACTTTTCTTGGTCCTGTCGTACTGTTATGAGAAATACCCGGTTAAGAGCATCATATCAGCGGTGTGCAGCCTGTTAATCAAAGGGCATAAAACGGATAAGAAATATTTTAAATGGTACGCGAAAGGGGTAGAGTATGAACTGCGCCTGACTGGACTATATGAGTATTATATTGAAACAATGGAGGAGGATACCGATAGGATTCTGCCTCAGATGGTGCGGATGTATTTTGCTTATAACAATACCTTGAGTTATAATAAAAAGGCATTTGTGTATGCCAATGTAATCAGAAATCACAGCAAAGATCCGGAAGCCTACAAGAGCTACCGGCCTGCCATGGAACGGTTTATGGTTGACCAGCTGGCACTGGGAAGAATCAGCAGAGATCTGGCGCTTATTTACGATACCTTTCTGACCAAGGCGATTATGAATAAGCGGATGGCAGACGGACTGGCAAGGGCAATTTTTACTTATGAGTTAAAATGTGATATCCCACGTATGAAGTCTGCAATTGTTATCCACAGCCAGCTAAAGAACGAGATACGGTCTGTGATACAGGATGGGAAGACGTATGTGCAGCTGTATACCGGGGATTACCGGATTTTGTTCGAAGACGAAGAGGGAAACCGGTATGCTTCTGAGATTCCCTATACATTGACAAAATTAATGGATCGTCCGATTTTTGGGGATTATTGCAGGGAGCTCTGCCCGGATAATGCGGGGCTTGTATTAAACAGCTGCTATTTGGATTCCAAAGAAATTCTGATAACATCAGCCAATGCGGACAGCTACGGAAGGCTTTTGGAAGTAGAGGGGATAAGGGAGTCTTATAAAGAACAGCTTCGGAGTAAAATACTGGAATACTATTATGACCATCCTGCTGCAGAACAGCGGTATGAGTATCTTCACCGTATCGATTATCATGTGTTTGTGCAGACTGATAAAAAGAAATTAATAGAACTTCTCACCGAAGAGGGGATGTGCCAGGAGGCATTTGGTCTGGTGAGCATCTACGGTCCGGAAAATATAGACCTGATCCAGCTGGTCCGCCTGTGCAGCAGGACGATTCTGGAAAAGGAATATGCGGCTGATGACATGCTGCTGTTTCTGTGTGCTTATTGTTTTAGCTGTGAAAAATACGATGAGACCATTTTATCTTATCTTCTGATGTATTATGACGGCCCGATTGAGATCATGAAAAATATCTGGAAAGCAGGCAGGGAGTTTGGTCTGGATGGCTTTGAAATGGAAGAGAAGATCCTGATCTTTGTACTGTTTATGAGAACGGGAGAGGAAGACACCGAAGAGATTTTTGATTCCTACCGTAAAAAGATGGGGAAAAAGCAGATCTGTCTGGCATATGTCATACTCAGCGCTTATAATTACTTTGTAAAAGAAAAGCGGGTTGCGCAGCCGGTATTTGATTATATTGAACGGCTGGCTGTGAAGCAGCAGGTACCGGAACGTATCTGTGAACTTGCACTTTTAAGAAACTATGCCAAGAAACCGGATCTGACGGATGGGCAGGAAACGGTAATTAACCGCATGATGGAAGACATCTCCTATGAAGGGCTTCGTTTTGCATTTTTTGAAGAACTGCCGGATGCATTTACAAGGCCATACCAGCTGTCTGACAAAACTTATGTGGAATACCGTGCCAATCCAAAATCCAGAGTGGTTCTGCATTACCGCCTGGGCGGGGAAGAAAATGGGTTTAAAACAGAACCCATGAAGAATATGTACGAAGGCATCTTTGTAAAAGAATTTACGTTGTTTTATGGAGATAAATTGACCTGGCATCTGGTGGAGGAGCTGGATAACCAGACGATTACTACAGAGGATCAGACAATTCATTATACTAAAAAGTCAAAGCCGGAAGGAAACAGCCAGTATGATTTGATCAACCATATGATGGAAGCCATTCAGACTGGAAATAAAAAAGCGGCAGAAGACAGTAAGCAGACCTATATTGAGCAGAATTATTTTATCAGCCGTTTGTTCCCGTAAGCCTGAAAGCCGGGTGGCACCGCAGATCCGTTTGACGGATTCCGGGGCAGGGGCAGATATTGCTGTGACTCATGGTATTATGTATTCAATACCCGCTGCTTTGGGCGGGGGTTATGATTTAAAGATTCAGTAAATAAGATGGAGGCACCTATGATTAAGGAAATAAATGAGGTCATTGTCGGATTTGATCTGGGAAGAAATTTTTCACTGATTACATTTTATAACCACAAAATTTCAGATCCGATTACGATCAGTATGGAGGAGGGAAAGGATAATTATCTGATTACCACCCCCAGAGACATCTTCCCTTTGGTGGAGGGGAAAAAAGAACTGGGAGATGTCCTGTTAAGTAATTTTTTTAAAGAGTGCTTTGAACTTCTGGGAGTAGAAGACGTGGCAAGTAATATAAGCATTATGGTTACGATGGAGAAAATGGAAGAGCCGTGGGTGAGTGCAATACCATCATCCCTGGCGATGCTGGGTACACCAAGAAGTAATGTGTTTTTACAGGATTACCGGGAGAGTTTTTTCTATTTTACCCTGAACCAGAAAAAAGAACTCTGGAATTATAAGGTTGCCCTGTTTGAATATGAAGACTCTAAAATTACGGCATTTGAACTGGATATCGATTATAAGACCAGACCGGCGCTGGTAAGGGTAACAAAAATGGCGCAGCTTGTCCTGGATCAGAAAGTCAGAAGAGGAAAAAAGGACTCCGACTGGGATCTGGAAAGAGACCGTCTGTTCCTTGGACTGATACAGAAGATTTTTGCAAATAAGATCTTCTCTTCCACGTATCTCATCGGAGATAATTTTGATAAGACCTGGGCGGTGCGTTCCCTACAATATCTCTGCAACAACAGAAGACATGTTTTTCAGGGCAGAAACCTCTATACAAAGGGAGCCTGTTATGGGGCAATGCATAGAAAAGGACTTGCCGATATCGGAGATTATCTGTATGTGGGAGAAGACATGGTAGAAGTAAATGTGGGGATGCAGATGCAGATTCGGGGCAAAGAAAGCTACTATCTCTGTCTCAATGCAGGTATGGACTGGTATGAGGCATATCATCCTTATGAGCTGATCCTGGATGATACGGATGAATTAATTCTTTATTTCAAGCCAATCGATACCAGCCCGGCAAGAACCCACAGTATTTTTCTGGAAGGACTCCCTGTTCGTCCCAATAAGACAACCAGACTTGAGGTAAATATCTCTTTTCTGTCGGTACACAAATGTAAGGTGTCCATACGGGATCTGGGATTTGGAGGTTTGTTTCCCTCTTCCGGCAAGACCTGGGAAGAGATTATTGATGTATAGAAAGGAGATAAAGCATTGAGCGGATATGTATTATGCCAGATAAAAAAGGCAAAAAATCCATATTATATCGAGAGTATCAGTACGAATATTTATTCCATCGAAGAACTGTGCTATTATCTTCAGCAAAATATCTATCTTATTGATAATACGATTATCAACGAAAAACTCTGTGACTGGATCAGGGATGAACTGGGGCTTACAAAGTTATACCGGAAACTCTACCAGCAATTAGAGAAAGATGAGAGTATCGGCAATTTTATTCTTCCAATCTTCAAGGAGATCGGCTACCTGTCTCATCAGGAGTTCCAGCAGATTCAGGAAGAAATTTCTAAAATAGAAATCCAGCCGGATGACTTGAGAAGGAAGATGAAAGCCGATTATCTTGTTGAGTATGGCATGTATATCAATGGGATACAGGAGTATTACCAGATATTGAAGGACCGCAATCCGGGCAATCTGGGCATTCAGTTTTATGCATCTATTCTCTGTAATATGGCAGGGGCTTATGCAAAACTGTTCTTATTTGAAGAAGCTGCAAACTGCCTGTGGCAGTCCTACGGAATTGTAAAATCCAAAGATACATTTCAGAAATACCTTTCGATCCTGCCGCTATATCTTTCAAAGGAAGCATATGAAAAACGGCTGGAGGATGTAAAGGCTGATAAGATCATGGTAGCGGAACTTCAAAAGCGGAATGCCCAGATTTGCAAAGAGGCAGTGAACAGTGATCTGGCAAAAAGTCTGAAGGGAATGGAGCCGGAGGAAATTGTGGAGAAATTAAAAGCCCAGTATCATAAGAGTACCTGTTCTTAAATGGACTATTTCAGAACAACTGGGAGAATGCATACTCGCCATCTTACGCCCCACTTTGCGGTAAATTTTTCATAATTGACAGTCCTGTTATTTTATGTTAGTATGATTTTACTGATTTACCAGAGTAGAGTGCTCAATCGGTAAATAAAAAAAGTGTTTGGTATAAAATGGAGGATTTGTTATTATGAAAAAGAAAATGTTATGCATGGTGCTGGGGACTGCTTTAGCAGCAGCAATGATTTCCGGATGCGGTTCATCCGGTAACGGAGAAACTAAGGCGGAAACGGAAGCTTCCAAAACATCAGAAGCAGCAACAACAGAAGCAGCAACAACAGAAGCAGCATCATCGGAAGCGGCAGCCACAGAGGCGGCATCAGACGCCGGCACTACGGAAGCAGCATCCTCAGAGGCAGCGGCAGCTACAGGTGGAACCTTTACAGTAGGATTTGACCAGGACTTCCCGCCAATGGGATTTGTTGGAGATGACGGTGAATTTACAGGATTTGACCTGGCGGCAGCGGCAGAGGTTGCTAAGCGCCTGGGTAAAGAAGTAAAATATCAGCCGATTGCATGGGATGCAAAAGACATGGAATTAAATTCCGGAACCATTGACTGTATCTGGAATGGTTTTACCATGAATGGACGTGAAGACGATTATACCTGGTCGGATCCATATATGAAAAATGATCAGGTAATTGTTGTAAAAGCAGATGCCGGGATTGAAACTTTAGCTGATCTTGCAGGCAAAGTAGTAGACGTGCAGACAGATTCCAGTGCTCAGGCGGCATTAAATGACAAGCCGGAACTCTCTGGCAGCTTTGGACAGTTAATAACCGTAGCGGATTATAATACCGCATTTATGGATCTGGAATCCGGAGCAGTAGATGCGATTGCAATGGACAACGTAGTGGCAAGCTACCAGATTCAGAAAAGAAATGCAGATTTCAAAGTACTGGATGAAGCCATTGCAGCTGAAGAATATGGAATCGGATTCAAAAAAGGCAATGATGAATTAAAAGATGCTGTTCAGAAAGCGTTAGAAGAAATGGCAGCAGACGGAACACTTGCTAATATTTCCAATGAATGGTTTGGGAAAGACATTACAATTATAGGAAAATAAAGAAATACGCAAAATCAGAGGGGAAACTTCCCCTCTCTTTTGCGATTGATACAATTTGGAGGAAGCAAACATGGATTACGCAATGATGTTATCAAAATTATCAGAGGGAATGCTGACGTCTGTTGCAATATTTGGACTGACCCTATTGTTTTCCATACCGCTCGGGCTGGTAATTACATTTGGTCGGATGTCAAAGAACGGTGTCATTCGAAATATTGCAAAGATTTACATATCAATCATGCGCGGTACGCCGCTGATGCTGCAGCTGATGGTGGTTTATTTCGGGCCATATTACCTGTTTGGCATTAAGATTCAGGCATCTTACCGTTTTATAGCAGTTATCATTGGGTTTGCACTGAATTATGCCGCATATTTTGCGGAGATATACCGCAGTGGAATTGAGTCTATGCCGGTGGGGCAGTATGAAGCTGCAAAACTTCTGGGATATAACAAAGTGCAGACATTTTTTACGATTATATTACCCCAGGTTTTGAAACGAATCCTGCCATCTATTACAAATGAAGTGATTACCCTGGTAAAAGATACTTCTCTTGCAATGGTAATCGCGGTATCGGAGATGTTTACGGTTGCCAAAGCACTTGCATCATCCAGTACCAGTGTCATGCCTCTGGTGGCAGCGGGTATCTTCTACTATATCTTTAACTTTGTTGTAGCATTTCTGATGGAAAAGGCAGAGAAGAAGATGAACTATTACCGTTAATTGTTCTTCAGACAGCAGGGCTGAGGAATGAGGCGCAGCGGACTGCGCTCATAACTAATTGTGTAAAAATCAGGAAAGGATTGCCCGCAGGGATTCACTTCTTACGGAAGCGGGCAGTGTCGTAGAATGACTGCGATGCAAAGGTAGGTCAGATGAATTATTTGGAAATTCATAATATAGAAAAAAAATTTGAAAATCTGGAAGTTCTGAAAGATATCTCTCTTACGGTGAAGCAAGGGGAGGTTGTGGCGATCATTGGTCCTTCCGGTTCCGGAAAATCAACGCTGCTGCGCTGTGCAACGCTGCTTGAGACGATGGATTCCGGTGAACTTTCCTATTTGGGAGAAAAAGCAGTTACCACCGGAGCGGATGGAAAAGCGGTTTACGCAAAGCCGGATCAGCTGAAAAAAATCCAGCAGAATTTTGGTCTGGTGTTCCAGAATTTCAACTTGTTCCCTCATTTTAATGTACTGAAGAATGTAATGGATGCCCCCGTTAGAGTTCAGAAACGGGATAAGGAGCAGGTGAAGAAGGAAGCAAGAGAACTGCTTGCTAAAATGGGATTATCCGAGAAAGAAAAGGCATATCCTTTTCAACTCTCAGGAGGACAGCAGCAGCGTGTATCCATTGCGAGGGCGCTGGCTTTAAATCCCAAGGTTTTGTTCTTTGATGAACCGACTTCAGCCCTGGATCCGGAGCTGACCGGAGAGATCTTAAAGGTTATTAAAGATCTGGCGGCAGAGCACATGACTATGGTCATTGTTACCCATGAAATGAACTTTGCGAAGAATGTGGCAGACCATATTATCTTTATGGAGGGCGGAGTGATTGTGGAACAGGGAAAACCTGAGGAATTATTTCGGTCAGACAATGCCAGAACGCAGGAGTTTTTGGGCAAATTCCACTAAAATGTCAATGCGTGTCGTATTTTATAGAATTATTCTTGCTTTATAAATTACAATGTTATATAATTTTGTAGGTGATCGGTCTTGAGCGTGTTTGTAAATTCATTTCCGCAATTTGCACGCCCCACTATGGTCATGAAACTGATAACTATATGAAGAAGGATAGGTGGATTCAAAATGGAAAAAAGAGAATTACTCTATGAAGGAAAAGCAAAAAAAGTTTACACAACAGAAGATCCGGACGTATTAATTGTAGACTACAAAGATGATGCAACAGCATTCAATGGCTTAAAAAAGGGTACTATCGTTGGTAAAGGTGTTGTTAATAACCGTATGACCAATCATGTTTTTAAAATTCTCGAGGCTGAAGGCGTTCCAACACATTTGGTTGAAGAATTAAGTGACAGAGAGACAGCAGTTAAAAAGGTAGAGATTGTTCCATTAGAAGTTATCATCAGAAATGTTGCAGCAGGAAGCTTTTCGAAGAGACTTGGCGTACCGGAAGGAACGAAATTCTCAGCTCCTACTTTAGAATTTAGTTATAAAAATGACGATTTAGGTGATCCGCTTATCAATGATTATTTTGCAATCGCATTAAATCTGGCAACAAGAGAAGAAATTGAAGTAATTTCCAAATATGCTTTCAAAGTAAATGAAGTATTAAAAGCATATTTCTTAAAAGCAAATATTGAATTAATCGACTTTAAGATCGAATTCGGAAGATATCATGGACAGATTATCCTGGCTGATGAAACATCACCGGATACCTGCAGACTTTGGGATGCAGCAACCCATGAGAAATTAGATAAAGACCGTTTCAGAAGAGACATGGGAAATGTAGAAGAAGCTTACAACGAAGTATTCTCTCGTCTCGGATTATAAGAAAAACAAAAGACACAGTGGATATTACATCCACTGTGATTTTCGTAAAAGAAATATTAGCGTACAGCATTGCACAATAATTGGGAAATGTTGTACCAGTGCCGGGCGGCATTAGAGCGTGTTTGATAATTGCTTTCTGGCAGCTGTGCGTCACACTTTGTGGGAGATTTGTCCCGGATGAAGGGCGACAAGCGTACTACGTAACCTGAATTCGGGGCAAATATAC
>JAGZJZ010000070.1 GCA_018365455.1 Clostridiales bacterium
TCGAATTTACTGGCAGGTCTTGGTATATTTTTCACTGGCGCTCTCCTTACACAAGTAGTCATCACACCCCGGGATATGATGGAAGGATACTTTGTCAACTCATTCCCCGCGAATGTTGGTCAGGGTATACTGAATGGAAACAATGCAATATGGGAAGTCTTTGAAAACAGTTCTTTGAATACGGCTGGGCAGATACTTGGGCGGGTCCTGGAAGTGTTTGGGAACGATGTTGATTCGCAAGCGGTGTTTGAAGTTCGGGGTGAGGGAACTAGTGAGTATGGTCAAACTTTACCAGATGGTGAGGCAGTTCCAGAGCCAAGAACTAATCACAAAACAAAGACTGGCAGAGTAGGGGATTTAGGAGCCAAAGGCGAACCTAATTCAAGTGAGGATTTAGTTGATGAGAATGGAAACCCACTACAAAGAAGATATTACGGTTCAGACGGAAAAGCTGCGTATGATATAGATTTTCAACATGGAAATGGTGATGGAAGTCATACTTTTCCACATAAACATGAATGGGATTGGGGTCAAAAGCCACCAAGACAGTAAGGAGTATAATTATGAGTTTCAACAATATTAAAACGCAGAAAGATATAGATTATTTAATGGAGAAATTTTTTTATTTTCATGATAGCTGTATAAAGGAAATTAAATATTATAGTGGAGGATATGTAGCTGAAAATAGAGCGATGTATCCCTTTAATACGGCAAGAAATGTCAGCATAATATTTCAAAGCCAAAAGGGCGAATATTCAGCTATAGAAATGCTTTTTGAACAGACTCACAGACTAAATTTAGAGCCAAGATCGATAGATTATGATTGTATTATTTATGAATCTTCATTAGTTAGAATTGGCGATATATTCTTTTGGAGCGAATGGAGTGATTTTAAGTTAGAAGATATAAACAAATTAAATAGAACATGGATTTCGGCTGAAACGGTAAAATGGAGACCTCTTAGAAATGCTATGGGTGAGGGTGAACTATATCTCACCAATTTGGAAGACTAATTAGATACCACCTATGAGTATGATATCCTAAGGCGGAATAACATTTACCTATTCCGCCTATAGTAAAAAATTTCTATTGAATGTGTATCTTCAAAACAAAAAGGAAGAGTTAAGATTTATGAATAATTATGAACATAAAATTATATGTCCAGATAATTGTGCAATTCGTAAATATCTATGGGAAGACAACTTCCATGACAGTAATATTACAAATATAAAATTTGATAAAGTATCAGTGCTAATCCCTGTACAGGCTCACGAAAGACACGGTGAACCAGAATGGAAGTACCAGGGAAACCTCCTATTGCTATGACAAACTGAGCAACCGCATATCAAAAACAGAAAATGGTGTAAAAACTACCTATACTTATAATAACTTGAATCAGCTGCTTACCGAAAATGAAATTATATGACCGGAAAGGTAATCATTTAGGTTCAATGGAGCCAACAACAGGAGAAATTTATAAACCGGCTGTTCCTGGAAGAACAATTAAAATTAACTGATAGGGAGGCAAATTCAAGTGAAATATTGTTGCAAAAATATGGAATATTTTCTAAGAAACAACAGGAAGGAAGGAGACTTTGATTCGGATGATATAATATACTATGCGCCTCAGTATGATGAATATGGAATTGTTTCTGGAAAATCTTATATCAAGATGATATATTGTCCGTGGTGCGGAAAAAAATTGCCCGATTCAAAAAAAGATTTATGGTTTGATGAATTAGAAAAAATTGGACTATTTAATCCATTTGAAGAAGAAGTACCAGAAAAGTTTAAATCTGATGCATGGTGGCAGCACTTAGTGGATTAAAAGTAATGACAGAAGGATGGTGTAAAATCAGAGTGTATTGGACTGGATATTCTGAATGGGAACACTGCGATCTGGGAAGTACAGTACTGCCAGACTACCCAGCTTTATTATTTAAGGGAGAGGTATGTGAATATAAAAAGTTGTACAAAATAGATGAAGTAAAAGAGCTTGCAGAATATATTCAGAAGATTTGGATTAGAAGATTTAACGATAAAACAAAAAGTTTTGATGAGTATATTCAAATATCAACTAATATAAAGAAATTTTTATAAACTCATAAGGAGCGATATCGCCCATGTTTTGCTGGGCGATATCCTCCGACTGGATGTGGTCTAGCCATTTCCGCATCAGAATAGTACAACAAGACTATCCTTATCCAACACCGTCTTTTCAATTTAAAAAGAAAATATAAATAAGCGGAATCGTAATCAGCGAACATACCGTTGTCAAGATCACACCGGATGATGCCGTTTTCACTTCTTTTTGATACTGTTCTGAAAACATCACCACCATGGATGCCGTAGGCATACCAATGGACAGTACAATGCTTCCCACAATAACCGGGTCCGGAAATAAGAACAGGGCAATGGGGAGACACAGAAGTGGATATACCAGCAGTTTGATGACTGCCACCGCGTACAGCTTCTTTTCCGCAAATATTTCCTTCAGGGAATATCCGGCGAGTAAGCTTCCCAGAATCATCATAGAGAGTGGTGTTGTTATAGAACCGATTGTGCCCAGAGTCTCACTGATAACCCCCGGTACGGGGATATCCAAAAGGAAGATAACCAGTGCCAGAAAGCTTGCAACAACGCCGGGATTAATGATCTTTTTTAAATGAAATCCGCCCTTTGCCATTGGCTCACCGGTAATCAGGCGGATTCCGTAAGTATAGATAAGAATATTAAAAAACATATGTACTACGGTGCAGTAAAAAATAGCGCTTTTGCCATACAGCGCATCTAAAATCGGAAATGCCATAAAAGAAGTATTGGAAAATATCAGCAGCGTCCGATAAATGCCTTCTTTTTCCTTCTGCACCCGAAGCAGCTTCACCCCGATATAAGAAAATACCGGCAAAAGGGCGTATAAACACGCCCCAGCCAGAAAAATTTTAATAACAATTCCTTTATCACCGATCTGTCCGGTGCTTACCGAGCTGATAATCAGAGCAGGACATGCAAACCGAAGAATCAGAGTCGTCAGCCTTGAGGTCGTATGCTCATCCAGAATATCTTTTTTCTTCAGATAATATCCTAACGCAATTAAGATAAATAGCTTTACCAGCGCTGTCACAATTCCTGTGTAATCCATAATGTCCTGCCCGTTCCTCGTTTATTCCCGCGTGCAACGAGCCAAAGCCAAGCTTGCCTGCCCTTGGCGGCTGCCGCGATGGTTAAATGCCTGCTGAGGGGTATTTTACTTTTTACAGAGCTTCACAATAACATCTGCAAAAATCTTCGTACTCATAATCAGCATGTCAATGTCCATAAACTCATCGTCTCCATGCATGTGGTTATCCACTTCCGGTATCATACAGCCAAATGCAACTCCCCGCTCCAGTCCGTGAACATAAGTGCCGCCGCCGATTGCCAAAGGCTCTCCTTTTATTCCGGTATACGCCTCATAGCTCCCAAGAAGTGTCTGCACAAATAAGGAATCTCCCGGCACGTGATGAGGCGGCGTCATAGGTCCCTCTTCCATTACCAGTCCTGCCTCTTCCATTTTCCCTCTGCCAACCTGGGTAACATTCTCTTCTGTACCGCAGATCGGCACGCGGCTGTCAAACTGTCCATTGATACTGGTTGGAGTATATTGGAACACACCCAGATTCATGGTGAGTTTTCCGGATATTTCGTCTTCCATTTCTACTCCCATGCCCTTTCCGTAATAATCATTATGGGGAAAGAGCTTTGCTAAAGCCCTGATTTTTTCAAATCCCCTGCTAGGCGCAACCGGAAGCCCCGCCAGCAGCTGCAACAATGCTGTCAATGCACTGTTTCCAACTTCCGGTGTGGAAGCATGTCCTGCCACACCCTTAGCGGTTATCACAATCTCATCCTGGTTTTTCGTTACGGTAAACTTAACCTTTGTCTCATCCTGTGCTTTTTTTGCAGCATCCAGAGCCGTTTGTTCCTCTAAGCCCAAAATGACAGCTTCTGCATTAGCAGGAACCACATTTACTTTATCACCGCCATGGATCTTCACAATCTTTGGCAATGCATCACAATCTTCAAATTCTCCATGGAATTTCTTAGAGAAATGACCTTTTTCAATATTAATAACCGGATAGTCCGCATCCGGTGTAAAACTCATTGGAGCTTCTTTTTCTATTCCATAATAATACACCAGATCTGAAGAACCGCATTCTTCATCCGATCCCAAAATCAATCGTACATTATAGTCCAGTTCAATCCCCAGATCCTTAACAGCCTTCATGGCATATAAAGCTGCCATTGCCGGTCCCTTGTCGTCTGCCGTACCTCTTCCGTATATTTTTCCATCTCTGATCACCGGCTGAAACGGATCCGTAACGGTCCAGTCTTTTGTCACAGGTACCACATCCAAATGCGCCAGGATATCCAGCTGTTTTTCTTTCTCATTAAAATCGCCGGTGACAACACGGTTTTCATAATTCCTTGTTGCAAATCCATAAGAATCCATCAATTCCTTCGCAGCTTCCAGTACCTCTGCCGGTCCTTCACCATATGGTTTGCCCGGTGTCTCCTGCGTTCTCTGGCTGTCAATCCTGACAAGCTTCATCACATCGTCAATCAGTTGTTCCTTATGTGCGTCAATATATGCGTCAATTTGCTCTCTGTACATGATGTACCTCCTTGATAATTTGCGTTGCTCTTATTGTACTGCTAAGTTGGTGAAACATCAAGGTACATTTGTTTAACATTCATTAACTCTGATTCCTCAACTTATCTTGTCATAAACAGAAGGAAAGACCTCCAGGCTCCGCTTTAGAATCCCCTGAATCTGCGCTATAAACATCCCATAATTTGTAATCGGTACCCTTGCATCTTCGGCACATTGTATCCGATACTTCATCTCTCTTTCATTGAGTGTACAGCCGCCGCAGTGAATAATCAGTTTATACTTTGATAAATCGGAGGGAAATTCCACACCGCTTGTAAACTCCAGATGAATCGCTGCCCTCGTATATTGTTTCAGCCAGGCAGGTATTTTAACAGTTCCGATATCATTGCACTGCCGATGGTGGGTGCAGCCCTCTGATATGAGCACCGTATCCCCATCTTTTAATTTGTCTATTGCAGCCACTCCTTCCACCAGGGTTTTCAGATTTCCTTTATGCCTTGCAAACAATATGGAAAATGAAGTGAGCAGAACATCCCGGGGGGTGTCTTTGGCAGCCTGTTTAAATGCCTGGCTGTCTGTGATTACAAGCTTTGGAGGCTGTGCCAGTTTCTTCAGTGCAGCCGCCAGATCCACATCCTGAACCACAAGCGCTGATGCCCTTGCCTCCAGGATATCCCGGATGGTCTGCTGCTGAGGCAGAATCAACCGCCCTTTCGGCGCCGCTTTATCAACCGGCACTACCAGCACCGCCAGATCCAGCGGTTCCAGCAGATCCTGTACAATGGGGATTTCCGGCTTATCATGAGGTGCCTGGCTTGCAATGAGCTCTTTTAATTCGTAAATATTCTGACCGGTAACCGCGCTGACTGCAATATAATTGGACCGCCCCATGCACAGTTTTTCTATTTCCTCCCGTGAAAGGCTTTCCGCCTTATTAAAGGCTACTACATAAGCAATCTGTTTCTCTTCCATCTTATTAATCAGGGCATAGTCCTGACTGGTCATGCCAAGGTATGCATCTACCACCAAAACAGCAATATCGGTTTTATTCAAAACCTGGTAACTTTTTTGAACCCGCAGAGCACCAAGCTCTCCCTCGTCATCAATTCCCGGCGTATCGATCATTACAACAGGTCCCAGGGGCAGCAGTTCCATTGCCTTCGATACGGGATCTGTGGTAGTTCCTTTTACATCCGATACGATTGCCAGACTCTGACCGGTAATCCCATTAATCACACTGGATTTCCCTGCATTTCTTCTCCCAAAAATCCCAATATGCACCCGGTCAGCCGAAGGTGTACTGTTTAATCCCATATTGTCCTCCTCACCTTTATCTTAATCTAGTACCGCCCGGCGTAAATACGCTGGGAGGCACTAGTCATACCACCAATTCTATTACTTTCTTCGTTCCATCCCCTGGATTAAAACCGGAAATCACGTTTACCTTCTTCAATTTCATCCAGATTCCGGCATAAGATTTCCCTGATTTTTTCCTTAGGTACATTTCCAATCTCACTTTCGATCAGCTTATACCCCAGGCTCCTGGTGTCTTCCGATGCATAATCCAGCAGATACTCTTTCAGAGTCATCAGTGCATTGGGATGACAGCAGTTTAGTATCTGCCCGCTCTTGCACAGGCTCATAAACCGGTCTCCGGTTCTGCCCTCTCTATAACAGGCGGTACAGAAACTCGGTATATACCCCAGCCGCATCAGCCAGTTTACCACTTCATCCAGCGTACGATTGTCACTCACGTCAAACTGGGATGAATTGTCCTCCTCTTCCTCCGGATGGTCATAGCCTCCTACACTGGTTCTGGATGCCCCGCTGATCTGTGAAATTCCCAGATGGAGCACTTTCTCCCTGCATTTCTGGCTCTCTCTGGTGGAAACAATCATCCCGGTATAAGGAACACTGATTCGGATACAGGCAACCAGTTTTGCAAAGGTCTCATCATCTATGCCGTTGTCAAAAGCATTGGGATCTATATCATCTGCATGACGGATCCTGGGCACACTGATGGTATGCGGTCCAACCCCATGCACTGCTTCCAGATGCTCCG
Source organism: Clostridiales bacterium (assembly GCA_018365455.1). GTDB lineage: Bacteria > Bacillota > Clostridia > Lachnospirales > Lachnospiraceae > Robinsoniella. The sequence continues at coordinate 6,717 of JAGZJZ010000070.1, forward strand.
CATGCATTAACAGCCCTACAAATTCATAGCGGAACAGTTCCAGTCCAAAGAGCACCCCGATTCCTACATCATCAATGCCGCCTTCCATGGCACGGTCCATCGCTTCCGTGTGATAAGTATAATTGTGTTTCGGTCCTGTTGGATGCAGTTTCTCGTAACTTTCTTTATGGTAAGTCTCCTGGAATAATATATAAGTTCCGATTCCGGCGTCTTTTAATTTGCGGTAATTTTCTACGGTGGTAGCGGCAATATTTACATTGACCCGGCGGATTTCCCCGTTTTTATGTTTGATACTGTAAATTGTCTTAATACTCTCCAGCACATATTCAATCGGACAGTTTACCGGATCTTCTCCGGTTTCCAATGCCAGACGTTTGTGCCCCATATCCTGCAGTGCCACAACCTCTTTCACAATCTCTTCCTGGGAAAGCTGTTTTCTTGCAATATGCTTATTCTTAGCATGATACGGACAGTAGACACAGCCGTTCACACAGTAATTTGACAGATACAGCGGTGCAAACATAACGATGCGGTTGCCGTAAAAATCCTTCTTAATCTGTTCCGCCAAAGCATAAATTTCCTGATTCTTTTCCTCGATATCACAATCCAGTAACAGAATGGCTTCCCTGTGGCTCAGGCCCTTCCTGAGCTTCGCTTTTTCAATTACTTCGCTTATCAGTTTTTCATTGTGCTTATTTGCCTCTGCGTAGGCAAGTGTGTCCAAAATTTCCTCATGGCTGATAAATTCTTCTGCTTTTAAAGATTTTACATCATACATAATTTTACCTTCTCTCTTGTTTTCTATGGTATTTCAGTATCCATTCCTTTTTAACTGACTGATATTTTCTATCAAAAATCCACTTGAAAATCCACATTGTCTCCTCTGGACACTGCTACACTGTAGCCAATGGAATTCATTCTGCGCTCCATGCATTGCCTGCATTCAGCCGCTTCATCACCGGTACAGATTTTGTTGTCATAAAGGAGATATTTATCCCGGACGCCCTGGGGTGAGAGATTGGGCATTACCACATTGGCTCCTGCCAGTATCCCCATCTCCCTTCCCTTTGGATGAATCGTCCCCAGGGCTGTGGTAGACGGCAGCAGAGCCTTTGGCAGCATCAGCCTTAAAAGTCCCAGCATAAACAGCGTCAGATCCAGCGTCCCGCTTCTTTCTTTGGCAAAAGGTGTATCGTGATGGGAAATAAACGGTCCGATTCCTACCATCTGGGGCTGCAGTTCTTTCAAAAACAGCATATCCTCAGCCAGATTTTCGGCAGTCTGATACGGAGATCCCACCATAAAACCGCTTCCCACCTGATATCCAATCTTCTTCAGATCATACAGGCATTTCTTACGGGCTGCCCCGGATAACTTTGGCGGATGCAGCCTGGCATAATGTTCCTCATTGGCAGTCTCGTGGCGCAGCAGATAACGGTCCGCCCCTGCATCAAAGAACAATTTGTAACTCTCATAAGATCTTTCCCCTACCGACAGGGTAATGGCGCAGTCCGGGTATTGATTACGTATGCTGCTAACGATATCCGCCAGCCGTTCATCGGTGTAATAGCCATCCTCTCCGCCCTGGAGTACAAATGTCCGAAACCCCAGCCGGTATCCCGTTTCACAGCATCCTAAAATCTCATCTTTACTCAGTCTGTAACGAATGGCATTCTTATTCCCGCTGCGGATGCCGCAGTAATAGCAGTCATTCTTACAGTAATTGGTAAATTCAATCAGCCCCCGGATATAGACATCATGGTTATAATATCTGGTTCTGATCTGTCTTGCTTTTTCAAAAAGATAATCGCTTACCTCCTGGTCATAATTTAAAATCAAATAAGTAAATTCTTCCGGCTCCAGCATCTGACAGACAGCAAGCCGGTCAATATAATCTCTGCAAATTCTTCTGTGTTCCATAAGTTCTTTTTATCCACCCCCGTAATCAGATTTTTAATTCCAATGCACTTAAACGTATTTGAAATTTCACCGCCAGTCCCCAGAGCATCTTCACTTTGCCCGCAGCTCACGTGAGTAAACGGTCTTCGTACTTACACCGCTTAACATTCCAAGTTTACCTGACAGCGCACTGATTGCATCCTGTGGAGCATCCAGAATAACGCTGATAATCGAAACTTCTTTCGGACGGTAAGGCACACCCATCCTTCCGACCACATATTCGGCATATTGGTGGAGCAGACGATTCACTTCTTCCGCCGCCCCGTTGTCTTCTACAATAATTGCAATTACCGCAATTCTTGTGTCCATCCTGCACATCCTTTCCAAAACTATATTTTTCCCCACAAAAAAACCGGTACTGATAACAGCACCGGCATTTGAGCATGTATAACAAATACACACTGCCGGAAACTGCTGTCCCGCCAGTGTTTACATTTTGTCTTAATGGCCCTTTCCCCTCAGGTGCTGCCCTTTGGAGTTTGGAGATATGGTAATTATAACACGTGAATTCTTCATTCACAAGAAAAAGTTCCCTTTTCACCACTTCCACGTAGATGGAACAAATAAAATCAGCATCGGCAATAATTCCAGCCTTCCCGCCAGCATATCAAAAGACATCACAAGCTTAGAGAGATCCGAAAAAGCCGCATAATTCCCGGTAGGTCCTACGATACCCAGTCCCGGACCTACATTATTTAAAGTTGCCGCTATTGCAGTAAAGTTTGTGGTCATATCCATGTTATCCAGAGAAATAATCATCAGCGAGATCACAAAAATAACGGCATAGATCACAAGAAATGCATTGACGGAACGCACCACATCATGTTCCACCAGCCTTCCGTCTATCTTAACCTTTTTAATGCTCCTTGGATGGGAAATCATCGTGATTTCCTTTTTCACACCTTTGAACAAAATAATAATACGGGATACCTTAATTCCACCTCCGGTACTGCCTGCACAGGCTCCGATAAACATCAGCAGCACCAGTATGGTCCTTGCGATCTCCGGCCATGCTTCATAATCTACCGTGGCATACCCGGTAGTGGTAATGATAGACCCTACCTGGAATGCGCTTTGATGTAATGCCATAAAAAAGGAAGGGAACATATCCCGTACACTAAAAGCAATCACCAGTACAGACGTCCCGATAATTCCAAGATATGCCCACATTTCACCGGTACGAAGCGCTTCTTTCGGCCGCTTAACCAAAAACAGATAGTATACGTGAAAATTAATTCCGAACATAATCATAAACACCGTAACTACTCCCTGCAGATAAGTGGAGTAACTGGCAATACTGTCATTTTTAATGGCAAAACCACCGGTACCCGCCGTACCAAAAGCAATGGTCAGAGAATCAAACAGCGGCATCCCTCCAACGAGAAGGAATACAATCTCCACCACCGTCATTCCCAGATAAATGCCATATAAAATCATTGCAGTGGTACGCACTTTGGGCACCAGTTTGTTCACGGAAGGCCCCGGCGATTCGGCTCTCATCAAATGAATGCCGGAATCACTTTTTGTAGGGATAATTGCCAATATAAATACCAGCACTCCCATACCGCCCACCCAATGGGTGAAGCTTCGCCAGAACAGCGCTGTCTGGGACAGCCCCTCCACATTGGTTAAAATACTCGCACCGGTTGTGGTAAATCCCGAAACAGTTTCAAAAAATGCGTCTGTCATGGATGGAATTTCTCCTGATATAACAAATGGAACCGCACCAAAAATACTTAATATAATCCAGCTCAAAGCCACAGTCACAAGACCTTCTTTTGCAAACATGGTCCTGTCTTTTGGTTTCTTAAATGTCATGGTAAAACCGACTGCTGCACACAGCAGCATAATAGCAGCAAAAGAAAATCCGCTTTTTTCCTTATATACAATAGATACAATGCATGGGAGTGCCAGGAAGACCGCTTCAAAATAGCAGATATATCCCAACATGTACCTAATCATTGCGTAATTCATAGTTCCCTCCGCGCCGCATTTTCCGCAGCCCAAGAGCATACACGCTCTATACCTTTCTTTAGTTCTTTAAAATATCGCTGATGTCATTCAGCCCCGTATTTGTAGTAACGATCACAACCGTATCTCCCATTTTAATTACATCTTTTCCTTTTGGGATAATGATCTGCCCATTTCTGTGAATGCAGGCAATTAATAGGCCGTTTTTCAGTTCCAGTTCTTCTAAGGATATATTTAAAAGAGGGGCATTGTCCTTAATAATAAACTCCAGTGCCTCCACTTTATTTCCAACCAGCCGGTAAAGCGTCTCTACATTGCTGCCAATGGAATTCTTCATTGCCCGGACAAAACGGATAATGCTTTCAGACGTCACGTATTTTGGATAAACAACGCTGTCCAGATCCAGTCCGTCAATTACTTCATCAAAATTAATGCTGTTGATCTTCGTTACCGTTTTCATTTCACCTTTACTTCTGGCAAACAGCGACAATACGATATTTACTTCATCCAGATTGGTAAGCGCGATAAAAGCATCCATACGGGAAAGCCCCTCTTCCAGCAGTAAATTCTGGTTGATGCCATCCCCGTGGATAATCGTTGCTTTGGGAATCAATTCACTGAGCACCTCACACCTGTCACGGCTTTTTTCCACAATCTCCACATCAATTCCCATGCGGATCAGCTGATTTGCCAGATAATAGGCTATGGATCCTCCACCTACGATCATTGCAGTATGTGCTCGGTTTGTCCCTACTTTAATATGTTTAAAGAAATTATTTGACAATTTGGGCGGTGCAACAATGGATACAATATCCTTTTCATGCAGTTCAAAAGTACCTGTTGGAATAATAACCTCGTCTTTACGCTCTACCATACACACCAGAACATCACAGCGTAATTTTGACGAGATTTCCCGCACTTCCATATTATGTAAAACAGAACCTTCACGGATCTTAAACTTCAGCAATTCCACCCTGCCTTTTGCAAAGGGCTCAATCTTAATTGCCGATGGAAATCTCATAACCCGTGCAATTTCCATTGCAGCTTCATACTCGGGATTAATCACCATTGCAAGTCCCAGTTCTTCCTTAATAAACCGAATTTCATGATTGTATTCCGGATTTCTTACTCTGGCTATCGTCTGGCAGTTACCTGCCTTTTTGGAAATCAAACAGCAAAGCAGGTTCAGTTCATCCGATCCGGTAACTGCGATCATCAGATCCGCTTCCTCAATTCCAGCCTCCACTTGTGTCAAATAACTGGCACCATTCCCCACCAGTCCTATTACGTCTAATTCATTGGATAAACTCTGCACCACATCATATTTGCGGTCAATCACTGTTACACTGTTTTCTTCCTTGCTAAGCTGCTCCGCCAGGGTTGCCCCTACTTTTCCGCAGCCTATAATAATAATCTTCATGTTTTCCTCCAAATGTGTCTTAATAAAATCTTTTTTTCTTTACGCATAATTTTAATATGAAATTATCACGATTGCTTAAAATTTTAATGCGATTTTAGTATTCTGCCACTAAATTTTAATGCGTTCTTAATAGGCATAAAGACATTGTACTCAAAGTGGATGAAATAAGCAATAGGGAAAAGGTTTTTTTAGGATAAACTTATGAATCATTATTTTAAGTTGCTAAACGAACGTCCACTGGACGTTCAGCAACCCTCGCGGCAGTCGCCAAATGGACTCGCCAGCGTGTCCGTTTGGCTCGTTGCTCGCGGGAATCAAGAAAGCAGCCAAAATCCCAGGCACAAAAAGGAGAATGATACGTACAATTCCCGCATCATTCTCCTTTTCAAAGCATTAACCTGCTACTTCGTAACCCCAGCAGTTTCAATAACAAATTTCACACTGCTTTCCTTACCATCCGCACTGCCTGCAAACGTCTTATATTCCTTACCTGCATCCAGAACTTTATCCAGTCTGTCCAGTACCCCCTGAATATCGCCGTCAACCGTATCTTTTAATTTATCCACGGCTTCTTTATCAAATTTCTTCATACCTTTATTCAGTTCTTTGGCCCCGTCATATAATTCGTCAACACCTGATCCCAGATCTGTTCCTCCCTTTGCCAATGCAGCCGTACCTGCTTTTAGCTGTGTACTTCCATCTGCCAGCCTGCCGATTCCTTCGCTGAGGGTTCCTGCTCCTGCTGATAACTGACTGCCTCCGTTTACTAATTGTTTACTGCCTTCTGACAGCTTTTCCGCTCCCTTATTTAAATCCTGGCTCTTATCCGTCAGAGCTATGGCACCCCCTTTTACTGTTTTTCCTGCTTTTTGTAAATCAGAAGCTCCCGATTTTAACTTTTTGCCTTCCTTCTTTATCTGGGAAGAACCGTCCTTTAAAGTTTTATCTGCTTTGTTTAATTCAGCGGCTCCGCTTCTTAAATCCTTTCCGGCTCCCAGTACGGCTGATGCTCCTTCTTTGAGTGCCTGATCATTGCTGCTAAGTTCTGCTGCTCCTTCTTTCACGGTTTTACTTCCCGCCTGAACAGCTGCTGCGCCATCCTGCAGTCCTTTATTATTTTTCTGTAATTCTGCAACCCCGTCTGTTAACGCCTGATTGTTCGCCGTCAGATCCTTCGCTCCTTCTGTCAATCCGCTCAATGCGCCTGGAAGATCTTTCGTCTGCTCCGACAGCTGTCCGCTTGCACCGCCCAGCTGTTCCAATCCTCCCGCAAGAGATTGAGATCCCTGGGATGCTTTCTGAATTCCAACTGCAAGTTCTCTGGCACTTTTCGCAAGCTGTTCCATATTTTGTCCGTCCATGGCACCGCTCTGTCTTGGCTGATCTTGCTGATTTTGCTGATCTTGCTGGTTTGTCTGATTTACCTGACCGGTCTGGTTTGAATTCTGCTGGGAAACCAGTGAATCCAGGACAGATTTTTGCAGTGCAATACTATTGGTCATTTCCTGGATACTGGCATCCAGTGCGCCGGAGTAAGTATTATAGGCATCGCTGAACTGGGACTTTAAAAGCTCCGGTACAGAAGAAATTTTACTTCTCACATCATTTAAGGTACGCAGAACTTCTTCGTTCTGGGCAATGGATGACTGGAGGCTTGTGATGGCTCCCGACTGATCTGTCTGCCCTTTGTTCGTCTGGGTGTCCGGATTTGAAAATGCAGTGTCTGATCCATTTTCTGATCCGCTTATAGACTCCAGCACAGATGCCAGCTGGTCACTTTTTTGGGATAAGGTATCCATATTTTCCGATAGCTTCGCCGCATTATCTCCTGCGCTTTTAATTCCGTCATTGATTCCCGTTATCCCGCCCGGAAGACCGGATGCACTCTGACCCAGCTGCTGTACGCCCAAAGCCAGATTTGTAGCCCCAGCCACATATTTCGCTGTGCCCTCTTCCACTTTTTCAGCACCTGCAACATACTGTGCAGTACCTGCCGCCAACTGCTCTGCTCCTGTCACATAACCAAGGATACCGGTTGACAGCTTTTTAGAGCCCTCTACATATTGAATTGCTCCAGAAGCCACCTGTTCCGCTCCATCTGCATACTTTGCGGCGCCATCTGTCAGTTTCTTTGCCCCATTCACGTACTGAGCCGTTCCATCCGCAAGAGCTGTCGCTCCGTTTACATATTGTACGGCACCTCCTGACAAGGTATTGGCACCGTTTATATATTGGTTCAAACCGCTGTTTAATGTGCCCACACCTCCGGTGTACTGGCTGATCCCGTTTTTCAGGTCAGAAGCACCTGTGTGTAAGGTTCCGATTCCATCATTCAGGGTATTCAGCCCGGCAATCAGATCACCTTTTTTACTGTTCAGCGTTCCGATCCCCTCTGCCAGTTCTCCCATTTTTTCATTTACAGTGCCCGTTCCGTCCTTTAAAACCTTGCAGGCATCCTGCAGCGTCTTTACCCCTTTTTGGAGATCTCCGCTGCCATCTACCAGCTTTTCAGATGCAGACTTCATATCTTCCAGGGCATCCTTTAATTCGTCAAAGCTGTCAACCTTATCCAGTCCGAATTCTGAAAGGGTATCCGCAGAAGCTGCCGTAGCGGTCATTGCCAGTGTAAAATCCGTTGCATCAGCCGTTACATCAAAGGAATCCGGCAAGTCAATATCTTTTCCAAAATCGGTGTCCTTCAGCTTCAGGGAATCCGACAATCCCGGGAATCCCATGCCAATCACGATATTCTTACTTCCATCGGAGATTACCTTTCCGCCCGTAACCTTTACATTGGTAAAATTGGCTGTAGGAAGAATGATGCCGGTCACCATGGTAAATGGTGTATACACTTCTCCTTCTTTTGACTTGTTGATATAGGCAAAATGGATTCTGACCTTTCCGCTCTTTCCAGCCAGATCATCAGGACTGATTTCTTTTTCATCCAGAAAATATGTCACCTTCACTTCTACCGGAAGGGGTTTATCCGTCTCCCCCTGATAATAGATGTCATTTCCGTTTGCTTCCCAGGTAAGGCTGCTCCCATCCTGCTTAAAAGCTTCATCACCTTTTACATTTTTAATATTCTTCAGGTCTGAGGAATCCTGTATTTCCACATCCGTACCAGAGTTTTTCAGCCAGTCGCTTACAATTACCTTGTCGGTACTTCCATCTGCTTTCGCTTTTACATAAACAGTTTCCTCTTTATCAACATCCTGCTTTGTCTCTTTCTGATTTGTCTCTTTCTGATTTGCCTCTGTGTGGTTTTGTGCCTTTTCCGTTTCCTGATTGCCACTCTTTCGTCCGGCATCATTATCGGAAGCATATACTACACCTGCATCCAGGCAGCAGGTTCTCCCTGCCACCATCACCGCAAGACCGGCTGCTAATGTTTTCTTTAACACTCTATTCTTATTCATGATTCATATCCTCCTCATTTTATTTTTGCTTTTTCGGTTTAAATCCAATGGACGTGTTTACAATGATTTTGTCAAATACAACAAACATGGCCGGCAGTACCAGGATAACCACTACCGTACTGATAATGGCGCCTCTGGAGAGAAGCGTGCAAATGGAGCTGATCATATCAATCTTGGAATAAAGCCCCACCCCGAAGGTGGCGGCAAAAAAGCTGAAACCGCTGATTAATATAGATTTCATGGATGACTGGTGAGCCGTCTGGATTGCATCCATTTTTCCGGCTCCCCTGCTTCTCTCCCTCTGGTATTTGCTGGTCATCAATATAGCATAGTCAACCGTGGCACCCAGCTGTATCGTCCCAATTACAATGCTCGCTACAAATGGCAGGGTAATTCCTGCATAGTAGGGAATCGCCATATTTACAAAAATCGCAAATTCAATAACCGATACCAGAATTACCGGAAGGGTAATGGATTTAAATACAATCATAATAATTACAAAGATCGCTGCGATGGATGCAATATTTACATTTTTCAAATCCACATCAGTTACATCCGCCAAATCTTTTGTTAGGGGTGCTTCACCGATTACCATGGATTCCGGGCTGTATTTTTTTACAATTTCATTTACACCTGCAATCTGTTTATTTACCTCATCCGTTGCCGTCTTATAATCAGAACAGATAAACTGGACCTCATAGTGGTCACTTTTCAGCATACTCTTGATATCATCCGGTATCATATCATCCGGAACTCCAGCTCCTACAAAGGAATCCATGCCAAGCGCCCATTTGACTCCCGCCACATTTTCTATCTCATCCAGCATTTCCTGCTTTCCTTTTGCATCCAACCCGTTCTTCAGAAGCACCATATAAACGTTATTCATATGGAATTCGTCGCCCAGCTTTTCATTTGCAACGGAACTTTTCAGATCCTGGGGAAGTGATTTGTCAATATTGTAATACACCTCCGTATGGGCATTTCCGTAAGCGGCAGGAATAATTAAAATAAGAAACAATACTATCCAGATCCGGTAGTGCCTGGTGATAAACACTGAAATCTTATCAAGGCTTGGAATCAGGGACTTATGCTTTGTCTTATCAATTGGTTTATCAAATATTAAGATCAGGGAAGGCAGCAGTGTAACACAGCAGATCACACCAATGATCACCCCTTTTGACATAACAATACCGATATCCCGTCCAAGGGAAAATGTCATAAAACAAAGTGCCACAAACCCGGCGATGGTGGTAATGGAACTGCCTGCTACAGATTTAAACGTATTGGATATGGCGTGTGCCATTGCGCGGTTCTTATCACCTTCAAACCGTATCTTATTTTCCTCATATGTATTTAACAGGAAAATGGAGTAATCCATGGTAACACCCAGCTGTAATACCGCCGTCAGCGCCTGGGTAATATAAGAAATCTCTCCAAGGAATACATTACTGCCCAGATTATAGACAATCGCTACCCCGATGCTGAACAGAAACAGTATCGGAACCACGAAGGATTCCATTGTCAGACATAATACAAACAGAGAAAGAAGCGCTGCAATAACCACGTAAACCGGCATTTCCTGCAGTGACAGATTCTTAATATCCGTTACCACACCGGACATGCCGCTGATAAAGCACTGTTTGGAACAGAGGGTACGCATATCGCTTATTGCCTTCATTGTATGATCCGCCGAAGTAGTATCGTCAAACAGCGCAATCATCATTGTGGCATTTCCCTGGTTAAATGCCTCCCGAATACTGTCCGGCAGCATCTCTATGGGAAAAGTAATATCCATTATACTGTCATACCAGAGTACATCCTTTACATGCTCCACATTCTTAATCTCTTCCTTCAGCTTCACCACATCCTTGGGCTCCATGTCTTCCACAATCACCATGGAAAATGCACCCATGCCAAATTCATCTACCATGATATCCTGCCCTTTTACTGTTTCCAGATTATTTGGCAGGTAACTCAGAATATCGTAATTGATTCTGGTGTGAAGATAGCCAAACCCTGCCGGTATCAACAGCAGAAGGGATAAGATAAAGATAGGGATTCGAAACTTTACAATCTTTTTGCCAATCTTAATCATCATCTTTTTACATCTCCTTCTTTCTTAAAAATGACCACTAGTCATTTGCTTTCAAGCATGTTATACTATAAAAGTGACTATTAGTCAATCTTTTGTACATAAATTTTACAATTCTTTTAGAAATAGAATTTGTCCCATTGACTTTTAGTCATTTCTATAGAATAATGATTGTAATACTTCTATGCGAAGGAGATGATTTTCATGAGTAAATTAGAGAGCAACAAAAAGCAAAAAAAAGATGCCCTTTTAAACACCGCCTTTGATCTTTTCATCACAAAGGGTATTCAAAAGACATCGATTGCCGACATTGTAGAAAAGGCCGGTGTAGCTAAGGGAACCTTTTATTTGTATTTTACGGATAAATATGACCTGCGCAACAAACTAATATCCCATAAGGCAAATCAGCTGTTAAGTTCTTCCTATGAAGAAATGAAAACGAAGAATTTTGAAACCTTTGAAGAACAGATGATTTTCATGGTAGACAACATCATCAACCACCTGGTTGCAGACAAATCCCTGCTGTTCTTAATAGCCAAGCATTTAAGCTGGGGTATCTTTAAAAATGCCATGACAAGAATGGATAACGATTACGATAAAAATGTATATGAACTCTACGAACAGATTCTGGCTGAGTCAGGGCGAACCTTTGAGGATCCTGAAATCATGATTTATATGATTATTGAACTGGTAAGCGGCAGCATTTACAGCCCCATCTTATATGACCAGCCGGCTCCCATTGAGATGATAAAACCTTTCATTTATGATAACATCCGTCATATTATCGGAAAACACAGCAAATAAAAAAGCGATATTGTTTTATCGCTTTTTTATTTGCTGTATTCATACTCCACTGACTGACGACACACGGCAGATGGCATAACAGGAAGTGCTGTCTCTATTGTGTTACTGTCTGGATGCAATATTAGAGCGGCAATGCAGCCTCTTTGCTATCCAGTATACGCATAAACTCTTCTCCGGTGATCGTTTCCTGGTCATAGAGGTGTTTTGCAAGTTCATGCAGCTTATCCATATTTTCTTCAATAATTCTACGTGCCTTTTCGTGCTGTGCCCGGACCACTTCCACAACCTTTTTGTCCACCACTGCTGCCGTATCATTGGAACACATAAGGGAAGTATCTCCGCCCAGGTATTGATTCTGCACCGTTTCCAATGCCACCATGTCAAATTCATCCGACATACCGAATCTGGTAATCATTGCCCTGGCAAGCTTTGTTGTCTGTTCAATATCATTGGAAGCTCCCGTGCTCACTGAATGGAACACCAGCTCCTCTGCTACTCTTCCGCCTGTTAAGGTTGCGATTTTATTTTCTATTTCCGCCTTTGTCATCAGGTTGTGTTCCCCTTCATCCACCTGCATCGTGTACCCAAGAGCACCGGATGTTCTGGGAATAATAGTAATTTTAGTAACCGGCGCCGAGTGGTTCTGCTTTGCCGCTACCAGCGCATGACCGATTTCATGGTATGATACGATCAGCTTTTCCTTATCGGACAATACCTTATTCTTCTTCTGGTATCCTGCAATGACCACCTCCACGCTTTCCTCCAGATCTCTCTGGCTGACAAACTTTCTGCCATCCCTCACCGCCCGGAGTGCTCCTTCATTGATCATATTGGCAAGCTCAGCACCGGACGCTCCCGATGCCATTCTGGCAATGGTGTTAAAATCCACATCATCTGATATTTTAATTTTCCTGGCATGTACTTTCAGGATATCTTCACGGCCTTTCAGATCCGGAAGCTCCACCGGAACTCTTCGGTCAAAACGCCCCGGCCTTAAAAGGGCAGGATCCAGGGAATCCGGTCTGTTCGTTGCCGCCAGAATGATAACGCCTTTTCTGCCGTCAAATCCATCCATTTCGGTAAGAAGCTGGTTTAATGTCTGTTCCCTTTCATCATTTCCGCCGATCCCGCCGTTATCACGTTTTTTACCAATGGTATCTATTTCATCAATAAAAACAATACACGGTGCTTTTTCACTTGCCTGTTTAAAAAGGTCACGGACTTTTGCCGCTCCCATACCGACAAACATTTCCACGAATTCCGAACCGGATATAGAGAAAAACGGCACACTGGCCTCACCTGCAACGGCTTTTGCCAGCAGTGTCTTACCGGTTCCAGGAGGTCCTACCAGCAGTGCACCTTTTGGCATGGTTGCACCGATCTCTGTATACTTGCCGGGATTATGCAGAAAGTCTACGATCTCTGTCAGAATTTCTTTGGCTTCATCCTCACCTGCAACATCTGCGAATTTAATGCCCGTAGTGGATTCTACATACACCTTGGCATTGCTTTTTCCAAAAGTCATGGCATTCCCCATGCCTCCTCCCGCACCAACCTTGCCCATCATCTTTTTAATAAAGAACGTTCCGATTCCATAGAGCAGTACAATCGGCAAAATCCAGGTGAGCAGAAAACTGAGAATCGGTGACATCTGCTGGACAATTTCCCGGGAAAACTTGGCACCCGAACTGTACAGACGGTCAACCAGCTGGGGATCATACATGGCACCTGTCATGTAATAATTTGGCTTTTCTGCATTATCGGAAAATAAAATTTCGTCACTGGATACTTCCACTTCTTTGATCTGCTTGTTATTCATCATCTCTATAAAGGTTCCGTAATCCACTTCCTGTACCTTTGGTGACAGCAGTTTTGGAAACAAAAGCCCATTTAATAAGAATATGACGACAACTGCAATCACATAATAAAAAATAAGAGGCTTTTTAGACGGCTTTACTTCTTTCATAATCCTTTCCTCCTTATCTGATATAAAAGACCGCGTATCAGTCTTTTATGTGGGTTATATTGCATATATTGATATCTTAGGTGAAGAATTCTGAATTGTCAACGAAGCAAGTGTTAAATATTCATAAATAATTTAGAAAATCCAGCCCTTCACTTTCACATTCACTTTTCCATACGCAAAAGGGATGGATGCCTGTCTGATGTGAAGGCTTCCATCCCGCAGATACGTTTAACGTTATTATTTCTCTCCGGATAACATTTCATTCAATTGTTCTTCAGAAATCACCGGTATTCCCAGATCCTGTGCTTTCGTCAGCTTGCTTCCGGCATTTTCGCCTGCCAGAACATAAGATGTTTTTTTAGAAACAGATCCTGAGACTTTTCCTCCGTGCTTCTGAATCAGTTCACTTGCTTCGGTTCTTCCCAGTGTGGGAAGTGTCCCCGTAACCACAAAAGTCATGCCAGCAAAAAGATCATCTCCGTCCTCTTCTTCTGCAGTCATATTCACACCGTATTCCCGCAGCCTCTCCATCACTTCCTGGTTGACCGGATCTTCAAAGAACCGGCGGATGGATACAGCACTGATCTCCCCTATATCGGAGACTGCAACCAGTTCCTCCAATGTTGCCTCTTTTAAACGGTCTATAGAACCAAAATGACGCATTAATTCCCTTGCCGTTGCCTTTCCTACATTGGCAATCCCAAGTCCAGAAAGCAGGCGCTGAGGCTCATTCTTTTTCGCTTCTTCAATCATAGCCAGTAATTTATCCGTATTTTTTTCTTTTCCAATAATCCCGGCTTCGATCATTTCATCCCTGTGGTTTTTAAGCACAAAAATATCCGCCACATTTTTCAGATATCCCTGACGAACCAGTTCGATAATATAGCTTTCCCCAAATCCTTTGATATCCATGGCATCCCTGCCCACAAAGTTAATGATATGCCGCTCCAGCTGTGCCGGACAGTTAGCACCAGTACATTTAATATCTGCCGTATCTTTCTCCCGGACTGCTGGTGAACCGCATACCGGACAGACATCCGGAAGAACATAGCGGCTGGCGCCTTCCGGCCGTTTTTCTTTAACCACATATTTAATCTTGGGGATGATTTCTCCTGATTTATAAACAACAATGGAATCTCCTATCCGGATGTCCAGTTCATCGATAAAGTCCTGGTTGTGCAGCGTTGCCCTTGCCACACTGGTTCCGCATAGTCTCACCGGTTCAAAGATCGCCGTAGGGGTGATCCTTCCGGTTCTTCCCACCGAGAGTTCAATTTCCTGCAGTACGGTTTCTTTTTCTTCCGGAGGATATTTGTAAGCCACCGCCCACCTTGGCACTTTTGAGGTGCTTCCCAGGGTTTCCCGGTCAGAAAGCCGGTTGATTTTCACAACTGCTCCATCGATGTCGTAAGCCAGGGATCCCCGCAGCTCCCCTATTTTCTCAATGGCTGCCCAGACTTCTTCTCCGGTATGGCAGATGGTATATTGGTCGATAACCTTAATGCCATTGCTTTTCAGATATTCATATCCTTCCGTGTGGGTTTCAAATGTCCTGCCCTGGGTTTCCTGAATGTTAAAGATGAACATGGAAAGATTCCGTTCCTTCGTCACCTTGCTCTCTAACTGCCGTAATGTACCCGCCGCGCAGTTTCTTGGGTTGGCAAACGGCTTCTTGCCCAGTAGTTCCTGCTTCTCATTCACTTCATCAAAAGCGGCGTTAGTCATATAAACTTCTCCGCGGATTTCCAGATAGGGAATGGGATGTTTCAGCTTTTTCTTTACATCCTTGATTACCCTGGCATTTTCCGTTACATCTTCTCCCTGGGTAACACCGTCGCCCCTGGTAATCGCTGTAGTGAGGACACCATCTGTATAGCGCAGCGCCATGGACAGGCCATCGATTTTCGTCTCTACCACAAATTCCGGCTCCTGAAGCTGCTGCCTCATATCCTCTACAAACTGGATTACATCTTCTTTGGAAAAGACATCCTGAAGGCTTAACATCGGGACTCTGTGCTTCACCAGTACGCCGGCTTCCCTTTTTGCGCTGCCCCCCACTTTCTGGGTAGGGGAATCCGGGGTTACCAGTTCCGGGTGTTCCTGCTCAATCTGCTTTAACTCCTGCATCAGCTGGTCGTATTCATAGTCGGTAATCTCCGGTGCATCCATGTTGTAATAACGGTCTGCATGGTAATTGAGCTGTTCTTTAAGTTCATCAATTCTCTGTTTCATTTTATAGCCTCTCTTTACTGATTCTAAATCTTCCGCAATGCGCTTCTATGATCCCAGCCTGCTTTTATATTCCGGTCCATTGCTGGAATCCTGAATCAACCGGTAAAGTTCTTCAATTTCTTTATCCGTCAGTTTACGGTATGTGCCTGCCTTCAGATGTCCCAGATGAATATTCATAATACGCACCCTAACAAGCCTGGTTACTTTATATCCCAGTGCCTCACACATCCTGCGTATCTGGCGGTTAAGTCCCTGGGTCAGAATAATGCGAAATTGCTTTTCACCCATCTTCTCCACCCGGCATGGTCTGGTCACCGTATTTAAAATAGGAACTCCTTTCTCCATTTGCCGGATAAACTCATCCGTAACCGGGCGGTTCACCTTTACTTCGTATTCCTTTTCATGATAATTTCCCGCACGCATAATTTTATTCAGGATTTCTCCATTATTTGTCATCAGCAGCAGACCTTCGGAATCCTTATCCAACCTTCCAATGGAAAAAATCCGCTTGGGATAATGCAAAAACTCCTCGATATTATTGCTTCCCCATTTTTTCTCTGAGGTACAGATAATCCCTACGGGCTTGTTGACAGCCAGCAGGATCATCTCTTCCTCCCTGCTCACTGGTTTTCCATTGACCCGGATCTCCTGAATGGGTAAAACCTTCAGACCCATGGCTGCAGTCTGCCCGTCCACGGTTACCCTGCCCTGTTCAATCAGTCTGTCCGCTTCTCTTCTGGAACACACACCTGATTCAGCCAGAAATTTGTTCAGCCGGACCGGTTCCTTCTTATCTTTCCCTGAAAATTCTTCCTGCATCCTATTTTTCATAAATAATCTAAAGCCTGCTTTCTTTCACTTAATTACATGTCCTCACTATTATATGGTAATTCGAAATGAACTGCAAGCAAGATTTATAAAATCATTTACCGATGTTCAAATTCAATTTTCAGCACATCGTCTTCATATTTTGCACCAGCCACTTCGTACTCCCGCAGTTTTGGCGGAAGTATCAGGTTCCGTCGTTCATTCTTTATGGTTAGTGCAAGTTCCTCTCCTTTTTGTTCCAGTTCCAATTCCTGTTTATCCACAAACGGAAGTGCAATTTTTAAACAATATTTCTCCTGTACCTTTTCCAGTACAAAGATACTCTGAACTGCCAGAACAGCCGCAGGGTCCGTATCCCGGTATACCATATCCGCAGCCACCTTAAGTCTTTCCACCGTTCGTAACTCATGCTTTAAAAATTCCATCTCAAAAACCGGAATGTCAAAGAAACTCTGCCTGATATCCTGCAGGCTGTTCTGCTGATTCTCTATCCATTGATTAAAGTATCCCTCTAAAGAGGACTTGGGATACACTTTATTTACAATAATTGCATCCACATTATAGTCATACATATGAAGATACGCAAAATTTCTTTTCGCTTCTTTCACCACTATCTTTTCCGGTGTCGTTACGATGCGAAGGCTTAAAACATCCTTATCGGACATCAGCTCCTGCAATTGTTCTATTTTGCGGCACAAGACCTCTACCTCATCAAAAAGCGTATCTTTCGGCATCGGGATCTTCATGGTTTTTTCAACCAGCGGTCCTGCAACTTTTAATGCCTTTCTTTTCATTGGCATGATTTTCCCTAATAAATCACCAAACATTTCCGGAAATTTTAACAGCGAAATGGTTTCTCCGGTAGGTGCACAGTCTACAATCAGCACATCATAATTCTGAGCCTCGTATATCTCCAGCATTTTAAACAGTGAAAACAGTTCTTCAAATCCCGGAAAAACCAGCAGTTCCTCTGCTTCTATACTCTCCCCGGATCTGGATGTCAGCAGTTTTTTCAGATAATCCTTAATATTTCCCCATGCATGCTCACTTTCTGCTACCGCATCGATTTCCATGGCATACAAATGCTCTGTGATTTCCAGAGGTTCGTTTCCAAGCTTTCGGTCAAAGGAGTCCCCCAGGCTGTGCGCCTGGTCAGTACTCATAATCAGCACCCGTTTTCCGCTTTCCGCAATTTTGCAGGCAGTCGCCGCCGCAATACTGGTCTTGCCTACACCGCCTTTGCCCGTATATAATAATATTCTCATGTGAGACCCTCCTACTCAATCGTTACTTTCTTCGTCCGTTTTGCCTGTTGGGATTTCCCTGTGGAAGCTGTTTCTCCACTGCTATCCCCTTTTTCAGTTTTACTCCTGCGGCTTCCTTCATCTTCTTCCGCATAAGATGCCGGTCCTGTTTCTCTTTTTCCAGCCAGATAGATTTCTACCGCGCACTCTTTTAACCAATCTCCGGCACCTGCCCTCCAGTTTTTCATACGCTCATTTATTTCATCCGGCAATAATTCCTGAAATGCTTCCATTTCCAATTTCTTTGCCTGGACCATTTTCGTTATAAAAGTTTTATTCATCTTCGTCCTCCTTTACGAACTGTATTACCAGCGACTGATCCCTCATCTTTGCAGACTGTACAGAATATCCCCGCAGAGAAGAAGGCATGGGAATGGCTCTTTTAAAGTTTCCGATCTTCACAATCAGATCCCGTCCGGCTTCATGCATTACGATATCCTCTTTGTTCACACAGGGCAGATATACTTTAAGCACGTAACCATCTTCCGTCTTTTCATAGACTTCATTGGGAATAATCCGCTTCACTGCAAAGAGGTCCTCCTCCTGCAGTGCATCCTCGCATACCCGATCCAAAGATGTCAGCCCGTTTAAATCAATATCGTACCATTTAATGGAATACACCGGAACGTCCCGGAAGACCTCTTCTAACTCCGTGATATACTGCTGTTGAATCGTCAGCCATTCATCAAAAAATGGATTCTCCATATCAGCCGGCAAAACCCGGTTCAAATAAAGACCATCCACATTAAAATTGTAAAGATTCAAATACATATAGTTTCTCTTTGTCTCTTCCACAACCATCTTTTCCGGAATTGCCACAAGGCGGATGCTGCAGACCTCGCGGTTTTTGATCAGATTCTGTAATTCCGCCAGTTTCAGATACATCCTCTCAATATCATTCATAGCCTTTGTGTCCGGAAGCTGAATCTGAAAGAACTTTTTCGATACCGGCCGCATCACCTTCATTGCCACTTTTCCAAGTGGAAACAATTTTTCCATATACCAGGAAAGCAGTTCAGGAAACTTTAACAGGGACAATGTCTCTCCGGTAGGCGCGCAGTCTACAATAACCAGGTCATATTTCTTCTGATTATAAATTTCCTGTATTTTTAACAGTGAGAATAATTCTTCGATTCCGGGAATCATATCCAGACCATCCATGAAACCTTCTTCCCCGCTGCCTGCCGGGAGCATTTGAGCAAAAGCATTCATCATAGATGAAAAATCATGCTCCATTTCATAAGTGGGGTCAATTTCTAACGCATATAAATGGTCAGCTACCTGCTTTTCCTCTTTTCCCAGCGGCTGCTCGAATAAATCGCTGAGGTTATGCGCCATATCCGTGCTGACAATTAATGTTTTTTTCCCCTCCTTTGATGCTTTTCTGGCATGTGCTGCTGCAATACTGGTCTTGCCTACGCCGCCTTTTCCTGTAAAAATTATAATTCGATTCATAAATCTCCTTTCCCGGCTAAGAACTGTCCGGTTAAATTTATATTTTATTGTTCATCATGGTTTCGTGTATAACATGCATTCCGGCACATCACGCTACTTGTTCATCATACTTTTTGCACATTATACGTTCTGCATATTTTACGTTCTGTGTATTATTTGTTCTGTGTATTATTAGTTCCTGTGTATTATTTGTTCTGTGTATTATACGTTCTGCATATTTTTTGTTCTGCATTTCATGTTCTCAACTTATCATCTCTAAATCCCTTCATTAGTTCTTTATTCGAAATATTCGAGATTCGAACTATTTAATATTTTGAAACAGAGCCATAAAGCTCTGTCAAAATCATACTATTCCCACTCTATTTCTACTCAATTTAGACTCTATATCGACGCTATTTCTACTCAATTTCAATCTTGCGTACTTTTTTTATCTTTGCCTGCTCACCAGATTTCTCCCTCTGATTCAGTACCGCAAATACCTTATCCGCCATACCAAACAGCGTTTTCTTCTCCTCATCTGAAAATGCCTCCATGACTCTGGTAAAATAACTTCCCAGATCCATCATTTCATGATGCATGAATTCTGATCCATCTTCCGAGAGTGATATGGTTACAACCCGCTTATCCTGCTCACTTCTCTCTCTGCGTACCAGATGCTTTTTTTCCAGGCGGCCGATCACTCCGGTGACCGTATTCAATGGAATATTCATATATTCTGCTATTTCACTCATATTAACCTGTTTTTGGCGGTAAACAAACAACAAAGCAAAGATTTCATTCTTCGTGCAGTTTAAAAACAGATCAAACTTTTGTTCCGGATAAAAGATAAATTTGCATTTATCCATAATTTCAAATACCATTTCCTCTACGGATGCTGGAAATTCGTTCATAGGTAATCACTCCTTTACTTCGTTCTTCGAAGTATATTTTAATTCTACTCTCGAAGTAATAATTTGTCAAGAATTTTGTATTCCAAATTTCTTTTCTGTGCTATAGTATACATAACGACGCTAAAGGAGGCCTCTTTATATGAAAGAAACCATATATACCATTCCTCTGATGGATGCATTTAATGCCAAAGACGAATGTCCATTCTGCTTTATAGAAAGAAACCTGGAACAGCATGCCATTTCTTTTATTCTGGGCTCAGCCTATATGGAAGATGACGTGCGTATGGAAACGGACAAGATCGGATTCTGCCGTCATCATTACAAAATGATGTTTGACTATGGCAACCGCCTTGGAAGTGCTCTGATACTAAGTACTCATTTCCACAAATTAAACGAAGAACTGCAGGCACAGATCAAAGCATTTACACCCGGCAAATCTTCCATGTTAAAACGCATCAAAAAGACCGCCATCGAACCTGAAATCCGAAAAACAAACATTGGTGCCTGGATTTCCGAAAAGGAAAATGAATGCTATGTATGCAATCATTTTAACGATAATTATAACCGCTATCTGGATACCTTTTTTGAAATGTTAAAAAACAATCCGGACTTCGTAGAAATTGTAAAAAACAGCAAAGGCTTCTGTCTCCATCACTTTGCAGATGTCATCGAGACTGCAGAAGATAAACTGAATGAAAAACAAAAAAATCTCTATTATCCCATGCTTTTTAAGCTCATGGCGGAAAATATGAAACGTCTGGAAGAAGAGGTAACCTGGTTCACTGCCAAATACGATTACCTGAATAAAGACAAAGACTGGGGCAACTCCAGAGACAGCGTCCAAAGATGTATGCAGAAACTGGGCGGAGGCTATCCTGCGGATCCTGTCTTCCAAAGTGATAAATAATCCGGCTGGAAAATCTTCGCAAACTTCGCTTATATTTCAATATGGTATCAAAAAAGGGTATTTGGAAAATTCACCAAATACCCTTTTTTAATCCGTGTTATATGTAATTTTTGTCAGGATTCCATCGTGTGTCGCGATTCTCCTCTTTCTTACGTAGATCTTATGCATAAACTTCATGTTGACCTTAAGTAAAACTCATGTATATCTTATAGATCTTATGTATATATCATGTTGACCTTTTGTAAAACGCATGTATCTCTTGTAGATCTTATGAATCTTATGTAAAATCAATCTTATGAATGAGTAATCGTATAATCATAAATAGCCTGATAGGTTTCATTATCGTAATGAACGCCGTCTGCCGTACCAAACCCATTGGTCTTCAAGTATGAATAGGTATCAATATAAAGACTTGGGAATGCTGCATTTAACTGTTTATTAAATGCTATAACTTGTTTATTTTTAACCAGATATCCCACGGATGATGCAATTTTATCATTCACCGGATTTACGGACATCATATAAAACTTCGTATTTGGATAGCTTGCAATCAAATTCTGGTATACACTGATATACTGCTGAACCGTACTGCCTGCACAATCATTGACTCCCAGATTAAATACAACCTTCACATAAGGATTTAAATCCAGTTTCTTCTTAAGCTTTGTAAGCCCGGAAGACATCAGCCAGTTGTAGCCTTCTCCTACTTTTGCAATATACTGTGCATTACCACCCTTTGTGCCAATAACACTTTCCATTCCTACTGTTCTGGAATCGCCTACAAAAATATATGTATGATACTGGTTTACACCGGAACTGCCTGCATTTTCATTTGGTCCCTGGTTTGTCTGACCGGAATTCCCTGTTTCAGGATTCTGGTTTTCCGGTATCTGTGGTTCTGCTGTTTTCTTACCGTCAGCTCCCACATAATACTTTCCTACCTTGCAGTTGACTGCCATCGTTCCGTCTTTCTGCAGATACCGCCCATTTACCCAGCGCTTTTTAACCATCGCGCCCAGATTGGAATTCTTCTTATCAAAATAATACTTTTTACCGCCAATGGTATGCCATCCGGTGTACATTCTACCTGTTGTCTTAGATAGATAATAACGTTTGCCATTAACCGTCTTCCAACCTCTTACCAGCGCACCTTTATTACTGCCTGTCTCATTTAAATAATAATAAGACTTTTTGTACAGCTTCCAACCGGTTGTTGCATAGCCACTCTTATCAAAAAAGTAAATTTTATTTTTTATCTTTATCCATTTATTCTTTGGATATGTGCCGTTCTTGTACTGAAACCAGCGCCCTGTGTAATTCTGTTTCCAGCTTCCTGATGTACTTTTAACTGTTTTTGCCTTTTTCACTACATTTTCAGCAGCATCCGCTTTCATAGATGGTACACTGCCTGCAAGTCCAAAAATTAATGCCAGTGTGAGAATTACAACTGAGATTTTGATCTTCTTCATTCTTTACCTCTCATGACCAATTATTTCCTTGCTACCTGTACCACTATAACACAAAAAAATAGAAGTCTCAACTATTTTTTAAGAGAAACTTCTATTTTTTACAATTTTATTAAGAATTTATTTAGTTTATTGCACCTCTTTTTTGTTTTTGGAAATTAAATAATATGGTATTGCCACAAATACAGCTCCACCGATCATATTGCCAACCGTTACCAAAGAGAGGTTATATAAATAACCGCTTATGGAAATTGCAGCATCTCCTTTATTCAGTAAGCCTACCCCAATAATACTCATATTTGCAATACTATGTTCGCAGCCGCAAATCATGAATACGTAGATGCACCAAAAAACCATAATCAGTTTTGCTACTTCATTTTTTAATTTTATACTGCACCATACTGCCAGACAAACCAGGATATTACACAGAATTGCCCGTGTCAGCAGTTCTACCGGTCCAAGTCCTACTTTCGTTGCTGCGGTAGAAGCAAACATTTCCCCAACTGCTCCCTTTGGCACACCGGTCAGCTGAAAAACAAAAACGCATGCGATAGAACCCAGGAAGTTACCAATATAACATATAATCCATAGTTTAATTGTATTACCCCATGTTACAACTTTATTAAGAGATGCAGAGGTCATTACAAAATTATTACCCGTGAACAATTCTGCTCCGGCTGCTACCACCAGACTTAAAGCCGCTGCAAATGAGAAAGCCATTACAGCCTTCATCATCGGATCTCCCGCTTCTTTCAGAGGCGTTCCCATAACAAAGGTTACAAAGGAACCAAATGAAATGAACATTCCAGCTACCATCGAGGAAATAAAATATCCAAGAGGATTATTTTTCAACAATCCATATTTTGCCTTTCCTGAATTACAAACTGCTTGAAATTCTTCCTGAAACATAACAAATACCTCCTCTTTCCTTTTGATCCTTTTAATGCAGGGCAGGTCCCCACCTGCCCTGCATTTATATAATTAGAACAATCCGGAAATCTTTCCTGTCTCGTCTACGTCGATTCTTTCTGCTGCCGGTACTTTTGGAAGTCCTGGCATAGTCATAATCTCTCCGGTAAGCGCTACGATAAATCCTGCTCCTGCCGAGATCTTTAAGTTACGTACCGTTACTTCAAAGTCTGTCGGTGCGCCAAGCTTTGTCTGGTCATCTGTCAGACTGTACTGTGTCTTA
>JAGZJZ010000071.1 GCA_018365455.1 Clostridiales bacterium
TTGTCCAAAACTTTGGTCTAACAGTAGAAGGATACTGGCTCTTTTACGGACCGTGGCAGAAAGCTGTTTCCCGTTTAACAGTCCATGTATTTTTTTTCGCTCTTCTTCTGTAAGGTTTACGATATATTTTTGATTCATTGCTTTTACCTCCTACCTTTTCTATATGTAGATTGTAAAAGCAACAACTAACTTTGTCAAGGTACTAGAACCTGTTTTAAAATTGCTTTCTGGCAGCTGTACGTCACACTTTGTGGGAGATTTGTCCCGGATGAAGGGCGCGTAGCGGACTACGTAACCTGAATTCGGGGCAAATATACCGCAAAGTGGGGCAGGTGTAGCGGGCTACATCAGAAAATGGTTCCAATTTCCAGGTGCGGATAACCAAAGTGTACCGTTATATATTTTCGCAGACCCCGCAGAGTTCTGTAAATTCAATGTTAATATGATCGTAGACATTCAGTACCGGTTCGCAGGTATTTCTCACGTTTACCATAATTTCATCAAAATGCCGGATCATAACATCCACTGTCTTTTCACATAACAGCCCGTCCTCTTTCATCTCAGTCAAAATCCCTACAATCTTTTCTTTCCCAAATGCATCCTTGTAGCTGCGCCTCCCATTCAGTGCACTTACGATATCTGCTATAGCAACAATCCGTTCGCTGGGTGTCAGAACCTCCCCTTTCAAGCCACGGGGATATCCTGATCCGTCTATTTTTTCGTGATGCCGCAAAGCAATATTTGCAATCACCGGTTCCATTTCCCCGTTCATAATCTCTTCCGTAATATCTACATGAGTTTTCATAATCTTCATCGCCTGAGGGCTCAGTTTTCCCGGATATTCCAGTATTTCAACCGGTATTCCGATCTTCCCCAGATCATGCAGTAACGCTCCATAATAGATCTGAGTAATCTCTATCTCCTGCATTCCCATCAATCTGGCAAGTTCCTGGCTGATACTGGTTGTGGTAATTGTATGTATCACCGTAAAAGGGCTTCGAAAATCAATGGCATACACAATCATTTTCAGATAAGTTTCAATTTCTCCCCTGGAAAACGAAGGATTTCCCAGAGCCTCAAATACCTCTTTAGAAATTTGCTGCTGGTTTACATTGCAGCCTAACTTCTCTAATATATGATCCATCTTCCCCGCATTTCTAAATAAATCAATAACTTCTGAAGAAAACTTTTTATCACGGTATGTTTCCAGGAGGTCCATAATATTTCCCCCCTCACCTGTTTGAATGCACACATCAATCCGGTCTGCCAGATTTACCATCTGTGCCCACTTCAAAATATCCCTTTGCAGACCAGGAATCTCTATCAGCTTATCATAATCCGTATGATGAAACAGAATTACGGACGCCAGCTGTGAAAAAGGCGAAAGATGCTTTAAAAACAGGTAGCCATAAATGGAATGGTTCCACACATTCCCGGTTTCAAACTGTACCATATTATTGATTTCTTCTGTTTTATATGCCCCAACATCATGCACCATCGTCAGAAAACATAGATCCCGAATACTTCTCTGGTCTGAACTGCCCTCTGCTTCCAGCATTTTCAGCATAATATAAGCTACTCTGATTCCATGATCTACCAGACGCTCGTCCACATGATTCAGCGTGCGGCACACAATCCCCGCCATATTTTTACTGCTAATCTGTCTCATTCCACTTACCTGCAAGCAACACTTTCATGTTGTTTATTTCTCTTTCCTCAGATATTTAGATTTATTATATATGATATTAATTGTACTTACAATTAAAAACTTGCAGGTATTGAACTTTATTTTTAAACCTATCTTTTGCATTAGAAAATATTGCAAACAAGAATCAGGGCATATTAGAAACATACCCTGATTCATCCCTGTTAACGAATCCAGAAGGTATCCGCCATCAGAAGCCAGTTTGCCCGAAAAAGTTGCATAAGCTGCCAATAGCCCGTACCCACCAGACCAAATTCCTGTATTAGACCAAACTTGGCTCTAATACTCCGCACATCCTCAAACCATACTTCGTGTTCAATCCCCGCCTCTGTATAGCGGAAAAACGGGGACTGTGCCACTTCATCAAACTGTATGTTTACTCCATGCTCAATTGCGATCTGAACTGCTTCTATATTTCCAATGGTACGGGCTCTGGTCACTCCCCGCTCATACGGGAGCGGCCAGTCATATCCGTAATTCGGTATTCCAAGCTTAATCTTTTGTGGTGGAATCTCGGTTACGGCATATTCCACAACTCTCCGTACCATTTTTAGGGGAGCAACGGCCATTGGCGGGCCGTATGTGTTGGGACGCTTATGGTGCAGGTGATTTTTCTAGTGATTGCACGTCTATTTTTTACAGATATTTATTTCTTTTTCCTATTCTGCTTAATGATTTGATTTACATAAGTGCTAAGTCCCGCAACCAGAATACCTTGCACAAACGTTGTAAATACAGCCAGTACAACATCTTGAAAATCGGAAAAATCAGAAGTCGCAAATACCCATAAACCACAAAGTACGATACCGCATATACCAAGTATAGCTGGGATATATTCATCCTTAACTATCCGGCTTTGCTTTAACCCTTCCCCCACAAAATAGAGTACCAACGCTGCAATAATTAATTCCGGTCTGATATAATCCATGATATCCATAAGTTTAGCCTCCTATTTGTGCGCTGATTGATTGATGTGCTTTTCTAATTTTTCATAGGCTTCTGATACATTGCCATTTGCTCCAAGCTGCTTTAGACCATCCAGGCAAGAAAGTAAGCCGTAGCATATCAGACATTGTTCTTCTTTTAGTCTGTTAATTTCCTCAATCTTTTTATTCTGCCTGAGGTACCAACGGTATATCGTAAATATGCAGCTGAAAATTATAATCACTGCCGTAATAATACTGCCAGTAGTGATTATAGTATTTGAATCTATATACATATTATCATACTCCTTACCCCTTATTCTTTTAGTGTACATTTAGAAAGGGGGAGATTTTTCTCCCCCAGGCTTATAAATTTGCTAATTTTTCATAATTACTGAAATTAATATTTCTTTTTACTATATGGGTCAGAAAAATCACATTCCCTGCCATAAGTTCTAATGAAAAATCCTCCATCACGTCCATGTTTTCCTGTAGAGAAGATAAAACTCTGCCATTTGGTCGGCCATTCTTTATCCGTAATCAATTTTTCTTCTCTATAATATTGTTGTGCATTAGCCAATGTAGTAGCCGCAAGAGGTGACGTAGTAGAATGCATCTCTGCTGATACAATAATCTTATTTACATTTACAGCCTTTAAGAAGTCTAAAGACATGTTATTGGCAGTTCCATGATGCCCTTTCTTTAAGACAATTGCGCCTAAATCTTTTGCAGTGAATCTGTTCAGACTATAATTAGCAACAGCCTGTGCCTTAGTTATCTTTTTAGCAGCTGCAATATCAGCTGCAAGGTTGATATTATTAATGGTATTTGTTATCTTTACATTCCAATCTGCTTCATCTGCTGCTTTACCCAATAATAATTCTTCTGTATATAATTCAGCATCACCCATTGCAAGAAATTTTCTTCCTCCATTAATAATTTTCATAACGATAGACTGATTATTTTTTGAAGAAGAACCATCTTCAGAACCTTCATTTCCAATAATTTTTCTAATGTATGTCAAATTATCCGATGAATTATCTGATGGATTTGACAACCATTCCAGAGGCATAACATCTGCAGGATATGGACTTAGTATATTAAATATAATACCATCTACGCTAAAGCAGTTTCCTGCACAAACCATTTTTAATTTACTGAAATGTTCAGCATAATAAATCATGTTTTTGATATAATCGGTATTCTGCATAAACGGTAATTTACAGTTTACTCCTAAAACAACGTTCGAAAACTGATATCTTACGCTTTTATTAGTCTGGTTGGCCTGATTATATACCGCTTGTGATCCATTCCACTTATAACCGGTCAGATACTGAAATCCTTCCAAATGATCATGATGAGGATGTGTATTAATAAAATAATCAATTTTGATAACACCATTCGTTGCCTTTAATCCTACCGTTCCTCTTAAATATTTATCGATTTTATCTGCAGTATCTTTCAAGCCACAGTCAATTAATACTGTATTTCCATTCTTTGTACGGATAAAATGACAATCTCCTGTTTTCGGCTTACCATTTTCTACTCCAGTTACTCTTATTGAATGGAATTCCAGCATATGTGATTCTAGCTGACTTGGGATCTGAACATTCGTTTTCACTAAATCTTTTACAACCGTTGCATTCCCTTGCTTGGAAGTATACGCTTCAACTTTACAACCTAAAGTATAAACGGTTCCATTCGTTAATCCCTTATAAGTAAACTCATTGGATGTTCTTGTTGATTTAACTGCACCATTTAAGGTAAAGGTATACTGTTTAATATAGAATGAATCCGGTACACCAATTACTAACGTGATCGCTGCATCATTCCCTGTTTTACCTCTTTCGCTTGTTTTCAGCATTGTAAATACCATATCCGTTGCCGCAGGTACAGCAGCACTTCGGCTTTGAATGCCATTCATCATTACTGCATCATCAACGTAAAGTCCAATTGTACCCGGCTCTTCCGGCAGTGTTACTACTGCCTGGTAATCGGTTCCTCCACCAGTTACCAATAGGCTGGCTAACTCGCTTAATGTACCGCACATTTTAATCATACTAGGATCAAATGCTGCTGCTGCTTCTTCTGGTACTTCGATATTATAGATAGTTTCTGATCCACCCATAATAGCGTTTTCACCATCTACTTTCGTGATAGTTACCTGTCCAAATTTTCTTGTGATTTCGTTCATTTTGTTTCCTCCTAAAATTTTTATTTTTTATGCTCTGGATTATCTGTTTTATCAGTTCTCCCTTGCATATAAACATTGTATCATGTATTTTTATGCATACTATGCAACTTCAAATATCTCGTCACTCTTTTACTGATCACACTTTGATCCAGGTGAACTTTCCGCTCCACTTCTTTCTGCGTCAGGTTTTCCAGATAAAGATAGCGGAAAATCAGACGGGTCGTTACATCATCAATACCCGCAATAAACTCCTCCACCTCCAGCTTTTGCGCCACACATGCATCCATCTGCAGACTGAGTTTTACCTCCAGCTCCTCTATACGCTTCCATTTATCTTTAACCAAATGACCGGATGAATTGACCGGCTTCTTCTTCTCCGTCCGGTTCCTCATTCCATCATTCGAATCCTCTTTTCTGTAAATCATCATCTGATTCCTTTTATCTGCAATCTCTATTTTTAAAGATGCAATCTCTCGTTCTAAAACTTTATATTCTTCTAACTTCTTCTTGTCCAACATATCATACTCCTCCCATGCTTCCTGTTTATAATACAATTGTCTTTTATCACATCAGCCAGGGGGTGTCCAAAGGAAAACTCACACAAATACGTAACCCTTCCCCCGTTTTCGCATATATTATTGCGAGGTGATTAAAATGCATTCTTGTGAACTGGTAGTAACAATCAGCGCCATCGCATGTGCCATATCAAAGGGGAAATCTCCCGATGAAATAGCCCTTTTGGCTACAATTTTCAGCCAGTTAGGCGATACTTTGGCTACGATAGCTGCCCAGGAAGCACTTTGTGCGCCAAACAACAGGGCAGCCGTCACACCACCTGATACGCCTGCAAATGTGACATCGGATTCGTCAGTAGATCCATCAGCAGATTCAATAGCAAATGCAGTAGCATATGCAACAGCGTTTGCTGCATCAGATTCGGCAGTATATACATCAGCCGATACCACACCGTTTGCTGCATCGAATTCCCCAGAAGAAATGACAAAGGACACGGAATAATTTCTGGGTCCTTTTCTTCAGCTTTTCTTAAGTATCTTTATAAATCTTTTATTCTCCTGCCACAACTTTGACACATTTACTTGTTATATTATGTACATACAAAGCGATAGAGCTTTTTTACATATACTTTTCTCTCCCTCCTGGACTAGCTGCGGCTGGTCCTATTTTTTTGTTCTTTTTACTCTTTCGTGCTGGTGCTATACTATTTTATTTTTTATACTTTTTACCATATCGTTCATGTAAGATATCCCACTCATCCCACAAACTCTGGGGTATATTACAGGCTTTGTTCTGCTCTTTTGTCCGTTTTTGCAGTACATAACACACACTTCCGGCAGAAACCTTTGCCTGTCTGGCAATCTGACGGTGTGTAAAACCCTGGCCATGAAGTTTTCTTATCTCTTCCTTTTTTCCCTCACTGAGTGCTTTCAATTCGATCTGCCTCCTTTCCCTATTTATCAGGAACATTTTCTGATGCCGTTCAGACATACCAACAATTCCAAAATATCATTTACGGTGTAACTTTTTTCTGCATTTAGGTCTGCCAGCGTTTCAAACCACCCTTCTGCAAATGCAACTGCACATTCCTGGGTAAATCCCTGTGATGACGATCGTTTCTCTATTCTTTCGATCAGATTGCGCATCTTCTCTCTCCTTTTCAATCTATTGATATCTTCCGTAAACATCGTTTTTATCCGTTCTATCAGCCCCCCACCGCGCAAGAAACTTCGCCGCCTCTGAAGCTGTCTGATTTAAAATATCCCTGATTTCATCTTCCTTTCTATTCTGATAATAATCATTACAGAAACTGACCTTTGTCTCTCCTATTTCCATTACTTCTACAATACGCCCCATAATTACCACCTCCTAAATTATCTTATGAAAAGACTTCTGTCCTTGTTTCCGTTTTTTTAAAAAGTAGTAATTATTATATCTTTTTTATTGCAAGAACTTCTCCCGCTTCCATTGACACCAAGTACAATTAATGGTAAAATATTCCTATATTCGAACATTTGTTTGTTTTTTATTGTTTCCTTTGAAATAAATAATCGGGGCTGTATTTGGGGAATAAAACTTTTTGGATCTTTAAAGCATCTTCATAATAAAACCCATTTTTTGTAGCCCCGTTGACGATATCACTGACAGTTTGATAGCGGTACCCGAGAAGTTCCCCCATTTGTAGAAATGTGACTTTCTCAACTTTCATTATCTCTAGCAGATTGTTATACATATTCCTTCTCCCTAATTCGTTATTCCGTATTTGATATTGCAATTATATTCTTAACTCAGTATTATGTCAAGAGATTTTATTCTTTATTTCGAATTTATTCGTAATTTCGAATATTCACGATTTACAAAATGCGAATTCAGGTATATAATAGAAAGAAAACAAAAGAGGTGAGTATCGTGGAAAAAGCAAGAATCCTGGAATATTTAATCAAAGAACAGGGCTTCAACCTTAAATCATTTGCTGCAAAATGCGCTATACCATATACGACGCTATACGGTATCATCAAAAATGGTGTTGGCAAAGCCAGTGTGGATAATATCATCATCATCTGTAAAAATCTTGGTATTACGGTGGAATCACTGGAAGATATGGCAAAAGGCGGCTCTCAAAATCAATACGAGCCTTCTTATGATGATATGGAACAGTTGATCGCCCGCAACGGGAACAAACTCTCAACAAAGGAAAAAATGAAATTAATCAAACTCTTGTCCGAATTAGAATAATCCGGGAAGGTGAGTTTTATTGGACTATCAATTTATTCAAAAACAAGTATCAGATGTAATCATAGAGTGTGGGATCAGATCTTTTCCTATTGATACTTTCTATTTATTAAGGCATTATGGCTACAAGATTTATACCTATGATGAAATCCGGTATCAAAACGAACAATTATACGAAGTTGCCATAAAGTATTCCGCCGACGCATTTCGTTACAGAGGCATTGTCTGCTACAATTCAAATCAGGCTTCCGGGCGCATCGCCTTTTCTTTGATGCATGAACTGGGGCACCATATTTTGGGTCACAACGGAGAACAACAGCAAAATGAAGTAGAAGCAAACTACTTTGCCAGCAATATTCTGGCACCCCGCATTGCCATCTATTATGCCGGATGCAAAAATGCAAATGATGTACATCGGTTATTTAAGATAACCTATGAAGCTTCCGAATATGCATTTGAGGATTTCAGGCGGTGGCGGCGATTTCTGGTGACTCACAGACTGCGGTTTACGCCTGGAGAATTAGCTTTGTATCACCATTTTTATAATAAGGAACTGGATAAATTTGTCTGGAGCATCCGGGAATGCAGCAAATGTGGAAGACCTATTTATAATGATCTTTTTACTCATGAATGCTGCCGGTGCAGGCAGAAAAAGATGACTCGCAGAAACAAATCCACTCTTTGTGACGATCCCGTATTCGGGCTGTTCTGTGACGAGCAGAGCCAGCAGAATATACGAATTGCGGAATACAAATGGCTCTATGGCGACGATTACTAAATAGATCATAAATACAAGAGACGAGGTAAAAGTTTGAAACAAAAGCGTTTCAAACTACTTATTAATGCAATACCGCAGACTTGTCAGCGGTATGCAGGGGTAAAAGTATGGAACAAAAGCGTTCCATACTTTCTAATGATGCAGTACCGCAGACCTGTGTGCGGTATGCAGGAGGTATAATTATGGGATTAATACGTTGCCCGGAGTGTGGCACACAGATTTCAGATAAAGCACGGGAATGCCCCAAATGCGGGTTTCCGATTTATCTTGAAGTGAATAGCTCTATAGAAAATAAAATATGTGATTTCTGCGGCAGTGAAAATGAGCATTATGCTAAATTTTGTACCAATTGCGGGGCAGGATTAGCCCGGGCAGCGGAGAAAGAACCTGCATCTGAACCCTTGGGTGCCTGTATTTACTGCGGCAAACTGTTTCCTCAAGGAGAAATCGTGGAGATTGAAGGCAAAAATTATTGCAGGGAATGCGTCCCCAGGTTATTGGCTGAACAAAAGAACCTGAATGCAAATATGGCATACAATTATGCGCCACCGCCTCCTGCTCCTCAGTATAGCAATTATGTTCCCTCCCCTGATTACAACCAGGATTACAGCAGTCACAAGAGTAAAGCGATTACCCTGCTCTTATGTATATTTTTCGGATATATGGGCATCCATCAGTTTTACTCCGGAAAGATCGGCATGGGCATACTTTACTTGTTTACCGGCGGTATCTTTGGATTTGGATGGATCATCGATATCATCCGTGTGGCACTTGGGGTATTTAGGGATTCCCGTGGTTTGCCCATTAAATATTAAGGTACTATTTATTACTCCTGGCAATAGAATAAATCAGGGGTGATAACATGGATAACATAAAACCATACTATATTTATCTTAGGAAATCCCGCTCCGATCGGGAAGCTGAACAACATGGAGAGGGCGAAACCCTGGCGCGCCACGAAAAGGTTTTGACAGATCTGGCACACCGCAATCAGATGCAGGTCACCAAAGTATTCCGGGAGGTTGTTTCCGGTGAAACCATTGCGGCACGCCCTCAGATGCAGGCTTTGCTCACGGATGTGGAACAGGGTCTGTGTGCGGGTGTTCTGGTTATGGAAATTGAACGTCTGGCGCGGGGTGATACAAAAGATCAGGGAATTGTAGCGGAAGCTTTTAAATATGGGAATGTAAAAATTATTACACCCATGAAAGTCTACGACCCTTCTAATGAATTTGACGAGGAGTATTTTGAATTTGGGCTTTTTATGAGCAGACGGGAATACAAAACCATAAACCGCAGAATTCAGAGAGGACGTATTGCTTCTGTTAAAGAAGGAAAATTTATATCCAGCATACCTCCCTATGGCTATGAAAAAGTTCCTGTTGAAAATGATAAAGGCTATACACTTCGGATTAACCCAAAAGAAGCAGAAATTGTCAGGATGATCTTTAACTGGTATACACAGGGCTTCTTACAGCCAGATGGAACCTGTCTTCCATTGTCCACTGCTTCCATCTGCCATAAGCTGGATTTACTCCACAAGAAACCACAAAGAGCTGATCACTGGTCACCATCCAGCATCCGGGATATCTTAAAAAACCCGGTATATACTGGATCTATCCGCTGGGCATACCGTAAGGAAATGCGGCTTCTGAAAAACGGAATAGTGGAAACACACCGAATCACATCTGATAATTATATTCAGTGCAAAGGACTTCACCAGGGAATTATTTCCCGGGAACTCTTTGATACTGCTCAAAAACGAATGAAATCCTATCGAAAATCTTCCACGAAATGCAGTAACCTTTTAAAAAATCCACTTGCCGGAATCCTGGTTTGTGCAAAATGCAATACCCCCATGACACGGCTTGCGCCAAATAAAAAAACGAATTATGCATTGATTAAATGTCCCAACAGAGATTGTGACAATATCTCTGCACCTCTGGATCTTCTGGAAAAGCAGCTGATCACCGCTTTAGAACACTGGTTTAAAAACTGTACACTGAATCCGGACGTTCTGCAAACAACAATATCTACTCATACAGATCTTCATTATCTGAAAAATTCCATAGATGAATTAAAAAAAGAACTGGCAGCCCTGGATAAACAACTGGATAATGCCTTCGCCTTTTTTGAGCGGGGAATCTACACAGAAGTGGAGTTTCAAAAAAGAAAAAGCTGTATTTCTTCACAAATAGATGCCATAAGCTCAGACTTATCCACATTACAATCTGAATATGAACAATTATTGTGTATGACGCAAACATCCGCTTCGGATCTGCTTACACAAACAGATTTTTATATATTAGATATCTACCGGCATATGGACAGTGCTGCCGGAAAAAACCAACTTCTGAAATCTATTCTGGAAAAGGTGGAATACCTGAAATCAGAAAAAAATAAACGAGGGGAAAAATGCAGGGGAAACTTTCAGCTGACTATATATCCGAAAATTCCGAAAATATAGCTGAACAAATATAGCTGAACAAATATAGTTGAACAAATACAGTTGAGCAAATACAGTTGAGCAAATATAGTTGAGCAAATATAGATGACCTGTGTTCCTGGCAGATGTATGTGTAACCCCATTCATAAGTCATCAGCAGTACCCGGTTCGCCGCCGCCCCCAATGCCGGGTAATCCTTTCCTTCATACAATAACCCAACCTGGTCTGACGAGGTTTTCGGTGCCAGAGCTACCGAAACCTGATAGCCCAGAGCATTAAAAAACTTCACAGCATTCTGCACAAATCTGGTAAAAGCATCCCGGTCTTCCGCCAGGATATATTCAAAATCAATATCCAGTCCCTGGTATCCCTTTTCCTGCATTACAATCCGCAGATTCTGGAATAGCTGCTGCTCTGCTGACGGATTATTCACAACCGCTGTGATCAGATTATTGTTAAACTGCCCATCTGGTCCAAATGGCGTTAATGTTAGGATCGGAAGTGTTTCAAACTCCACTGCCGCCCTGATCACCCAGGTATCATCCATAACTGGCGGAACCAGTTCGCCCTGTCCCGTAAACCCATAAGAAAATATTGCTATTTCTGTCAAATATGGCAGGGTTTGTTCCAGAACCCAGGGACTTATAAATGGATATGCATAACCATTTGATACAATTGTCCGCCGATTCGTATTCTCATTTACCCCAGGCATTAATAGCGCCTGCCCAACAGCAAGACGGTATGGATATTCCAGTTGGTTGTTATATATTAACGCATCCAGGGATACGCCATACCTGTCTGCAATTGTATTCACACTATCCCCGCTTTGAACTACATATATCCACATTTTATTAGACCCTTACACTTTATCATAATTATTATATGAAAAAGTCCCGTAAGCGTTTGAACTTACGGGACTTTTTCTTCTCCGGCTGCAGAGAGCATTTTTCAGGCACGCTCCGGGACATTTCTAAAACATATCTTTAAAATTTGTATGTTCCTCAACCTGTACGGTCACTTTCGCCATCTTGGATGTATCTCCAAGCAGGATTGCTCCGCACAGTCTGTTATTTGAAAAATAATATTTTTCATAGACCATTTTCATCGGATCTTTAAATTCTACGGTTTTGTATTTTATATCCGCATTCTTGCCGTTGTCTCCTATTGCAAACAGCGCCGTATCCATTCCGTGGAAGGTCAGTGCTGCATTAACCGTTTCATAAGTAAGGCTGTCACCGGCTGCATTGGCACCGGCCACTTTTCCCATTTCCAGTGCCTGTGGCCAGATGGCGTAATTGATGCCTTTATACTGGGCACAGTCACCGCAGGCATAAATGTCTGTAAGATTAGTGTGCATTTTTTCATCCACCACAATCGCCCGGTCTGTCTGAATTCCGGCTTCCTGGGCAACCTTTGTACTGGCTCTCACGCCCGCTGAGACGATTACCAGGTCAGCAGGAATTACCTCTCCGCCAGCCAGACGTACTCCGGTAACTGCTCCTTCGCCTTCGATTTCTTCCACATTTGCACCCATACGGATAGCCATTTTCTTTTCAAGTATGATGTCCTTTAGCATATCACTGGCACCTGCATCCAGTTGTCTGCCCATTAACTGATTCGCCACTTCAACAATGGTAACCTGGCATTTTGCCTTGCTCAGTTCCCATGCTGCTTCCAGCCCAAGTACACCGCCGCCGATCACAACTGCATGTTTCACATCCGGCAGCATATTTCCGATCTTCACCACATCTGACAGTCTTCGGATGGCAACTACCTGATCTTTGTCATGTCCCGGAATCGGCGGTACAAAGCACTCAGAACCAAGAGCATAGATGCATTTGTCAT
This sequence comes from Clostridiales bacterium, assembly GCA_018365455.1. Taxonomy (GTDB): domain Bacteria; phylum Bacillota; class Clostridia; order Lachnospirales; family Lachnospiraceae; genus Robinsoniella. The sequence goes on from JAGZJZ010000071.1 coordinate 12,640, forward strand.
ATTTTAGTTTTAATCCGTCTGCAAACACCACCTCTTTCAATTGAGTATCCATACTTTGTACAGTCTTATCCAGTACATTAATGATATTTCTCTCCTGATACCACTGTTCATCATGGATCGCAAGCTGAGAGGGGTTAAAGGATGCCAGCATGGATTTCGTAAGCATCGGGCGGTTATAGCTCAATACGGATTCATTGGATACCATGACGATAGAGCAGGTCTTATTCCTTTCCCGGATGGCTTCTGCCGCACTCACTCCAGCTGCACCGTTTCCAAGGATTAAATAAAATTCACTGGTATCCTTCCGGTAGCTTACTTCTTCTACCTCTACCGGAACAAAATTTTCTTTTCCAACGCCGCAGACCGGACATATTTCGATTCCTTCTTCAAAGATCTCACCGCAGACCAGGCATTTTACCAGCTTCTTCGCTGATTTTTCCTTAACTCTGGGATTTTCTTTGTCTAACAGTATACATCCGAAATCGTAACCATAGTCATAAGCCTCAATCAGATCATTTTTCCCCGGCTTAAATTTAATCCGCAGGCCATCCACTACTTTCATACGCAGCTGCTTCAACCGTTCCACGATATGATTGACACCTTCTCCGCTCCATCCATAGCTTCCAAAAGCACTGGCAAGTTTCCCGCCGTGTGTGCATGCGAACATGGACGTGGTCAGATCCCAGATCGGTTTCAGGGCTTCGCCCACAATGGTTGGCGTCCCGAACAAGATTCCGTCTGCAAATCCGATATCTGCAAGGACTTCAGCCTGGTCTGAGGTCACACAGTCATGAAGGTGCACATCGATATTTCCGCTTTCCCGGATTCCTCTTGCTATTTCCTCCGCTATTTGGGCCGTATAACCATAGGCGCTTACATATGGGATTACTACCGTTTTCTCCTGATTGGGATTGATTACCGTACTCCACTTCAGATAAGTATCCAGAATTTCCGGAATTTTACTGTCCAGAACCGGTCCGTGTCCGGTACAGATCATGTCAATATCCAGATTTTCTATCCTTTTTAATGCTTTTAACATGTATGGTTTAAATGGTCCGATAATATTATCAAAATAATATTTCAGGGCAGTCATATAGCCTTCTTCATCGGTAACCTGGCTTCGCAGAACTCCGTCAAAGGTATAGTGGCTTCCAAAAGAATCACAGGTAACCAGCACTTTGTCTTCTTCCACATAAGTATACATGGTATCCGGCCAATGGAGATTTGGCAGAATCATAAAATGAAGGGTTTTATCGCCCAGTGAAAGGGTATCATTCTCTTTTACCGGGATGCTGTAAAAGTCACGGTTTACAATATTTTTCAGGAAGCTGATCGCAACAGCAGTTCCCACTATTTTAATATTCGGATTCATTTCAATCAGCTTTTCCACACTGCCTGCATGGTCCGGCTCCGTATGATCCACAATAATATAATCTATTTTATTGATATCCACCAGCTGTTTTAACTCTGCAAGATAAGTGTCAAAAAATTTAAACTTTGCCGTTTCGAACAAAGCTGTCTTTTCACTGCCTTTGATCAGATAGGAATTATATGTGGTTCCAAATTCTGTTTCCATTATAATATCAAAGACGCGAAGATCCTTGTCCTTGATTCCGGTCCAATATAAATTTTTCTTTAATTCTAAAGTTTCCATACTACACCTCTCCTTTGCGATTGCATTTTATATCTGCTATTTTAACATATATCCCAGCCTAAATATATGCTTTCGAAAAATTTAAGATTAAAGGTCATCCACAAGTGCAGTGCTCTTGGCATAGGCTGTGCTTCTGGCCTCAAAGAAATCCGTCTTGATCAGGTTCGCATTGCTGTACTGACTTACCCAGGACATACTGGAGGGTTCCTCATCATGTCCTTCATACAGCTTTTTAAACCCGAGATTTGTACAGCGCAGATTTCCCAGATATTGTATATAATCGGTAATCATTTCTTTGGTCAATCCCGGGATCGCATCACCGATCACATAATGCCCCCAGCGGATTTCCTGCTCACAGCCTTCCCGTATCATCTCACGGTAGACATCCACTTTTACATTGGTGAACAATCCGGGTTCTTCTTTTTTCAGCTCCAGAATCATGTTGCGGAACAGCCAGAGATGCGTATTTTCATCCCGATTGATATAACGAATTTCCTGTGCAGATCCGGGCATTTTATGATTTCGTCCCAGATTATAGAAAAACATAAATCCACTGTAGAAATACACACCTTCTAAGATATAGTTGGCGATAACCGTCTTCAAAAATGTATCCGTATCTTTTTTCTTCTGAAATTCATTGTAAAGGTTCCCTATGAAGGTATTTCTCTCCAGAAGATAAGCATCATTTTTCCACTGGTATAAAACCTCATTGCGCTTCTGGGGCTCACAGATGGTATCCAGCATATAGCTGTAGCTCTGGCTGTGTACCGCTTCCTGGAACGCCTGAATGGAGAGGCAGAGATTCACCTCATTCGCTGTGATATATTCTGCAACTGCAGGCAGATTCGCTGTCTGGATACTGTCCAGGAAGACCAGAAAGGAAAGTATTTTATCATAGGCACGGCGTTCTTCCTCCGGTAAATTGGGATAATCTTTCACATCGGAAGTCAGATTGATTTCCTCGGGCACCCAGAAATTATTCATCGCCTGGCGGTACCAGTCGCTGACCCAGCCATATTTCATATTATTAAAATCGTTCAGGTTCGTTGTATTCCCGTTAATCATCCTTCGTTTTCTTACCTCAATATCTCCTTCGGGATTAAATAACGGCTTTTTTCTTAATTCTTCCATGTGGCAATCTCCTCCTTAACTGGAACATACTTCACATTCTTCTACCTCCAGGCTTTTGGAGCGTATATAATAAAGCGTCTTCACCTTATTCTCCCAGGCTGATATATAGAGGTTCAGCACCTGTCGGAAGGTATAGTCATTGGTAATATACAGGTTTACACTCTGTGCCTGGTCAATATGGCGCTGCCTGATACCTGCCGCCCTAACCGACCATTCCTGATTGATATAGTGGGCATTCTTATAGAGCCAGAAAGTATCATAGGATAAATCCGGCGCCACTCTTGGCATAAGCCCGCTCTTTTTCTCTTCTAAGAAGTAGCGGTTCATAATGGGATCCACGCCAGCGGTTGTTCCCGCAATGATGCTGGTACTGCTGGTTGGCGCCACTGCCATGAGATAACCGTTTCGGATTCCGTGTTTCCTTACCTCTTCTTTAAGCCCTCTCCACCGCTCGTCCGTATATCCCCGCTTCGCAAAATAAGCCCCGCTTTCCCAGTCACTTCCTGTAAAATAAGGATAAGCACCTTTTTCTTCTGCTATTTTTCCGCTCGCTTTAATCGCTGCAAAATTAATATTTTCAAACACCTGATCCACAAAATCCAGATGAGCATCTGTCTCCCAGCTGATTCCGTTTTTTGCAAGCATGTGATGGTACCCGCTGACTCCCAGGCCAATTGCACGGTACCGTCCATTGTTGATTTTCGCATAAGGCACCGGATAGAAGTTCAGATCAATCACATTGTCCAGGGCGCGCACTGCACTTTCCACAACATTTTCCAGACTGTTCTTATCATTTACATCCAGATTCCCCAGAGACAGACTAGCCAGATTACATACCACATAATCCCCGGGCTTTGTCACAGAAACAACCACCGTTTCTCCATCGATGACTTCCACCCGTTCTTCCACCTGCTCTACCGGGCTCATATTCTGAGCGATCTCAGTGCACAGGTTGCTGCAGTAAATCATGCCTTTATGTTTATTGGGGTTTTTATCATTTACCTGGTCCCGGTTAAAGGTAAATGGCGTTCCGGTCTCTACTGCACTTTTAATAATCAGCCGGATCAGCTCCTTCATGGGAATCACTCTTTTATGAATCCGGTAGTCTTCCACACAGGACTGGTATTTTCTCTCCCACTCTTCTCCATAACTGTCTTCCAGGGAATATCCTTTAACGGTACGTATTTCATGGGGGCACATCAGATACCAGTCCCCTTCAATATCCTCTTTCGCCTTCTTCCAGAATAAATCAGGATAGCACACTGCCGGGAATACATCATGCGCTTTCATTCGGTCATCCCCATTATTGGTTCTTAAATTCAAGAACTCCGGAAGATCTTTGTGCCATGCATCCAGATAAACAGCCACCGCACCCTGGCGCACTCCAAGCTGGTCTACTGCAACGGCGGTGTCATTAGCGAGCTTAATCCAGCGGATTACGCCGCCGGCCGCTCCTTTAAATCCACGTATGGTACTTCCCGCTGCTCTGACTTTTCCAAAATACAGCCCCATACCTCCGCCAAATTTGCTGACCTGGGCAAAATTATCGATACTCCGGTAAATTCCATCCAGACTATCTGGAACCGTATCGATAAAGCAGGAAGAGAGCTGATGATAAGGCTTTCTGGCATTGGACATGGTCGGCGTCGCCATTGTGACCTGAAGTGTGCTCAGCATATCATAGAAGCGTTTCACCCACGCACTCCGCCCTGTCTTCTCCTTCATCCCAAGGTGCATGGCGATTCCCAGGAACATTTCCTGGGGTGTCTCAAGAGGGGCATTTGATCTGCTTCGGATCACATAACGGTTTAATAAAAGCTCTAATCCGGAGTAGGTAAAGAGCTGATTCCGATCATCTGCCAGATAAGTCTCAAACAGATCTATCTCCTCTTTACGATAGTGTTCCAAAATATAACTTCCATAAAGATCCTCATTTACCAGAAATACTACCTTCTCATAAAAGCTGTTCAGATTATATTCTTCCATCTGTATGCTGAGCTTATTTTGAAACTGCAGCATCAGCAGGCGCGCAGCAATAAACTCCCATTTGGGAGCCTCCTGTGTGGTGAGTTCTACTGCCGCTTTTGTAAGCATTGCCAGTTTTTCTTTTAAAAGCATGTCCGGTTTCTGAAATGCCAGGAATTTTGCCAGAAGATGTTCCAGGCTGTAGGGCAGATCCATAAAGGATTTCTGAACATCTTTTAAGACCCCATCCAGTGTCTGGAAATCCGCAAAATACTTCATAATGCTCTGCCTTGCCGCCCGTTCCCTGCTGCGTTCATTCCGGTACAGGATAAAGCTCTTCAGAGCACCGTAATAATTCTTTTCCGTCAGTGTAATTTCAATCTGGTCCTGAATCATCTCTACCTGAAGGGGTACTCCTTTTTCCACCAGTTCCAGAACCTTTGCTTCCACAGAAGCTGCAAGCTCTTCCAGCAGCTCATCCGGGCATACCTGATCCACACTTTTAAAAGCAAGTCTGATTACATTTTTTATCTTATCCAGAGCATATTCTTCCGACTGCCCATTCCTTTTTAAAATCTCCATATTCAGTGACCTTCCGCATTTATTATTTAGTAGTAGTTATCATTACTATAATGATACTAGCACAATATATAGCATTTGGCAATTATTTTATTCCTACATTTAGTAATTTCCTGAAATTGGAGAAATATACATAAGTTTCTTTACAGCCCATAATTTTTGAATTCACAATGAAAACGCAGTTTGTTTTATTGTGCTTATTCTCTGCAGATCGTATAGGACCCGTCACCCATACCATCAATCCAGGAACTATAGAACTCTTCTGCTGCTTTTTCAAAATACCAGGTATCTTTTACACCTGCGGATTCATAAGGTGAATGCATGGCAAGCTGTGCCAGCCCCACATCTACTGTATTTAATGCAACTTGTGTACTGGATATGTTTCCCAGTGTAGATCCGCCCTGCATATCCGAACGGTTGACAAACGTCTGATATGGCACTTCTGCCCGATCGCAGATCATTTTAAATACCGCTGCCGAGACTGCATCTGTGGTATACTTCTGATTAGCACTGTACTTTATCACGATTCCTCCGTTCAGATACGGACGGTTGGTGGGGTCTGTCTTCTTTGTATAGTTGGGATGAACGCCATGGGCATTATCAGCGGAAATCATGAAACTGGAGGACAGAGCCATCAGGAATGCTTCCTCATCCCGCAATGTGCCCCTGTTTATTCTTCTCAGCGTGTCTGTCAGAAAGGTGGAAGCCGCTCCCTGCTTGGTGGCACTTCCTACCTCTTCATTATCCAGAACACAATAGACCGCTGTACTTTTCGCGCTTTTTCCTTTCCGAAATCCCTGGAGGGAGGCAAATGCACACTGCAGATCGTCCAACCGCCCGCTGGAAATATATTCTTCATTTGCTCCCCAGCAGCTGCCTTTGACTCTGTTATATAAGAATAAATCGGTACTCAATACAGATTCTTCCGTTACTCCGGCATTTTCAGCTATCATTCTGTAAAATGAGCCTTTTGCTGTCTCATCTCCCAGAATGGGAAGCATGTCATCCTGAACATTATATTTGAAGCCTTCGTTCACATCCCGGTTCATGTGAACCGCAAGATTTGGAATCATTACCAGATCCCGGTCAATATTTACCAGCCTGGTGCAGATCCTTTCCTTTTCTTTTACCAAAACTCTTCCTGCAACGGACAGCGGTCTGTCAAACCATGGCGAACAGATCATGCCTCCGTATTTTTCAACATTTAATTTCACATACTTTTCTGTTACCATTTCTGGATTTTCTTTTACCTTAAAGGAAGGGGAATCACTGTGGCTGGATATAATCTGAAATCCGGTAAACGCTCTATCCGGCAGCTTAAATGCAATAAGAGAAGAACCGTTTCTGGATACAAAATAATTTCTTCCTGCCTCCAGTTTCCACGGTCTTCCCTCATGTAATTCTTCAAATCCGTCTGCTGCCAGTATCTCCTTTATATTAGAAACCACATGGTAGCAGCTTGGACTCCGGTCAATAAACGATAACAATTCCCTGGCTGATTCTCTGTACATTTTCGCTTTATACCTCCTGATAACGGTATTCCAGCCATTATGGAAACTGCACATCTGGCTGAAATACTTTTTTTGTTATCATAACACAACCGCTATTTGTATTCAATGGATTGCTTATCCTTCCGTTTCTCTGATTCTTTCCACTACCGGCTGTTTTCGGAAGATACTGATGGCGGCTGTGGATACCAGTACCGGTATTAAGATGATGAACACTCCATAGCCCAGGAAATACCAGATCGGGAATTTGAAATGCATATAGTTTACACCAATCTGATCCATAATTTTGATAATCAGAATTCCTGCACCCGTTCCCACTACCAGGGTAATCACTAAATTTACAGCTGCCAGCAGAAATCCCTCATACTGAATCATTCTGGATAACTGTCGTTCTGTCATACCAATAGACTGAAGCACCGCAAATTCCTGTTTTCTGGTAACGATATTCGTAATTAACGTATTTACCAGATTGATCAGGCTGAATGCAATGATGAAGCAGCAGATTCCCAGCAGCATACCGCTTAATCTTGTATAGCTTAACTCATCCGCATCCATTCTTTCCTGCAGGGTGTCCATTGCGATTCTCTGATCCCCATCAACAATTTTTGCCAATGCCGCCGTAATCTCTGCTTCCTTTGTCTGGTCCGTAGAAACAATTAATGCATAATTCAGATTTATATCCCCCATAATGCTGCGCATGGAATCCTCTGTCATCCAGATAATAGAACTATCCATATTTTTATTATAATCCGCCCCCATAAACGCACTTGCCGTAAATGTTTCTTTGACTGTGTTTCCATTGAAAAAAGTAAGCTCCAGCTTCTCACCAAGTTCTAGATTCGCTCCGAAGATTTCTTTTAACAGGGCATTATTCTGTACCAGTATCTCGTTATTTTGCGTCATTCGGTCATAATCCAGGGTGCCTTCTTTGATTTCGGACTGCATCTCTTTCACATCCGCCCTGCTAAAAGTCATAATACCGTCCACCGCAGACTGCCCATTCATTAAATAGTGTACCCGCGCTTTTTGGTTTACATATACTTTTTTGACACCGTCAATCTGTTCGATCCGGTCAATCAGGCTGTCATTGATGGGGTTATCCAGCTGCAGGTCACTATAGTCATGTTCCAGGGTCTGGGTTGCATTGCCGGAGAAAGAAATCAAATATTCACCGATGGAAAACTCACTCTGCCTGGAATATCCCTCCTGGCTGAAAGAATTCAGATAGATGGAAGCTGTCATAAACAGGATTCCGCCTACTCCCATAGAGACCATCGTCAGCGTTGACTTCTTACGGTTTCTGGCAAATCCCATCTTCGCCATGGAGAAGGGCGTGATCTTTCTTGCTAATTTCCTGGTGTTACCCTTTCGGATTTTTCCGTCATATGCATTAAATCTGGAGGCTTCAATTGGGGAAACTGCTGCTGCCATTTTCGCCGGACGCCGTATGGAGCATAAAACCGTAAGCAGTTCGATTACAACTGTCATTAGCACTGTTACCCCAGTATTCGTCCAGCTGAACCCATCCGGCTTTAGCAAAATTCCTCCGATGACTCCAATGACGATCCCTGCGGGAATTGCAAAGGCGCTTAATATCCAGCCTTCCCTGGTAACCATATTCCGAATTTGTTTTTTTGTCATGCCAATGGTACGGAGCTGTCCGAACTGACGGATTCTTCCAACCACAGAGATATAAAACACACTGTAAATAACAAGGATACTGACAAAAATAAGCCCCATTGCAATTCCTGCAGCCGTTCCCATGATCTGTAATTTCTTAGCACCCATCAGGGTATCTGCAAAATAAGTATTATCACTGACATTTTGTCTTTCAATTTTACATGCCGAGGCTATGTCCACAGCCATCCGTTTAAATTCTTCACTGGTCAGGGATTTTGCATCTTTTATTTTCACAAGGGCGTCATAATTGATTTCTTTCATGCTGCCACCCTGATCTGCATACAGCTTTGAGACTGCAAACGGATACATTTTGTTATTCGGATTTCCATCCAGAATCCCGCTTACCGTAAATGTCTCTGAGCTTCCATCCAGAAAAGTAATCTCAAAAGTCTCACCCAGACGGCTTTCTTTTCCAAGGGCTTTTAAGAACCCCGAAAAAACTGCTGCTTCGTTTAACTCCTGGGGAAAGGTTCCTTCTATAACAGTTGCCTGTTTAATAGGGCCTTGTTCTTCCGGAAAATAAACCGGGTAAAAGGAATAATCATCTTTCGATATTACCTTGCCAAATTTATTAAGTGCAAGATACTCAATATTTTCGTTGTTGTTTAATGCATCAATCTGCTCCGAATTCAGGTCTTTATAAATCACATGCTGCATTTTATCCACAGCCCGCTCCTGGCTTGTAAAATATGCGGTAATAAAAGACAGCATTCCCGAAAGCAAGGTGGCGGACAAAACAATTGTGAGAATGATAAAAATATTGCGCATCCGGTTATTTTTAATACTGCTTACAGCCAGATTCCAGATGTATTTTCCATTGTTGTTCTTTTCCAGCTTCATGCTTACCACCTGCCTTCTGCAACTTTACCATCTTCAATACGTATAGTTACATCTGCCATCTGGGCAATTTCCTCATTATGAGTGATCATTACAACCGTCTGGTGAAATTGGCTGCTTGTTAATTTTAACAGTCCCAGTACATCTGCACTTGTTTTACTGTCCAGGTTACCCGTAGGTTCATCCGCAAGTATAATAGCCGGTTTTGTCGCCAATGCCCGGGCAATTGCAACTCTCTGCTGCTGCCCGCCAGACAGCATATTCGGCATATTCGTGAGCTTTTCTTCCAGCCCCAGCATCTTCACTACTTTCGTAACATACTCCTCATCCGTTTTATTTCCGTCCAGCTGAATGGGGAGGATAATATTTTCATATACATTCAGGATGGGAACCAGATTATAATTCTGGAAAACAAACCCGATTCTTCTTCTGCGAAATACCGTCAGCTTTTCATCATTCATCTGGGACAAATCTTTTTCCGCTACAATGACGCTGCCGCTTGTTGGTTTGTCAAGACCTCCCAGCATATGCAAAAGAGTAGATTTCCCGCTTCCGGAAGTACCAACAACGGCTGCAAATGACCCTTCTTCTATTTTTAAATTCACCCCATCCAGCGCCCGGACCACATTGGGTTCTTCTCCATAATATTTTGTAAGATTCTTTGTTTCTAATATTGTCATACTTTTTATCCTCCGCTTCATTCATCCATTATAATTTTCCATCCCGGTTCCGTTTCATACATCCGTTCCCTGTTTGGATAATATAATCTTAACAGTGGATTGTTTCAAAACCCTCTCAATACAAAAAGAAATAGTTTCAATTTTGAAACTATTCCTTCTCTTTCGTCAGATACACTCCAAAGCTGCTGCCTTCCCCCAATTTAGATCTCACTTTGATAAATCCATTCTGGCTGGTTATAATCTGCCTGGATAAATACAGTCCAATCCCTATTCCCGGTTTTTTATGCACTTTAGGCTCACGGTAAAACCGTTTAAAAATATCATTGATATGATTCTGTTCAATTCCAATCCCCGTATCTTCCACTACAATCTTCGAAAACATTTCGGATTCCTCTACGCTAATCCGGATTCTGCCTTTTTCCGGCGTATATTTCACCGCATTGTCAAGAATGTTAAATAATGCCTCCGTGGTCCATTTTCGGTCAAAAGCAGCCATTGCCTTTTCATCTGCCTGTATTTCAATGGAGATCTCTTTTTTCTTTGCCGCCAGTTCAATACTGTCCACAACCTCCATGACACAGTCCAGCAGCAATGCTTTTTCCTTTTTCAACACAATCATGTTATTTTCCAGTCTGGACATTTTCATCAGCGAACGTACCAGGAAATCTAATTTCTCGATCTGATCCTGCATGACCTTTAGAAACCGGTGCTCTTCCTCCCGGTCTAACTCATGATTTAAAATAGTATCGGAATACATGGTAATATTAGAAATAGGCGTTTTTAACTGATGGGAAATATCCGAAACCATTTCCTGGACTGCCTTCTTCTGATTCCTGTTCTCCTCCACCGAGGCACAGGTAATGTCATAGAGCCGTTTCAGCATCGTTTGGATCTTGGAACAAAGGGTATCCTCATCCAGCTCAAACCCGCCCACTCCTTCTCCCTTTAAGATGCATTCAATGCTTTCATAGATCTGATCGGTAAAATTTACAAATCTTCTTCTCATTGCCAGCCACATTAAGATCATTCCCACGCCCAGACAAAGCACCGTAAGAATATATAAGATCATCCAATTCTGTGCACTCATATGATTATCTCCCTTATCTTCTCTGATTTACTGTCTATTTCCCCGGGCAGTGCCAAACAACGCATCAGTAGTTCATTTGGCGACTGCCGCAAGCGTCAGATATCCCTCTGCAAGCGGTGGGATATCCGATTCTCGGTTTCTTCTACTACCCACTGATATCCCACTCCATAAATGGTTTTTATGTAGGAATATTTATCATCGGATATCTTTGACCTTAAGCGGCTGATGTTGATGGTAAGCGTATGTTCATCCACAAAATTTCCATCCGCGTCCCACAGTTCTTCCAGAAGAATCTGCCTTGTCAGCACCTGGGTCTGGTTGCTGCAGAATTTGGACAACAGCTTAAATTCCGTAGGAGTCAGAACCAGGGGCGTGCCCTGCTTTAAAACAGTCTGCCGGTCAAAATGAATCTCTAGATTGCCGCAGTTAAGAACCGATGATTTCGGCCCCTCACATCTTCTTAATATTGCCTGGATTCTCTGCAGGACAACTTTAATATTAAATGGTTTCGTTATATAATCGTCCGCTCCCGCCTCAAATCCTTTTATCATATCTTCATCCATATCATTTGCCGTCAGAAAAATGATCGGCACACTGCTCTTCTCCCTTATCCTCCTGCCAAGGGTAAAACCATCCTCATCAGGCAGGTTTACATCCATCAGCACAAGGGCGAATTCTCTCTCATTAACAAGCTTCCATGCCCCTCCCGCATCAAATGCCGGAACTGCCTCATATCCTTCCATCTGAAGATTGTAGCACAAGCCCGCGTTAAGCATTTCATCATCTTCTATTATTAATATTCCTTTCATCAGACTCTCCTTTTATTTACATCCATCTGTTGCTTATCTTCTCTATTACCTTTGTTATTTTCCCATGTTACTTATTTTCGCTATTACCTTTGCTATTTTCCCATGTTACTTATTTTCGCTATTACCTTTGCTATTTTCCCATGTTACTTATTTTCGCTATTACCCTTTGCTATTTTCCCATGTTACTTATTTTCGCTATTACCTTTGCTATTTTCCCATGTTACTTATCTTCGCTATTACCTTCGTTACTTATCACATTTGGATATCCTCTATAATTATACTATAAGTTTCCTCTCTTTTACACAGCATTCTCTCAGCTCCTACGGAAAATACAATTGCAATTCCCTTTCCGCTATCGTATAATGAACAAAATATAATTTTAGGAGGCTCTATGAAAACTTTACTTTTTTTAGCAAAAGGCTTTGAAACGATGGAATTCAGCGTATTTATAGACGTTTTGGGTTGGGCACGCAATGATTATGGATGCGATGTCACAGTCACAACCTGCGGATTTCAGAAAGAAGTTATAAGTACGTTTGGTGTCCCGGTAATCGCGGATATGCTGATTGACGAAATAAATCCCGATGATTACGATGCCCTTGCCATTCCCGGGGGATTTGAAGAATTTGGATTTTATGAGGAAGCATACGACGACAAAATATTAGACTTAATCCGCTACTTTGATGAAAAAGAAAAGCCCATCGCTTCCATCTGCGTTGCTGCACTTCCACTTGGTAAAAGCGGAATCCTAAAAGGCAGAAATGGAACAACCTACCACCTTCGCGGCGGTTACCGCCAGGAACAACTGGCACAATTCGATGTGGAAATCGTAAATGATCCTGTCGTAATTGACCGGAATGTTATTACATCTTACTGCCCTCAGACTGCTGCCCCGGTAGCATTTGCCCTGTTGGAAAAACTCACATCCAAAGAACAGATGGAAACCGTAAAGGCAGCCATGGGCTATTAGAATACACGAGGTAGCAGTATGAAAATAGACAGGCTAATCGGTATCTTATCCATTCTGCTCCAAAATGAAAAAGTTACCGCACCATATCTGGCTGAAAAATTTGAAGTCTCCAGGCGTACCATTAACCGGGATGTTGAGGATATCTGTAAGGCAGGCATTCCCCTGGTCACTACCCAGGGCACGAATGGCGGTATTTCTATTGCAGAAGGCTACAAGATTGATAAAACTCTGCTCACTTCCCATGAACTACAGTCGATCCTGACTGGTTTAAAGGGACTGGACAGTGTATCCGGCACGAAAAAATACAGCCGGCTCATAGATAAATTGTCTGTGAAAAACCGCTCAGTATATTCATCCTGTGACCATATTCTGGTCAACCTGGCATCCTACTACAAAGGATCTCTGGCTCCCAAAATAGAAATGATTCAAACAGCCATCGATGAATCCAGGCTCATTTCTTTTCAGTACTATGCAAACAGCGGTGAAAGCAAACGCGTTCTGGAACCTTATCTGATTGTATTTCAATGGACCTCCTGGTATGTATGGGGCTTTTGCCGTCAAAAGGAAGCTATGCGGCTCTTCAAGCTGAACCGCCTTTGGAATCTTACCGTTGAGGATAACGTTTTTCTTCCAAGGACACTTCCGGAGTACGACTGCGACATTGAAAATGTCTTTCCGGATCATTACCAGGTTCACGCCTTGTTCCATCCCTCCGCAAAATGGAGGCTTATTGAAGAATATGGCATAGACTGTTATACCGTTGCAGACGATGGACGCCTCTCCTTCCGGTTTGGCTTTGCCAGCAAAGAAAACCTGGTGAGCTGGATTTTAAGCTTTGGCAATCTGGCTGAAGTGATAGAACCCGTTCCTATACGTGATGAAATTTACAGTATTGTTAAAAAAATGTATACCGCCTATTCCGAAACATGACATACAGTTGTCTTGTTTCTCCTGTTATAATATTATTTAGTACTGCACGCTGTAAATACGGCGATATAATCACTGCTATCACCCAAATTTTACAATGCTGTACTTAGAAGAATCTACGATACGTAAGGAGAAAATAAGTATGATTGAATCAAGATGTGGAATACTATGCTCTGCCTGTTCCTTTAAAGCTGACGGGGTCTGTTCGGGATGCATACATATCCAAAAGCCTTTCTGGGGGGATGCCTGCCCTGTAAAAGACTGCTGTGAATCCAGGAAGCAGGAGCATTGCGGCACCTGTGATGATTTTCCCTGTGATCTTCTGAACCAGTTTGCCTATGATGAGCATCAGGGGGATAACGGCCTGCGCATTGAGCAGTGCAGAAAATGGAAGAACAGCTAGGTAGTATTACGTTTGCAAGAAGAACCGTTTTGGTAGTATTACGTTTGCACATATGTGTTTCTGTAAAATCAATACACTGCAGTTTCAAATGCTGCTCTGTATTGATTTTTCTTTAATTCTAATGAATTACGCCTTTTCACTTTTCAAAATTTCCATAAATTTCATATTTTCTTAAGAATTTCACGTGGTTGACAAATTTTTATTCCATGATATGGTAATAGTAGTTAACCATCTAAAGGTTTTGTCTGCAAAATTCTAAATCATAATCCGGAAGGCAATTTTCAGTTGCTGTCTCTGGTTCGAAAGGAGCTATTTTTATGAATATTTACCATGTGATGCGTATGGATACCGCTAAAGTAAAATCATTGATTAAAGACACCCAGGATAAAAAAGGTAAAATGAGATATTCCTTTGCATATGGACTGAAAATCGTATCCACAGTCTTGTTCTGCATGATCGTTGTCCTGCTGTTTACCGCACTGTTCGGTTCTGAAAACAGTATTGTAGGTGTCATTACCGTAATTGCTGTAATGGTTTTTGAAAAAGCAGATCTGGGTATTAAGTCCAGCCATGCAGCTTTTACCTTAATTGTATCATTTCTCATTCTGGCTATAGGCCCTCAATTAGCTTCGCTGGTATCTCCAGCCGCCGGTTTTATCATAAATCTGTTTTGCATTTTAACCCTTCTGGTTTTATCCTGCCATAATATTATTATGTCTAACCACTCCACAATCGTTCTTGGATACCTTTTGCTGATGGGATATGAGGTGACAGGGGATGCCTATATAAAAAGGATCGCAGGGCTTTTATTCGGCGGTATTATCGTAGCTGCTGTTTTCTACCACAAACACTATAAAATTACTTACCGACGTACATTTAAGGACTTATTTAAAGAATTTAATCCGGGAACTCTGCGTACACAATGGCAGTTAAAAATGGCTTTGGGAATTTCACTCTCCTTGTTTTTGGCTGAAGTCCTTCATTTTTCACGCCCCATCTGGGTGGGAATCGCCTGTATGTCTCTGTTACAGCCATTTACCCATGATCTGACATTCCGCGCCTGCAGACGGGCACCTTTTGTCATTATCGGCAGCATTGCCTTTGGCGTGGTTTATTACTTTATGCCCGACTCTTTGATTCCTTTTATCGGGATATTTGGCGGTCTGGTACTAGGATTATGCAGTTCCTATAAATGGCAGAGTGCATTTAACTGCTTTGGTGCTATTTCTATCGTAGTTCCTCAGTTTGGTTTACTTAATGCTATTTTGCTAAGAATTATAAACAATTTATTTGGCACCCTGTTCAGCATTGCATTTGATAAAATATTTACTTTTTTAATCAATCTAATCAACGTTATAAAACTTAAAGTCCTGGCTGATGCCGCATAATTCCATATTAATAAAAATACCCGTAAAAGACTCTTTGGTTGGTAAGAGCATTTTACGGGTATTTCAGGGGTTCTGTCTATGTCAATATGTTAATAAGAGGGGTTCTGTGAAATTAAAGATTTAATAAGTGAATAACTGTGTCCAGTATCCTGTACCGTTACTATTTACATGATAACCTACACCAATATATTTAAAGTTTTTATTTAAGATATTCGCACGGTGTCCTTCTGAATTCATCCAGCCGTTCATTACTTCTTCCGGGCTTCTCTGTCCCCAGGCAATATTTTCACCTGATCCTCTGTAGTCAACGCCATTTTCAGCTAAAACGGTACTAAAGCTGCTGCCGTTCGGTCTGGTGTGGGAAAATGATTTTTCAATTTCTTTCGCACGTACCTGAGCTGCTGCCTGCAGGTTTACTTTTATTTCTAATGGAGCAAGTCCTGCTTTCGCACGTTCCTGATTTACCAGATCCGCAACCTTTTTAGCTGCACTGACATCCTGGCTGCCGTCTGTATCCGGTGCGTTCGTTTCCGGTACTTCTGTTTCCGGCGCATTGGTCTCCGGTGCATTTGTTTCCGGCGCTTCTGTCTCTGGTGCATCTGTTTCAGGGGCATTTGTCTCTGGTGCCTCTGTTTCCGGTTTATTAATATCAGGGCAATTAATTATTTCAGAAATATTAATTCCCAGCTTTTCCAACTCCGTTTTAATGTCACTGTTGGATATATCTATCTGCTGTACGATTGCACATCCATTTGCCTTTGCCTGTTCCAGAGCCGCATTTAATTTCCCGGCATCTACATCCATTACCGGTGCTCCAATAATAGCGGTTGCTAATAATGCTGATAACATGTTACTACCTCGCTTTCTATTTTGTTACATTTATATTACATTTGTGTTACAAAATATATATTAGCATAGATGACCATTCTAGGCAATGGTACTTTCTGGGTTAAAAAAGGAACATTCCAACGTTCTGAATGTTCCCTTTTCGTGTATCACACTCTAAGAAATATTAAATTTCCTTATCTTTGATTTTTTCTTCACCTTTCAGATATCCTTTTAGTATGCGATTGATAAACTGACTTAAAGAACGGTCTTCTTTTTCAGCTAACTGCTTTAACTCTTCTATGATATCTTCGTCCAGTGTAATACTTACTTTTGCTTTTAAAGGTTTCATTTCTCCCATTGCATACCACCTCATCTCCTAATATAGCATTATCTGCGATATAATATTGACTATTCGTATAAAATAGTATAAAGTAGTATTTATCAATATAAATATAAGGAGGATAACAACTAACGATGGATAACCATGTTTTAGCAAGAAATCTAACAGATTTAGCCACTATGACAGATACCAGTTTTTATTATCATTATTTACAGACTTCCAGTGCATTGGAACTTTCCCGTTTTATTGAATTAGTACCTGACTTCTTTAATGATGACATCGCGCAAAATCCCCATAACAAAGAAACAGAATGTGCAATACAACAAATATTGGAGAAATTTGAAAGAAGCGCATAGCATACTTAATATATATATTTAATAGAATATGATTATAAATAATAGATACATAAAGGCAGCTTCCATACACCAGGGATATTCTAATGAATCTAACACCCTACTGTATTGCGGCTGCCTTTATCTTTCAAATTTATACATTCCCTTAAATCTCATTATAAAACATCCCAATTTTCCCAGCTTCTTACCTTAATACCCTTTATATTACTGTAACTTTACAGTTATACATTATATTATCAACATTCGCTGCCATCACTCTACAGCCCAGCCTTAGACGTTACCTTCCTTCGGCATTCTCAAACGCCGCAACGATCTCATTACTACTCCCATCCACGAATATACTATTTTCTTATCCACTACCTGCCATGATCTGGATTAATGACATTATAATATATTTTATTTCTGTTGTCACTGATTGTATTTTAGGGGGATCTGATCTTTGCGGGTTACACTAGTTAAAACCTATACAGATTTGCCCTAAGGGTAAAAAAGCTTATATTCTTGTTGAAAGAAATAATAAACGAAGGGGTTGGACGAATATTAGATTTAAGTATGGAACCATCTCGAATCATTGAAATTACCTTATTGAATACCAGACATGCTAAACTTTTGACAAAAAACTGATCCGTAAAAGCAAAAACCCCGCAAACCCGCATAAACACTGCGGATTTCGGGGCATAAAAAGAGCGCGAGACGGGACTCGAATACATAAATAAAAATCCCCGGAAACGCCTGAAAGAAAGGAGATTCAGAGGATATTAAGTTTTCTTGACAGCAAA
>JAGZJZ010000072.1 GCA_018365455.1 Clostridiales bacterium
TGATAATAGGATTACTGACGTTCATTTATATGATCTGTCACTAATGGGCATAGAAAAACCACCCTGAAACTTTTGACCGAGTAGATGGGTGGTTTTTCTTACTCTAAATAAGGTCAACCCACCTTGTGGGCGATTGCTCTTAGACTAACATATTTTGAAGCATATTACAAGTGTATTTTTAACTAATAGTTTAATAAATATAAGTGTATTAGATTGTTATCTAAAAAGCAATTGCAATATATATACATCAGTCTTATGGCAGTTCAACATCAATATAAAACATAAAAATATATAAAAAGTAAAGTATAAGTTGAAAGAAAATAATAGAAAGGAAGCCACAGCATGATTCTTTCAACCAGTTTCAAAGTGGCAGTATTGCAGGCAAATCTGTAATACACATAGGTATTAATATGAAAAGTATCAGCATCGGAAATGGGAAAATCCAGGTACCGGAAATCGGACTTGGATGTATGAGAATCAAAAAATTGAAGACAAAGGAAGCTGTCAGGGAATTAATTGACACCGCAATGGATCAGGGAATAAATTTTTTCGACCATGCAGATATATATGCAGGAGGAGGAGCCGAGGAAATATTTGGTGACGTGACAGAGCCTGGGCTGCGGAACAAAATGCTGATTCAGACAAAATGTGCAATTCGTCCGGGGTGCTGCTTTGATTTCTCCAAAGAACATATAATCAGTTCGGTGGAAGGCAGTCTGAAGAGGCTGAAAACCGATTATATCGACATTCTGCTGCTTCACCGTCCGGATACCTTAATGGAGCCGGAGGAAGTTGCCGGGGCATTTGAGGAGCTGGAGAAGTCAGGAAAGGTCCGCTATTTTGGGGTAAGTAATGAAAACCCGTATCAGATGGAACTATTAAATAAATACTGTAATCAAAAAATACTGATTAACCAGCTGCAGTTTAGCATTGCGCACTGCGGAATCGTAGATGCAGGCATTAATGTAAATATCCATAACGATGCAGGAACAAACCGTGACGGAGGTGTACTGGAATACTGCAGATTAAAAGACATCACCATTCAGGCATGGTCGCCGTTTCAATATGGAATGTTTGAAGGGGTTTTCTTAAACAATGAAAAATTCCCCCTTTTGAATGAGAAGATTGACCGGATGGCAGAAAAATACCAGGTGACAAATAATGCCATAGCAATTGCCTGGATTCTGCGCCATCCAGCCAGAATACAAGCGATTGTGGGAAGTACGAATAAACAGAGAGTGGCGGATATCTGCAAAGCATCGAATGTAACACTTACAAGAGAAGAATGGTATGAATTGTATATGGCGGCAGGGAAGAAGCTGCCGTAAATATGAAAAGAGCGGCTGCAGATATTATATGCAGCCGCTCTGAGTGGTTTAATGGGTAAATCCATAGACCTTCAGTTCTGTTTTTTTGCCATGAACGAGAACAGCAGCATGGTCTAATTCCTGTATGCCTTCTTTTAGATCGCGAATCAGCAGTTCTGCCATATCATAGTTTAAATCAGCACGGCACACAATCCGCTGGATAATAACGTTCTCCAGATTCTTAGGCAGTGGATAGGTGGGAACCTGCCATCCCCGCATGAGCAGGCGGTCGGATAAGTCATAAAGTGTCCACTCACGGTTTTCATCCTCTTTCAGAGTATAGCAGACAACCGGAAGGTCACTTCCGTCGTGGTAGATATGGAAGATGCCGGTTTCTCTTAATTCATCAGCCAGGTAGTGCGCCACGTCCTGAGTCTTTTGCTGGATTCTCCGGTACCCCTCCTTTCCCAGACGGATAAAATTGTAGTATTGTCCAATAATCTGGCTGGCGGACCTGGAAAAGTTCAGGGCGATTGTGGGCATCTTGCCCCCCAGGTAATCTACTTCAAAAATTAACTCCTCCGGGAGATATTCTTTGCGTTTCCAGAGAACCCATCCAATTCCTGGATATACCAGTCCATATTTGTGGCCGGAACAGTTGATGGAGATAACGTTTTTTAATCGAAAATCCCAGGGCAGATCCGGATTTACAAAAGGTACAAAAAGACCACCGGATGCAGCGTCTACATGAATATAGACTTTATGTCTGGTTGAGGCATTATAAGATTCCAGTTTCCGGTCGATTGCCTGCATATCGTCAAATTTTCCGGTATAAGTAATGCCCAGTATACCGACTATGCCAATGGTGTATTCATCCACATATTGAAGTACCGTATCCGGATCTATGCACATACAGCCGGCACTCATTGGTACCTCCCGCAGCTCAATATCCCAGTATACACAGAATTTCTCCCAGCATACCTGATAACCGGAGGAAATTACAAGATTTGGTTTTTTAGAGAGATCAAGGCCAAATTCAGCGGCTCTTTTTCGCCAGCGGAATTTCATTGCCATACCTGCCAGCATACATGCCTCAGAGGAACCTACGGTGGAGGTGCCGATGGTATCGGCTTCATCAGGAGAGTTCCACAGATGAGAGATCATATTAATGCAGCGGTGTTCGATTTCCGCAGTCTGAGGATACTCTGTCTTGTCAATGGCATTCTTCTCAAGGGTTTCGGACATAAGTTTAACGGCTTCTTCTTCCATGTAAGTCTGGCAGAACGTAGCCAGATTCAATCTTGCGTTGCCTTCGTTCATCAGTTCATCTTTAATCAGCTGGTAAGCAAGTGCCGGTTCCAGAGGGTGATCACCGATTACATTTTTCGGTATGGGAGAATCTGCCTCTAATGTTCCGAAAAGCGGTGTATCAAAGGAATCTTTAAACGTTTCTCGTTTCTTGTACTGGTCATATAACATGATACTCACTCCTGTTCTGTTTTTATTTTAAATAGCTAAATTTTATTATATGACATTTTAGAATGAAGTACAATAATCGGGAATTAAGAAAGATGTTGATACAGGAATTATTATCAGTGTGCAGGAATTAATACAAGTGTACAGGAATTAATTTCATGATACATTTTCCGTGTTAAAATAAAATCTTTAAGGCGTATGCAAATTTACAGGGTGGCTGATCCGGAAGGGTTACTTCCAGAAAATCATTTGTTTGAATAAAGTCAAGTCCGAAATCCGTTCCCAGCAGTTGCACCTTTGTCACTGCTCTTGGACTGCATTTTTTCAGTGCCTTAATATAGAGCTTACGGTTTTCCGGCCACCCAAAGGTAATGGCATAAACTGAGGAATCATTTTGGGTAAAGCGAAAGTCTTCGGAGGTAAAAATGTGATTCCTGATATCGGATGCAAGCCCATCTTCCACCTGGTGATTGATTTTATCAATGTCATAATTTTCGTCCGCTACAGTGGTGGGACCTTCTGCCGCTGTCAGCCAGGGGCGGGTATTATAGATAGCCTCTCCGTTAACTTTCAGCCAGTCACCAATTTCATGGAGTATACTCACGGCATCAGGATGAAAGGAGCCATCTGCATTTGGTCCTACATTTAACAATAAGTTTCCGTTTTTTGCCGTGATGTCACAAAGCTGATGGATGATGCTGCAGGCAGACTTATACTTAGGATTTTGTACCATGCACCAGGTTATGTTATCTTCCAGTCTGTCATCTGTCTGCCAAGGAAAGTTTTTCGCCTGGGAAAAACGCCCGCATTCAATATCATAGATTCCAATATCAGCCGGGAAATCTTCCTGCTTATAAGATATGGCTATATCTTTGCTGCTGCAAGTATCATAGTAATGGCGCACCATTTTATAGCGGTATGCTTCATCGATAATAAAAGAGCGGCTGTCAAAATAGATCAGGTCAGGCTGATAGAGATTTACGACTTCGTTTACCTTATCCAGCCACATTTGATTAAACTTCTCATCAGGCATGCGGTAAGGGTGATAACGGTTTGTCTCCAGTGGCAGAGCATCCCAGTAATACCGCTGATTGTCGGGGTTATAGACATCCGCTTCTGCATCGGAAGACATAAACCATCCCCAAAGCCATTGATGGTGAAAGGTGCTCAGTATTTTGATGTTCCTTTTACGGAAAGCATCGACACACTCTCCGGTAATATCTCGTTTCGGTCCGTAATGAACAGCGTTTACCGGATTGACCTGACTGTTCCACATGGAAAAATTATCAGCGTGTTCCGTAACGGGTCCCGCATATTTTGCTCCCGAAGCTACAACCAGGTCTGCCCATTCTTCCGGATCAAACTTTTCTCCGGTAAACATCGGATAAAAATCTTTATATCCGAAATCGTGAAGAGACCCATAGGTTTTTTCATGATGGACATTCTGGGAGAGACCCTTTCCGTACATATTCCTGGAATACCATTCATTCTCAAAAGCCGGAACACTGTATGGTCCCCAATGGAAAAAAAGTCCGAATTTAGCATCCCGGAACCACTTTGGTGCCTGGCGTTCATAGGGTTTCCAATTTAATTCTGATGACATATTGATACCTCCAATTTTCATTTTATTTCATATTTGCCGTTAAAATTGACACTGAATATAAGATTGCCGTAAATAAATATCCTGTATGTAAGATCGTCGTAAATAAAAATCTCTGTATTTAAGACTCTCCGTAAATAAAAGTCACAGTATATAAGACTCATAGCATATACATCTCACATTAAATAAATAGCTCTTTATACAAAACCGGTTTTATACAATCCTGTGTGTTTCCACAGAAAATTGATAAAAAGAAAGCACAGGAAGATACGTAACCCCATCTACGGGTGGAATAAAACTTGGCACGGGTTTATGGCAGAAGGAAACAAAAGCCTTCCCCCGAATTTCCCGGTCCAGGGTAAGCAGCAGTCCATTTGGAATGCCAGGTGCCGGAATTATGCTATAAGGTGGAACTTCCCCCAGGCAGTCTTCTATATAAAAGCCGCATTCAGCAGCATTATGGCTGTAAAGAAATAAGTTCTTTACCACGCCCAGGAACCGCAGCAGTATCTGGTCAGCCTGAATCAGTTCCGCACTGTGTATATCCGGTGCCAGAAAAGCCGGGGCACTGCAAAGCACATGACCGCACAGTTTTGCCATCCGTTCGCCTAAAAGTGTATTGGAAACAGAAGAATTGTGTACGTTATCGGACAGAGAGCAGTTTAATGTTGGGAGTACATATACATTTGGCATGGAAAGCGCAGTCCGGCGCTGGATTTCCCGGATTACCGCCCAACCTTCCTCATAAGGGGAGTCTATTTCCCGGTTCAGCTGAAAAGTAAAAAACGGTATTTCATATCCGAGATCGGCTCTTACATTGGAGATAAGCGTATGATATTTCTCCTCATAGACTTCAAAATTTCCGGAGAGGGTATCTGCACATCCCTGGTACCATAAAATTCCGGCTGGGGCGGCAGTTCCGCTGCCCGGGGTAAGATTTTTGACTTTCCGCATCATATTCCAATAGAGTGATCCGGTTCCATTTTTGTCCCACAGGTCAATGGGAGAGCCGCCTTTTGCACAGACAATTAACCCCACCGGGCAGCCCGAAATCTGCTGAAAGTGCCTGCCAAATGCGATCCATGGTGAAGTTCCCGACACCCGAAGTTCTGTGTTTGCATTATCATCATCAGCATCGGTAGATTCATTTAAAGGGTGGGCGGCCAGAGCCCAGCGGTTATTGTTGCGCAGTACATGAACTCCTAAAGCCGGTGGATCACCGCCCCAATCCTGACCAAACCCGGCAGCATTTGACTGACCCGCTACGAGAAACAGATTCCCAACACCGATGTGGAATCGCACGTCACCGCGGAACATCCAGGTATAGGTCTCATCGGTGCTGGCGGAATCCACTCCGGTTTCAATCCGGTATAATCCGCCCTTTGGCAGAGAAAGGGTTATTTCAAAAGTGCCGGTAAAGCGTTCTTTGTCTTCCAATAAAAAGTCCGCAGGTGTCCATGGAATTACCGGATAGTTATTCTCCTCCTGCATAATGCGTACTACCGGAACGGCGTATTTCACGCCCACGTTCAGGGCGGCTTCCGGTACAGAATAATGCCCTTTCAGTGTAATGGTACCAGAATCCCCGGTCTTTTGTATAATTGCCCAGTCATCCGGGGCAGATGTTAATATTACTCCTGTCATCATAATCTCCTTTACTTTATATTCAGCATTTCTGCCTGTTTATTTAAATCATCAATGTAGGTTTGTATGCCGTCATTTTCCCACCGTCTGATAACCTCATGCCACATATCCACAGCATCCTCTTGCCCGATAATAACTTTGGTGAATTCATCAATCATAGTTGAAGTAGAAAAAATATCAGACTCTTCTTTGGACATTTGTAAAAAGTTATATGGCCGTTCCACCATGGAAGTATTTTCCTGATTCCAGTGCAGTGCGCCGTTGGACATCTCCATAATCTTTCTGCCATACCGTTTGTTATTCTGCTCACTGGATATAAAATCATCATCGGTCCCGCCCCAGGATGCCAGACTGGTAAATAAGTTTAAAGAGGGGTATTTTTTGAGCAGCAGCTCGGATACATTTTCACTGGAAGTATCCAGAAGACAGGTGTATTCCCCATTCTTTAAATCATAATCCTCCCCTTCTATGCCAAACCGGGTGAGATACCAGCCCTCCTCGGACAGCAGGTACTCATACAGATATAAGATCCGTTCCATCTTCTTATCATCAACATGGGAAGAAAACAAAGATTCCGACCAGAAAGGAGAGCTGCTGTTACTGTACCGCTTCCCGTCTGCACAAGGGAAGATATTTAAAATACTCACTGCATCTTCAAAGGGTTCCGTTTGATCGTGATAGTGGTTCCAGTAAGCTTTGATTTCGGATAGGGCTGCCGGAGAAGTCTTATATTCCAGCGCTCCAAGCTTCCCTCGGGCAAAATCGTAAACAGAATCTACCGTCTTCTTCAAATAAAACTCTGGGTCAAGGCCCCCGCTTACATACAATTTCCGATAGGCTTTTACTACATCTTCGAATTCCGGCAGAAGGTAAGAGGGAAGAAACTTTCCGTCTTTTTTTACCCAGGTGTATACATTACATTCCGGTGCAATACCCAGAATCAGCCACTTTCCAAGCGCGGTGCGATTCCCAACGTTATATCCCAGGGTATCATCCGCACCATTTCCGTCCGGATCCTGTGTGGCAAAGGCAACCGTCATATCAATAAACGCATCCAGACTATCGGGTTCTTCTAAGCCCAGATTATGCAACCAGTCTTTGCGCACCAGCAGTCCTGCATCGGAGGATGATAAATCCATATCTCCAAATGAAGTCCTGGGAAATGTGTATATTTTACCGTCCTTCTGCTCTAAAAAATGCTGCAGGGAGTCAACCGTCTTTTTTACCTCGGGATAGGCAGAGAGGTCATCGGGCAGAGGTGTGAGCATTTTGCGTGAGATCATATCGGTGAGGGAGAGCGCATTATTTTCAGAGGTGCCCGTTATTGTAGTTGCGGCAAAGATATCGGGGAAGGAATCCGACACTCCCATAACCAGATAGCGCTCATTATAATCGGACCAGTTCAGGTTAACAGGCTGAATCGATATATTAAACAAATCTTCCAGATAACGCCAGACCCCGTCTTTTTCCTTGCTGTTTTCCATAGCCTGAATATTCCAGAATCCAATGCTGATTTCCAGGTGCTGGCTTAAATCGGCATTCTGAAGGGACTCGGGCAGCCTCTTTTCAGTTTCTGCCGGTCCGTCTTCCCGGCAGCCCCAGAGCAGGCATAGGAGAATCGCCAGTACAGCTAACATCACAATTTTTATTTTCATACCTCAATCCTCCCTGTTCCGGTAGGCAGTTGGCGTGATTCCCATGGTCTTTTTAAAAACTTTTGCAAAGTAAAAGTAATCCCGGTAACCAGTTGTTAAAGCAATCTCAGAAACCGGGAGATCCGTATCCTGAAGTAATTTCACCGCATGTTCTATGCGAAGTTCGGTGAGATAACAGCTAAAGGTCTTGTTCATTTCCTGGTTAAATAACTGGCTGGCATAATTGGGGTTGACGCTGCACTGCTCCGCAATCTGCTGGATGGATATACATTCGCTGTAGTGCTGGTGAATATAGGACAGCATACATCTGACAATCCGGTTTTTCACCGGAAATTGATTGAGATTTTCTTCTTTTTGTTCTTTCTTTTTCTTTTCCATAGAATGCAGAAACTCTACTTTCTCATATGCGCGCAGAATGCTGTCCTGAATTTCCGTAGGGGAAAACGGCTTCAGGCAATAGCCGATTGCATTTTGAGTCATCGCTTTTTGCACATAGGCAAACTCTGCGTGTCCGCTTATGATGGTAAAAACAGTATCCACTTTTTCCAGATTTGCTGCCTGCAGCAGTTCCAGACCGCCAAGGCCCGGCATTTTAATGTCTACAAATGCCAGGTCAGGCCGCTGGTCCAGAATTAACGAAAGCCCCGTTACGCCGTTATACGCTTCCCCGATAATTTCAAAGTAATCCTGGTTAAGCAGTAGCGCCCGCAGACTTTTGATCACCCATTTTTCATCATCAATAATGACTGCTCTGTACATGATGGTTACTCCTCCTTTCTTTGCTGCTGAAATGGAATCCGAATCTGAATATTTGTTTCGATATGTTCTTTTGACTCAATAATTAAATGGTAGGGTTCGCCATAATACAGACGGATGCGGCTGTTTACATTTAAAAGCCCAAGGCTGTCCGAATCCTCCCCGGAGGCAGCCATGGAAAGGGATTCTTCCATAGAAGTGGGAATCGTCTTCGGGTGGTTCAGATTGTCCCGGATCTGGCACAGCCGTTCGCTGGAAATGCCTTCCCCGGTATCGTATACCCAGATAACAAGAGTGTCATTGGAAGCGTCATGTACGCCACCTATCTGTAAATGTCCCGGTTCCAGCAGTTTTTCCAGACCGTGTACAATTGAGTTTTCCACCAGAGGCTGTAAGATCATCTTGGGAATACAGGCATCCATAATTTCTTCCGAAATACTGTACGCAATCGTAAAACGTCCCTCAAAACGGGTAGACTGTATCATCAGATATGATTTGACTATCTCCAGCTCTTCCCGAAAAGTAACAAACTCATTTCCTTTAATGCTGTAGCGGAGAATCTGCGCCAGAGCCTGGGAAATGTTAATAATGTCATCAGACCGTCCCTCGGTTGACATACCGCAGATCAGAGCCAGGGTATTGTACAAAAAATGTGGGTTGATCTGGCTTCTTAAAAAAGCTAGTTCCGTTTTCTTTGCATAGATCTCCGTTTCATACATTTTCGTACAGGTATTAAAAATATCACGGTTTAAGGTATCTACCTCATCCAGCATCTGGTTAAATGCATTTCCAATGGCGGCGGCTTCCAGGCAGACATATGACTGTTCATCCAGGTGGATACGTTCTTTCAACGCCCGCCTGTTTCCGGAAGTAATCTTATTCATGATCCCGGTTAATTCCGAGATTGTGTTGAAAAACCGGGAGATAAAGTAAATTAAAAACGAGCAGACTGCAATAAAAATAACCAGGGTGAGAAAATACTGGCTTCCCACAGTCCGGATCAGTTTCTGAATCAGAGCACCCTTTGGAATGATGGATATTAATTCATATCCGGTTTCGGGTATTGCATGAGTCTCAAAGGTATATTCCGTATTGGAATAAGTAAATACTAAATCCCCGGATTTTTTAGATAGAAATGCCTGGTAAATCTCTTCATCGCCTAAAAGCAGATTTTTGCTCTGATCCAGGAAAATCATTTTTTGATCGGCACTGTCCAGAGAGTAAGAGCCTCCAAGAAAGCGGGAGGGCTCTATTGCCACAAAAACTGCCCCGCAGGGAGTGGCATTGCTTAAGTCCAGGGGATAGATCAGCCGCCCTGCAACAATACATACTGTATTTAAAGAGTGAATAAAGTAATTTTGCCGGTCAAAGAAAATCACATCATGCTGATCTCTGGGCAGTTCCTGTAGAAGCTTACTTGTAATAGAAGAATCCCCGGCCACATTGCTGAAATTACCATTGTCACCAATCACCGCAATATCAATGATGGAAGGTTCCTGATTCTGGGTGTTGATCAGCAGATTAGAAACCCGCTGTACATAGTCAAACTTAGATTCTTCCTTGTTCTCAATAAGATAGCTCTGTACCAGCTCATTATAAGCAAGGCTGGTTGTAAGTTTTGAAAAATAGGTGTAGTTGTACTGGACTTCGTGAAGCACCTGGTTCACTTTCTCATCCTGATTGGTCTTTAAGGACTGATACTGCAGTTTGTAATAGGAAAAAATACTGAATATCATAATTCCAGCCATGGTAACCGCCATGATAATCAAAAGAATCATCATCTGGCGCCGCAGGGGCTGGGGTGTAAATTTTTTTAACGGTATTTTCATTATTTTAGTAACCTCTTAAGTTATTGTGCTTATTTTTAACAAGATCGTAGAGTTAATCTCAATAAGCGGTTGTCTTTATCAAGATCGTAGTTAATCTCAATAAGCGGTTGTCTTTAACAAGATAGTACAATTTAATCCCATTAACTTGTATGGAAAAAAGTCAGGGAATTATGTAAAAAACTCAAATGGGTGTATTTTTTGAAGGAGGCAGTATAAAAATTATAGCCCATTATTTAGATTGTTTTATGTAAAAATATTAGAAATATATGTAAATTTCTTTAAAAGATTTAATAAATTATCAAAATCATAAGAATTTTACATAAAGAGCAGAGTTATAAACATTTTAAAAACTCCCATTTTTAGTAAAATAGTTGGTATCAGATCGATAAGAAACAATTCTCAGAAATGAGGGAAAGGAGCAGGAAGTGAAAGAGAGAAAAAAGAAGCCGGCACAGACAGTATATGTGCCGAAAGTCAGCATTTTCAAGACGCTGGGCAGACAAAGGACATTAATTCTGCTGTGTCTGCCTGCCTTGATACTAACGATAGTATTCAAGTATGGATCAATGTATGGAATCCTGATTGCGTTTAAAAATTATAAAACGTCAAAGGGGGTATGGGGCAGCGACTGGCTGGATCCTTTTTATAAAAACTTTATAACGTTTTTTAAAAATCCTTCTTCCGGTCAGATAATCTGGAATACGATTCGCATTGGAGTGGTAACCATGTTATTTTCATTTCCGGCTCCTATCATATTTGCAATTATGCTAAACGAAGTAAAAGGCAAAATGTTTAAAAAGACGGTTCAGACGGTTTCCTATATACCACACTTTATCTCAATCGTGGTTGTAGTGGGAATGCTGAACAGCTTTGGATCCATCGATGGAATCTTCAATACAATCAGAGGATGGTTTGGACTGGCAGCAGTCAATATGAATGAAGGCACAAAATATTTTATGCCGATGTACGTAGGTTCCCAGATCTGGCAGACCTTTGGCTGGAGTTCCATTATATATCTATCCGCATTGTCTAATATAGACACAACCTTATATGATGTGGCAAATATAGATGGTGCCAACAGATGGCAGAAAATCAGAAATATTGCATGGCCTACCATCCTGCCTACAACGACAATTATGTTAATTATGAATGTGGGCACCGTGCTCAATTCGGACTACCAGAAAATACTGTTAATGCAAAATGATACCAACCGCAGCGCAATCGATGTCATATCATCCTTTGTTTACCGGGAAGGTATCGTAGGTGCCCGTTTTGAATACACAACGGCAGTCAACCTGATGCTTTCGGTAGTGGCATTCGGGCTGGTAATCATTACAAATAAAATCACCCAGAAAGTAAATGCCGAAAATAGCTTATGGTAGAGCGCGTTTGAAATAGCATTTTCAAACACGCGCCGGAAAGGAGAAGTAAGTTGAATCAAAAAAATAAAAATAAAATTCACATTGGAAACAGATCAGCAGACATGATCCTGATTGTCATTATGTGTCTGCTGATGGTAACAATCCTGTATCCGTTTATCAATATTATTTCCATATCCATGAGCAGCCCAAGCGCCATTACAACCGGAAAGGTAAGCTGGCTGCCGGTGGGATTTAACCTGAAAGGATATGAAATGGTATTTGGAGATCCGAAGATCTGGAGTGCTTATGGAAATACCATCTTGTATGCAACTCTGGGGACGGCATTAAATCTTGTCTTTACAGCAATGATTTCTTATTCTCTCATGGTAAAGGAGTTTGTGCTGCGTAAACCCATGACCGTATTTTTAACTATTACGATGTTCTTTAATGGAGGAATGGTTCCAAGTTACATATTGATCCAGAATCTAGGTTTGATGGACAGTATCTGGGCTGTCATTCTTCCGGGATGTGTCTCTGCCTATAACATTTTTATTTACCGCTCCTTTTTTAAAGGAATATCACCGGAGATTCGGGAAGCGGCATTTGTAGATGGTGCCGGAGAAGCCAGAATTCTGTTTAGCATTTATATGCCGCTGTCAAAAGCGTTGTTTGCAACATTTGGTCTGTTTTCTCTGGTGACTTACTGGAATATGTGGTTTGAACCGCTGCTCTATCTGAAGACAGATACAAAGCAGCCCATTCAGATGATATTGCGCCAGATCTTATTTACCTCGGGCGCAGCCGGCATGAATGGTGCCCAGGAATTAATGAACCAGCAACTGGTGAATCCTAAAAATATACAATATGCATGTATTATTGCGACAATTGCACCAATTATGATTGTCTATCCGTTCCTCCAGAAGTATTTTGAACAGGGAATGATGGTAGGCGCAGTTAAGGGGTGAGCGTGGATGAAAAGCACGTTCCAATATAGAAGGGAGATTCATAAAATGAAGAAAAAAATGGTAACAGCAGTGTTGGCGGCAGCGCTTTCTGCAGCAGTATTGGCAGGATGTGGACAAAAATCTCAAAGTACGGAGACAAAAGCAAAAGGAGAAACTACGGCAGATGCACAAGACGAAAATGATGCATCGGGAGAATCTTCAAAGGGAACATCCGGGGATGCATCGGGAGAATCTTCAAAAGGAGCATCCGGGGATGCATCGGGAACAGAATTACCGGAATTGCCGGATAATACCCTGTCCATTACAGCATCTATTCCCACTTTTGGTACAGATCCGGGGAATACGGAAGTTCAAAAAGAGTGGCAGAAGAGAATGGAAGAGTATCTGGGATGCAAACTGGACATTAAGTGGACCTATACGCCTTGGCTTGACTACCGGGAAAATGAGAAAGTAATCCTGGCAAGCGGTGAAATGCCGGATGTGTTTACCTATTCCTGGGGAGATACCATTAATGAATATGGACAGGACGGCCAGGTACTGGATATTGCCAAATACAAACAGTATATGCCGTATTACTCTAAATTTGTGGAAGAGACAAGAGGGGGAGAAAATTTTGCTTACAATGCAGACGGAACCTCTTACTATTTTAAGGACGGCTTTGTAAATAATAATGATATCATTGGCGCACAGTCATTTACAGCATTTGCATATCGATTTGACTTATTGGAAAAGAACAATCTGACCCCGGCGACAAATTTAGATGAATTCAGTGAGCTGTGTAAAAAGTTAAAAGAGCTTTATCCGGATTCCTATCCTATTTCAAACAGTGACAAAAACTATGCTTTCTACCGGGGGTTTGCAGGTATCTACCACACATCGGATACCCTGTACTGGAATGGGACAGAATGGGCGTTTGGTCCCATTGACGAGAATTTCAAAGACATGCTTTCCTATCTGAAGACCCTCTATGATGCAGGCTATATAGATCCTGAATTTGCCACGGATGATGTCGATGCCTGCAACAAAAAGGCGGCTACAGGTAAAGTGCTGATCTACCCCACCGTATGGTCCGGCATGGCGGCACACTGGAACCGCAACAAAGAAGATCAGGATATTAATTTTGGACTTGCCTATCTGCCGGAAAATGAAAAGTATGGAACGCCTTGGAAATGGGGATCTAAGGAAGAAGGATTATCCCTTGCAAACACGGGATTTGGAGTTGGTATTTCCGGAGATGTGGAATATCCCGAGTGGGTTGTAAAAATGATTGATTACCAGTATTCACCGGAGATGATCGAACTGCAGAACTGGGGCATTGAAGGAAAGACTTATGTGGTAAATGAAGATGGAACGAAATCTTTTACCGAAGAGATTACAAGTGCCGATAATCCTGTGCAGGAGCTGGCAAATTACGGTGTGACCTCTTCAGCGGCATGCAGAACAGGGGTGGTATTTACACCTCAGGAATTTGAACCACAGATCGAACAGCTGGAAGAAGAACCATGGTGGAGCAAAGAGGACGGTTTCCATATGGATAAATACTGGCTTGCAAGCTCCAAATACGGCGGGGAAGATTCCGTTGCGCCTTATGACCGGGCGCCGATCCTGAATCTGGATCCTGATGAAGCGACCGAAAAAGCTACGCTGATGAATGCCTGCGAGACTGTGGCAAAAGAAAAAGCAGTAGAATTCATCACCGGGAAGATGGAGCTGGAGAAAGACTGGGATGCTTATGTAGATTCTGTAAAGTATGCAGTAGACGATTTTGAAGGCACGCTGCAGATGCTGAATGAAAACTCGGTGAAGTAATTAAAGTGGGATAAATTTTACTATAGGATATTAATATTTTACTATTTAAAATGGGTTATAGATGCATTGTATAATGAATGGTGGATATAGCACCTGACACAGATATCAAGTGCTATATCTATCGTATCAACCAGCCAATCCTCAGCAGCCCCACAGCCTGCTAACATACAAAAAAGGAACAGGTGACTATATGGAAATAACGCAGCAAAAAGTGCAATACCAGACAAATCCAATTGGAATTGATACAGGGAAACCACATTTTGAGTGGAATATTTGTCTGGATGCAGAAGATGAAAAGAAGTGGTTTCAGACGGCATATCAGATCTTAGTATCGGATCATTTAGAAGATATAAAACAAGATGAGGGGAATATCTGGGACAGCGGGAAACAGAGCAGTAACCGGATGACTCAGATACTATATGCGGGAAAGGAGCTGCAGTCCTGCACCGGGTATTACTGGAAGGTTCGGGTATGGGATCATTCCGAAAAGGCTTCTGCGTACAGCCCTGTTTCTTACTTTGAGACTGGGTTTTTAAGCAGCGGGGAGTGGACAGGGAAGTGGATTGGGGAGCAGGAGGATTTTGTGAACCACATCTTCCGTAAAACCTTTCCACTAAAAGAGGGAATCAAAGAGGCACGGATTTACATATGCGGAATGGGACATTATGAATTGTTAATAAATGGGGAAAAAGCAGGAGACAGCGTGCTGGCGCCGGGATGGACCGATTACCATAAATCCTGTCTCTATAATACATACGATGTAACCAAGCAGGTTCAGCAAGGGTGGAACTGTATTGGTTTATTTTTGGGTGACGGCATGTTTCATGTAAAGAAAAAGAGATATGTTTATTTTGAACGGAGTTATGGAAATATGAGATTTCTCCTGAAGCTTCAGGTTGCTTATGAGGATGGGACCAGGGATGTGGTGGTTTCTGATGAAGAATTTCATATGGCACAGAGTCCGGTTACTTATTCCGGCATTTATGGCGGAGAGGATTATGATGCAAGATTGGAACAGGAGGGATTTTCACATCCCGATTTTCAGGAAAATAGTTCCTGGCTTCAGGCAATAACTGTTGAAGCGCCCAAAGGCAAACTGCGCAGGGAAAGTACAGATCCGCTGAAAATCATGGAATGTTTGAAACCGGTAAAAGTTTGGGAGGTTTCCAAGGGAACATACATGTATGATATGGGGAAGAACTTTTCCGGCTGGGTGAGCATGAAAGTCAGGGCAGGTAAAAGCTGTGCAGGAGCATGTATTACCCTTATGCCCGCTGAGATACTCTGTTCGGACGGCAGCCCCGACCAGCGTGTGACCGGAGAGGGTTATTGCTGGAAATATACCTGCAATGAAAAGGAAATACAGCATTACCGTCCAAAGTTTACCTATTATGGTTTCCGGTATGTACAGGTGAGCGGCGCTGTTCCGGCGGAGTTTGCAGCAGATGGAAGACAGCCTGGCCAGCCCGTCATAGAAGCGATTACAGGAGAATTTATTTATCCCGATATTGAGAAATCAGGTAGTTTTGAATGTTCCAACGACCTTTTTAATAATATCCATCAGATCATCGACCAGTCGGTTCGAAGCAACATGAAGTCCATATTGACAGACTGCCCCCATCGGGAAAAGCTGGGGTGGCTGGAACAGACCCATCTGATTGGACCAGCCATTATGTGCGGGTACGATGTAAGAAGCCTCTATGAAAAGATAGAGCAGGATATGGCGGAAGCCCAGCATGAAGATGGGCTGATACCGAATATCTGTCCGGAATACGTTACCGGATTTGAAAAATGGCACTATGGGTATCTGGATTCTCCCGAGTGGGGGAGCGCCTGCATTGTAAATCCCTGGTACCTATATAAGCGTTATGCAGATATAACGGTATTAGACAGATATTATCAGGTAATGGTGGATTATCTGGATCATTTAACCCGGATGACCCATCATCATATTCTCCATCAGGGACTGGGCGACTGGCTGGATATTGGTCCCAACACGCCTCATTCCCAAAATACGCCGGTTCCCGTAGTTGCCACAGCGGTCTATTACTACGATCTATCTATTATGGAAGCGGTCTCGAAACTCCTTGGCAAAGAAAAGGAGGCAAAGTACTACCGTGAGCTGGGGAGAGCGGTTAAAAGAGAGTTCAATCTCCAGTTCTATGATAAAGCCACATGCAGATATGCCACAGGGAGCCAGGCGGCACAGGCAATGAGTCTGGCAGTGGGTCTGGCGGAGCCGGAAAATGAGCAGGGTATTCTGGCTTATCTGGTTCGGGATATCGAGAAAAGAAATTATGCAACAACGGCGGGAGATATCGGACATCCCTATGCCATGGCGGCTCTTACCGCATATGGCAGGTCTGATATCATAGAAAAAATGACAAATGTAACAGATGCGCCGGGGTATGGCTACCAGGTCAGATGCGGTGCCACAACATTGACAGAGGAATGGGACGGACCAGACCCGGACAGACCACATGGGTCCCAGAACCACCTGATGCTGGGCAGCGTGGAAGAGTGGTTTTACTGTGGACTTGCCGGTCTGCCCGGAGTGAGAAGCGATCCTATCTTGGAAGAGCTGGTGATCAGTCCCTATTTTTCTCCTGATCTGAAATACGTAAAGGCATCCATCCGCCACCCCTATGGAAAAGTTTCATCAGAGTGGATGCGGGAGCAGGGAAAAATACGGGCAGAAGTTCAGATCCCGCCAAATACAAAAGGTATATTCAAACCTCATCCTGCATCGGATGGCATAGTCTTTTATGGAAAAGAGACATTTATAATAGAGGAAACGTAACGTTTCAGAGATCTGAGCATTTACTGTGCTGACTGTAAAAATATTAGGCAGCAGGTATTAAAAACCAATTATAACAGGGAGGAAAAAATCATGGCTTACCCACAGCGTTTGGAGGATTTAATAGAAGGAAAGGGTGGAAATTATATACTGCCGTTTTTCTGGATGCATGGAGAAGATAAAGAGATTATAAAAGAAGAAATCGATAAAGTATGCAGGTGCGGAATCCGGGAAATCTGCCTGGAATCCAGACCGCATCCAGACTTTGCAGGTCCCGGGTGGTGGGAAGACTTAGATTTTATCATGGAGGAGGCAAAGAAAAGAGAACTGCGCATCTGGATTCTGGACGATGATAAATTTCCCACAGGACACGCCAACGGTGCATTTGAAAAGCATCCGGAACTGGCAAAAGTCTATCTTGCACAGCGGCATATGGATGTAGTCGGACCGGTAAAGGACAGTGCTGTAGTAATAGCCCCATTTCTGGGAGACGACGGAGAACTGCTGGCTGTTTTAGCGTGTCCCAAACCGGATACGGAATCACTGGATATCGCTGGGGATGGTATTCTGGATCTGACCGGGCAGGTTCAGAATGGAGTTCTTTATTTCGATGTACCACAGGGTTATTACCGGATATTTGTGCTGTATAAGACCAGAAAAAATGGCGGTCGGGAGAATTACATGAATCTCTTAGACAGCAGGTCCGTAAAAGTGCTGATCGATACGGTGTATGAACCCCATTATCAGAGGTATCAGAAAGAGTTTGGAAAAACCTTTGCCGGATTCTTTTCCGATGAGCCGGAGCTGGGAAATACGCCGGGATATGATTTTCAGGATAGGCTGGGAAAGTGTGACCATGAAACATGCTCACACTCATTATCCGGGCAGTACCGCAAGCCTGCTTACGGTATGCAGGGGTATAAGTGCGATGTAAAGCTGCCCTGGAGCAGTGAACTGGAAAGCCGGCTTGAGAAACTGTGGGGGAGTGGATTTTGTAAAGATCTGCCTGCCCTGTGGTATGACATGGGAGAAAAGACATCCGGAATCAGAAGCGGCTATATGGATAGCGTAACCAGCCTGGTCAGCTCCTGCTTCAGCGGTCAGGTGGGGAACTGGTGCAGGGAGAGGGGAATAGAATACATAGGACATATCATTGAAGATGATAATGCCCACGGCAGGCTGGGCTGCAGTATCGGTCATTATTTCCGCGCCCAGAAGGGGCAGGATATGTCGGGCATTGATGTGGTGCTGCTGCAGATTATGCCGGGATTTACGGGGACATACCACCAGTGGATTGCATCTGACCGGGACGGTGAGTTCTTCCATTATGGTCTGGCGAAGCTGGGCAGCTCATATGCGCACATTGATCCTGCAAAAAAAGGGCGGGCTTTATGCGAAATCTACGGTGCCTATGGATGGGGTGAGGGTATCAGCCTTATGAAGTGGCTCACAGACCACATGCTGGTAAGGGGAATCAATGTATTCGTGCCCCACGCGTTTTCTCCGGCATTTCCAGACAGGGACTGCCCGCCCCATTTCTATGCAAGGGGAAATAATCCCCAGTATCGGTTTTTTACACTGCTTATGAAGTACATGAACAGATGCTGTCATCTCTTAAACGGAGGGATACATAAAGCAGATGCGGCAATTCTCTATCATGCCGAGGCTGAATGGACGGGAAAGGAGGCAATGCTCTTTCAAAAGCCCGTTCGAAAATTGCTGGAACACCAGCTGGACGCAGATGTCGTTCCGGCTGACTGGCTGGTACCTTGCGGCATAAATACGCCAGATGCACCGGAAGCAGACAATAAAACCTTTAGAATAGGGAATGCGGAATACACCTCATTTATCATTCCCTATTGTGCAAATATTCCAAAAACAGCAGTAGATTTTGCGATCCGCGCATCTAAAAAAGGAATCCCTGTATATATGGTGGGGGGATGCCCCTCATCTTTAACAGACGGAAGTGCAGTTCATGAGGAATTTGCAAAGTGCGTGACTGTAGTTTCTCTGGAAGAACTTCCGGGAAAAGTAAGGGAAACTGGAAAGCCGTGTTTTTCATTTACAAAGAGCTGCAAAGATCTCAGAGCACTTTGTTACAGGCAAAAAGATGCTAATATTTATATGTTTTTTAACGAGAGTCCTTTTGAGACCGTGGATACTTCCGTCCGGTTTTTAAATGGTGAGCGCCGGTACATTATCCGATACGATGGCATCAACAATGAAACGGAACCGGGATGCTTTCCAGGTGAGGCCCTCCCGCTTCATTTGCTTCCGGGCGAATCCGCTATATATCTGGAAAGTGATTCAGCGCCTGACTGCAAAAGAATGAGCCGGGAAAAAGTTATTTCATTAGACATAGACTGGGATGTTTCTCTTTCCAAGCCAGATGAGTACCCGGCATTTCAAAAAAGAATGCACCTTACGTCGGAGCAGGGGCTTCCAAACATGAATGGAAAAAATGGCTTCCCGGAATTCTCCGGAACATTTTTGTATGAGGGAAAATTTGATTATACAGATACCGATGGAAATGCAGAGAAATACATGCTGCGTCTGCCGGCGGTGGGCGACTGTGCAGAGGTGTGGTTAAATGGTTCATATGCAGGAATGATGATCGGCAATCCCTACGAAGCAGACATTACTTCTTATATAAAAAAGGGCGAAAATCTTTTAAGAATTGAAATTGCCAATACCCTTGTGTGGAAAATGCATGACGGACAGTCCACCCATATGCAGTTATCCCCCACGGGATTACTTGCTCCGCCGCAGCTTCATTTATACCGATAGGGGCAGATCTTGAGAGTAAAGCAAATAAAATGGGTATAGGCCTGAAAGAAAATGATGATATAGAAAGGAAGCTGCAGAATGAATCTTTCAGCGTGATTGAATGCGGCAATATTGCAGGCAGTCAGCAATATGCAGTGGGTGTAAAAATGAAAAGAAGCATACTATTTCCAAAAGTAAATGAAATTCTCCACGGGGGAGATTACAATCCTGAGCAGTGGCTGGACTGCCCTGACATTTTAGAAGAGGATATCCGCCTGATGAAGAAAGCAGGGGTGAATACCGTCACTCTGGGGGTATTCTCCTGGTCTGTTTATGAATCATCAGAAGGTAACTATCATTTTGAGTGGCTGGATGACGTGATGGACAGGCTGTGGGAAAATGGTATTTTTACTATACTGGCGACACCCTCGGGTGCGAGACCGGCATGGCTGGATCAGGCCATGCCACAGGCTATGCGTGTCAGCCAGATGGGCATACGCAACCGGCATGGGGTGCGGCATAACCATTGCATGACTTCTCCGCTGTACCGGGAAAAGGTCAGAGAGATCAACACAATTCTGGCTAAGCGGTATGGAAACCATCCCGGGCTGATCTTATGGCATATCTCCAATGAACTGGGAGGGGTATGCTATTGTGACCTGTGTGAGAAAAAGTTTCAGGAATATCTGAAAAGAAAATACCATGACAATATCCAAGAATTGAATCAGGAATGGTGGACAACGTTCTGGAGCCACAGGTACAACAGTTTCGAACAGATAGAGCCGCCGGTACCTGGGGGAGAAACCAGTATACATGGACTGAATCTGGACTGGAAACGATTCACCACCTGGAATATGACCGACTACATGAAAGACGAAATTGCTGTATTTAAAAAATGGACCCCGGACATTCCGGTTACTACCAATTTTATGCGTTTATATGAAGGGCTGGATTATCATAAAATGTCCAAAGAGCTGGACATCATATCCTGGGACAGTTATCCGGATTGGCATACAGACAAAGGAGAATTAATCGATACCGCAGCTGCGACAGCCTTTGACCACAGCGTTATGCGTTCCCTGAAAAGAGACAGGCCGTTTATGCTGATGGAGAGTGTGCCAAGCCAGGTCAACTGGCATCCCTATAACAAGTTAAAGCGTCCCGGCGTTCATAGCCTGTCCTGCATGCAGGCAGTAGCTTGCGGCTCCGACACCGTGCAGTATTTTCAGTGGAGAAAAAGCAGAGGGTCCTATGAACAGCACCATGGTGCAGTGATCGATCACTTGGGACGATGTGAAACCAGGGTATTTGGGGAAGTAGAGGAAGTGGGAAAGAAATTAAAACTGCTGAAGGAAGTACAGGGCAGTATTCCAAAGGCTTCAACAGCAATCATTTTTGACTGGGAGAACTGGTGGGCAATCAATGATATGGCTGGATTGAGTGTGGAGAAAAATTATCCGCAGGAGTGCAGAAGACTGTATCAAATATTGTTTTGTTATGGCATAGAGGCAGATATTATTTCCCAGGAGGAAGACCTGACCCCATATAAGGCGGTATTTGCACCAATGCTTTACCTGTTAAAGCCGGGTACGGAAGAGCGGTTTAGTCATTTCGTGGAAAAAGGCGGGTATCTTGCGGCAACCTATCTGACGGGCTACGTAAACGAACACACCCTCTGCTATCTGGGCGGATTTCCGGGAGGTGGCTTAAAAGACGTTTTTGGGCTATACACGGAAGAAATAGATTCCCTGTATCCGTCTGAAAGCAATGGAGCCGCATTTACCGAAGACAGCGAAATGCATGGAGTATGCCGGATCCGGGATTTCTGTGAGATTATTAAGCCGTTAACAGCCCGGACGCTGGCATATTATACCGAAGATTTTTACCAGGGTACGCCGGCAATTACCGTAAATACATTTGGAGCGGGGAAAGCGTGGTACCTGGGTGCAAGGGTGGAAGATTCCGGTCTGGAACAGCTGGTGGGGAAAATAATGTGTGAGTTGGGGATAACTTTTAAAAAATTGCCCCATGGTGTGGAAAAACACATTCGGTATCATGACCGCGTGGAGTATGTGTTTTACTTAAATTATACAACGGAGGAAAAAGAGGTTTGTTTGGGGGATGATGAAAAGGGTTTTTCTTTATTGTATCATAAACTTGTCTTTGGTACACTCAGGCTAAAGGGTTTTGGCGTGGATGTGATAAGACAGGAAAAGAGATAGCTGAACTAAATCTGCCATTCCTTGCGATACGCCAGCGGTGTGGTATTTTCCCTGTTTTTAAACAGGTTAATAAAATGGCTCACGTGATTCATTCCCACTTTATAAGCAATTTCATTAACCGAATCATTGGAATATTTCAGCAGCTCCTTTGCATAGGAAAGCCGGTTTGCAATGATATATTCATTAACCGGAGTTCCGGTATACTTTTTAAACTCCTTAGAGAGATGGAACTTACTCACACCGTGGCGGCATGCCAGATCATCCAGTGACAGGGGAGACTTAAAGTTCTGGTCAATGTCTTTTAGCACATTTTTAATATAAGAAGGCATGAAAATTGTCTGGGCGTCAAAGGTAATGGTCTGGACAAGGAGCTCCGTCAGGACATTAGTAATCAGGCTGGAAGTAAGGACCTCCGTTGAGGCATTGCGTTTCTGGTTTAGTGCCAGAATCCTGCGCAGCGTGCTTTCCATAAAGAATGTGTCCTGGATCTGGATGGTTTTGAAACCGTTTTTTACAAATTCCTCGTAATAGCCAAGGGCACTGCTCCCATTAAAATGAATCCATAGAAATTCCCAGTCACTGTTTTTGGCTGTTTCGTAATAATGGTGTTCCATACAGTTAATATAGAAGCACTGTCCGGCTGACAGGGTATAGCTGCATCCTTTATATTTCAAATACCCATTGCCCGATATGGTGTAAACGATCAAAAAAGAATTCAGATTCTTCCGTTCTGTAAAATAAGAATCGCTGGTTTTAAAATACCCGGCTTCCTGAATATAAAAATAAATAGATTTTGCTACATTGCTGGCGGTATTAATTAGGCGGACGGAGTCCTTGGACCAGCTGTATGATGCACGTTCTTCATAGTTTTGATCATTTTTTATAATCATATTAATATCCTCCCAGGTTGTGAATGCCTGCTAAAACCCCAAAAATAACAAGAGCAAGATACTGATATTTTTGCACAACAAACTTGATTGATAAATCCATAATAAATGATTACAATGGATTTGTAAAGTGTTAACAGGACAACAACATAATATAATACAGGCATATGGACGTATTTATGTCAATCGGCGTTGGAATCAGGAGGAAAATAAAATGGCAAAGTTAAAAGAAACCAGAAAAGCACGTATTGGTGTATACACAATGGGATTAAAACATTATTGGGGACAGTTTCCGGGTCTTCGGGAGAGAATGATCGAGTACGGTCAGTTCATCTCAGATAAAATTACAGCAATGGGAAATGCACAGGTATTTTTCTATGGGCTGGTAGACTGCGAACAGGAGGGACATAAAGCAGGTGAGTATTTTAATGCAAATAACGTAGACTTAATTTTTGCACATGCAGGAACTTATGTTACCAGTGGTTCCATACTTTCGGTACATCAGGACTGCAAGGCTCATACGGTAATCCTAAACCTACAGCCTACGGCAAAAATAAATTATGCCCAGACGACTACCGGAGAATGGCTGGCTCATTGCGGAGCATGCCCTGTTCCGGAGATCTCCAATGCGTTTAACCGGGCGGGGATTAAGTACCGTGTGGTAAATGGTTTGCTGGGGCTGGATTATACACCGGAGATTTCTCTAACCGATGAAAATACTGCAAACCGCCCGGAAGCCATTCAGGCATGGAAAAAAATCGAAGAATGGGTACTCGCTGCCAGTGTAAAAAGCGGACTCTCCGGAGCAAGATTTGGTTTTCTGGGCAATACATACAGCGGTATGCTGGATATGTACAGTGATTTTACCATGTTCCAGGGACAGACAGGAGCACATTTGGAAGTGCTGGAAATGTGTGATCTGAATCGCGCCATGGAAACGGTAACTCCAGAAGAAGTAGCGCAAAAGAGAAATGAAATAGCAGAGTTTTTCAGAATCAGTGAAGATTCAGCAGCAGATCCTCTTGCTAAAAAGCCTACAGAGGAGCAGCTGGAGTGGTCGGCAAAAGTCGCAGCGGCACAGGAAAAATTAGTAAAAGAATATGATCTGGATGCCCTTACTTACTATTACCACGGTGCACCGGGCGGAGAATACGAGAAACTCCAGGGAGGATTTATTGTAGGTCATTCACTGTTGACTGCAAAGGGGATTCCCTGTGCCGGAGAAGGTGACTTAAAGACCTGCCTCGCAATGAAGATCTGTGATATTGTAAATAAAGGCGGATCATTCTGTGAAATCGTAGTAACCGATTATGAAGAAGGAACCATTCTCCTGGGACATGACGGACCATTCCATCTGGAAATTGCTAATGGAAAACCAATTCTTCGGGGAATGGGGCTGTATCATGGAAAACAGGGAACAGGCGTATCCGTAGAAGCAAAAGTAAAAACCGGACCGATCACCAATCTGGGATGCAGCCAGACCATTGACGGAAGATTGAAATTCATTATCACTGAGGCTGAGTCCACCGATGGTACAATTATGACCATAGGCAATACACAGACCCCGGTAAAGTTCAAAAAGGATCCTGACAGTTTCATGGATGAATGGTTTGCAGAAGCACCAACCCACCATTTTGCGATGAGTGTGGGACATAATGCATCATTGTATGAAAAAATAGCGGATATTCTGGATGTAAATTTCGTTACCCTGGATAAATAGTAAATTGCAAATGTTATAAAAATAAGGAACAGCCTTACACGCTGTTCCTTATTTTTATAACTGAAATCCATCGACTTTATCGATTAAAAGCTGTTTAAACTGTGCCAGCGGCATCGGTTTTGCAAATACATAGCCCTGCACAATATCGCACCCCACCTTTCGCAGGAAATCAACCTGTTCCTTCATTTCCACGCCCTCAGATACGGTTCGCATTTTTAACTGTTTTGCCATGGTAATAATGTTGCGGATTACAATTTGTTCCCTTTCGGTATTTGCTCCCTTTCGAAAGAAGAGCATGTCCAGTTTTAATACCTGAATCTGCAGCTCCTTTAGAACGTTCAGCGAGGAATATCCGGAACCAAAATCATCTAAGGAACATACAAAGCCATTATCCTGTAATTCCTCTACAAAAGTCTGGAACAGTTCATTATTATTTAAAACGACACTTTCTGTGAATTCCAATTCAAGCATCCCGTCAGGAAGATGGTATTTGTTTTTCGTATTAATATAAAAATCAAGAAAATCATCCTGGAATAATCCCAGGCGGGATACATTGTTGCCAGCTTTATCTTTG
Organism: Clostridiales bacterium; assembly: GCA_018365455.1. Taxonomy (GTDB): domain Bacteria; phylum Bacillota; class Clostridia; order Lachnospirales; family Lachnospiraceae; genus Robinsoniella. Next base: position 25,369 of record JAGZJZ010000072.1, read on the forward strand.
GGTTCCCCTCATCCAGATACTGTCTTGCCCATTTGCAGATTCCCTCAAACATATAACGGTCCAGATGAATAATAAATCCATTCTTTTCAAATAAGGGGATAAATTTGCCGGGAACAATCAAAGACCCCTGTGAACTGACCCAGCGTACCAGCACTTCGCCGCCGGCAATTCGGTTCCCGTGCTGGATATCCACCTTAGGCTGTACATATATTTTAAACTCTTCATTTTCCAGTGCCTGGTGCATACGGGATTCCATTTCCGTCTCCATCAGGATCTGTTTTCGAATATCCTGGGAATAAAATGCGTAGTTATCATTTCCGGTTTGCTTAATGGCCTTTTGCGCCATATTAGCACGGTTAATCATATCATTAAAAGTAATTGAATCTTTAAAATCCTTTACACAATAGATACCAATGCTCAGATCCAAGTGATATTCCTGGTTTTCTGAAGTTACATAGTGGTTCATTTGCTCATTCAGAGCCTGGAACCATGCAATAAGCTCAGTTTTGTCATTGTAGTATTTTACTCCTGTAAAATTATCTGCGTTAACACGGCAGAAGTATTCATTTTTCAGTGTAAACCGGGATATCAAGTCAGCAAAATATCTTAATACATCATCACCTGCATCATATCCAAACAAGTCATTAAAATATTTAAACCTTTTGATATCACAGTACCAGAAAGCATAGTTTGAACCCGGCATGTGATCATTCAAAGTGTCAATATCCTGCAGAAATTTATCAAAGCTGGGATAACCGGTAATAGGATCCACATAGGCAAGCTGTTCCAGATGCTCTTTGTTTTTACGATTCATCTGGTTCATGCGGTAAGCAAAAACCGTAAATATAATAAAGGCAGAAAATACAATCAGGATAACACCCATTGTATAAATATAATTGCCATTTATGATAGATTCCGGAACAATACTTAAAATAAACCAGTCGTTAATCTCTATAGGTATGTATACAGCCCAGTATTTCTTTCCTTTGTGGATATAACTGATCGTATTTTCCGTTCCAGAAGCGAAATCCGACAGAATATTTTCATATGCTTCCTCTGAGAAGCTGCCGATATCCTTTAGCTTATATATGCTGTTCTCATCGTAGTGTTGTTTTGATCTGACAACATAGTCTCCGTTTTTTTTCAGTATATTTGAAAAACCACCACCCTGGATGAGTGCTGCATCTACAATGTTACATAGAACTTCGGAACTGTTGACGGCACATAGAACCCCAATTACTTTATTCAAATGATACACAGGAACCCCGTAATAATGAATATACCCTGTAGTATAAGGGTCTTCATATGTTTCAGAGATCGTATTACTTCCGGACAAAGCTTCCTGAAAAAAAGTTTCATTGGAAAAGTCCACATGATTATAGGTATTCCCATTAATGTCTATGAGATCGCCTATTCCATCTGTGCTGATAAATCCCATACGAATAAAAGTGTTTGCATTATTAATGGAAGTCAAAATTGGCGTAAGTTGATCAGTCTCAGTAATGTTCAGATCGCCAAGGCAGATAGATATACCGGACAGTGTTTCCCAGTCTCCGCGTATTTGTTTCAAAATCATCATTTTTTCCTGAGCTGCCAATTCATATAGACCGTTCAAATCATCCTTTTCGTTCTGGCGCATCATAGAGTATACGAAGATACATCCAAATACCAAAAAAAGAAAACAAATCAATGTCATTAATAAATAAGAAAAACTGCGCTTCTTTTTCTTCATATAGTTCTCCCAAGCAGTTGTGTGATTATAGTCTATATCTTAGTCTTCTTAATTAAAATCATATCATAGGATTACGTATTTAACAAGCTGGAGTATAGTAAAACCTTTTAAAAAAATTACATAAAATTACCATGTCAATTACACTTTGCAAAAAGTTTAGCCGGAGTTTTTTCTGAAAATCTATTTTTATATTGAAGTTAAGAATTGAATACTATATTATATTAGATATGACAAAAATCTAGGAGGTTATACCATGATTCGTACAATTCATGTGGACAAGTTAACGGAAAATATAAAAGAGATGTGCATAGAAGCCAATCATTATTTATCCAAAGATATGGACCGGATAATGAAAAAGGCAGTTGATATAGAAGAATCCGATCTGGGCAGGCAGATTTTATGCCAGCTTCAGGAAAATCTTGAAATAGCGGGAAAAGATATGATACCGATCTGCCAGGATACCGGAATGGCAGTTGTTTTTCTGGAATTGGGGCAGGAAGTTCATTTTGAAGGCGGAAATGTAGAAGATGCTGTAAACCAAGGTGTGCGCCAGGGGTATGTAGAGGGATTTTTAAGAAAATCTGTAGTAAACGACCCGATTATCCGAGAAAACACCAAGGATAATACACCGGCTATAATTCATTATGAGATTGTGCCGGGCGATAAAGTAAAGATCACAGTTGCACCAAAAGGATTTGGCAGTGAAAATATGAGCCGTGTCTTTATGTTAAAACCTGCAGATGGCATTGAAGGTGTAAAAAATGCAGTATTGACGGCAGTGAAAGAAGCAGGACCAAATGCATGTCCTCCAATGGTAGTAGGCGTTGGCATCGGAGGTACATTTGAAAAATGTGCGATCATGGCAAAAAAAGCCCTCACAAGGGAAGCGGGTTCCCATTCAGAAGTAGAATATGTAAAAGATCTGGAAATAGAGTTACTGGATAAAATCAATGGACTTGGAATCGGACCAGGCGGTCTGGGTGGAAGAGTTACCGCCCTTGCCGTAAATATTAATACATACCCAACACATATTGCGGGGCTTCCTGTTGGTGTTAATATTTGCTGCCATGTTAACCGTCATAGTGTAAGAGAAATATAGAAGTAGATATAAGCACAGCGGCAGATAAATGAAATAATCCTATATGATTATATATTGAGTGAGTAGATGGAGGAAAGTATGGAAAAATATATAAATGCACCAATCAGTGAGGAAGACGCAAAAGACCTAAATGCCGGTGACTATGTTTATATAACCGGTAAAATATATACAGCAAGAGACGCAGCCCACAAAAGAATGCAGGAAGCTTTGGATAAAAACGAGAGGCTTCCTATTGATGTAAAGAATAATATCATCTATTATATGGGACCATCTCCGGCAAGGGAAGGACGTCCTATTGGATCAGCAGGTCCCACAACCGCAAGCAGGATGGATAAATATGCGCCGAAACTGCTGGACTTGGGGCTGCGTGGTATGATCGGAAAGGGAAAACGGACACCGGAAGTATTGAATGCCATAAAGCGAAATAACGCTGTTTATTTTGCAGCAGTAGGGGGAGCCGGAGCGTTGCTGTCCCAGAGAATTAAAAAATCTACGATAATTGCTTATGATGATCTTGGGACAGAAGCTATACGAGAATTGGAAGTTGAGAATTTTCCTGTGATTGTGGTTGCAGATTGTAAAGGGAATAATCTCTATGAGAGTGCTATAAAGCAATTTAAGAAAGAGAGCTGACAAATTCGTGGAAAGAATAATTTTGATGGTTTTACGAAATATATTGTTTGTGCCTTATTGGGCTTTTCAGTTGGTTGCGTATGCAAAAGATAATGATAAGCATACGGAAGAGGAACGTTTTGCATTATTAAAAAAGATAACAATCAATGCAAACAAAGGTGGAAGAGTCACTATTCAGACAACCGGAGGGGAGAATCTTCCGGAGAAAAATGGCTTCGTACTGTTTCCAAACCATCAGGGGTTATTCGATGTGCTGGCATTAGTGGAAAGCTGCAGCCGCCCATTGTCGGTTGTCATGAAAAAGGAAGTAGCCAACGTACCTTTCCTGAAGCAGGTGTTTGCAATCATGCGGGCAAAAGCAATTGACAGAGAAGATATCAAGCAGTCCATGCGGGTAATCATGGATGTTACAAAGGAGGTGACGGAAGGTAGAAATTATGTCATATTTGCAGAAGGAACAAGGACAAAGCATCCAAATGACCTGTTGGATTTTAAAGGCGGAAGCTTTAAGTCAGCTATAAAAGCCAGATGTCCTATCGTTCCAGTGGCTTTAATAGATTCTTATAAATCTTTTGACACGCATTCTATAAAAAGAATTACCGTTCAGGTTCACTATTTAAGTCCAATATATTATGATGAATACAAGGATCTGAAGTCTACAGAAATAGCTTCTATTGTAAAGAAGCGAATAGAAAATATGATAAAAGACAAGGAATAAAACTTTTTTGAAAAAAGTGATTGACAAATCGAGGTCTCTTTAGTATAATAACTTGTGCGTCACCACAACAGGTGACAAGCTGTATTATATAGGAAATAATGATTCAGGAGAAATACTCAAGTGGCTGAAGAGGCGCCCCTGCTAAGGGTGTAGGTCGTTTGCGCGGCGCGAGGGTTCAAATCCCTCTTTCTCCGCTAATTTATTCCTAGCACTGTATAAAACTAGAAAAGTTAAAGACAGTAATATGATACAAAAACATTTGTAAAAAAATGTAAAAAAGTGCTTGACAATATGCAAGCTAAGTGATAGACTATAAAAGCTGTCAAAACAGCAAAGAAAACATCACAAAAAACTTTTTAAAAAAGTTGTTGACAAACGCTTGACGGTGTGATAACATATAGAAGTTGCGCTAAAGAGTACAACAACAAAGAGAAGCAAACAGAACCTTGATAATTGAACAGTGAAACAACCTTGAAAGATTCTATTAAAGAGATTTCAAAATTAAGAACCGTATCAGAAATGATACAACCTTAAAACAGTAATAAAGGGATAAAATTAGCTAGTAGTTGATTTTTGAACTAAGATCAAAACTTTAT
>JAGZJZ010000073.1 GCA_018365455.1 Clostridiales bacterium
TCCTGTCCAACCAGCTTGGGCAGCTCCAGCACATGCAGCTCCAGTTTATCAGAATATAAACTTCCCCGCTGGTCTTCCCTTAGATGGAAACAGGAATACCATGCATCGGTATCTTTTAAAAATGCAAAGTCCAGTATGCTGATCTGGATACATTTCACCAGAACATCGTAATTATCCCCGCTTACAATCTGGTCGGTGTACATTTTACAGGTATAGAACAGGGTCCGCTCCTCCCAGCAGTGAAACGGAAGTACCTGCATTTCCAGATCAACCTGGGTGTTATCATGCATCCGGACTCTTACATCCAGGATTCCAAGCTTTTCATTTTCGGTTTTCTTTCGCAGAGCTGTATTCAGCAATTCCGTTTCCTGAATTTCCTTTGGATCCAGATTCAAAAATGCTGCAATTAATCCCTTTCTTACTTTCTCACTGCACATCAGCTCCTTGAAACAAAAATCTATCGTAGGCAGCATGATAAATGGTTCTGTTTTCTTATTTTCGTTCTGAATGGCATTTGTTTTGGGCGAATTATCCATTGTTTGTCAGTCCTCCTCTTACTTTAAGGCAGTTTCTTTGCAGCGCAAGAAGAGTTAAATATACTTTAGATAATTATATAATATCGGCTTACAGCAAGCATAGCAACACCTTATTTTATTTTGTTATGTCAATTGGAATTTGTCTGGCAGAACTGCCAGCGATTAGAATGTTTTTTACAAGGTAATAATACCACATTAGAATATATATTGCAACACATTTTTTATAAAAGTTACATATAATATTTTTAGATATTGTAATCGATGCAGAAATTTAAGAACTCTGTTTTCGGTTTCCCTGGGGAAATGCAACGCTTTGTGAACGCCAGATACAAAATACATCCCACCACAGCAAAGATATTTTCTCTGCTGAGATAGGACGATTTATGCAATAACGTGAATTTCCCAAATCGTAATTCAAAAGCAATCCCATCCATTTATTCCGTTTCTCTCAGCTGCTCAACTATACTTCCTTTATGAAATATTTTCAGGGATAATGAGGGAACCACAACTGCAATTCCCAGGAAGATACCACATATTATCACGGAAGGAAGGATTGTCAGCCGGAAAGTCATAAACCAGATATTGGAACTGATCATCTGCACCAGTGTCACACCCAAGATTCCCGAAGTTATAATTCCCAGGATGCCTGCGCCTAATGCATAGTAAATACCCTCCAGCGTCAACATTTGATTTAACTGCCTTTTTGTCATACCAATACTCTGCATTGCGGCAAATTCATGACGCCGTGTGAGAATGCTTGTGATCACCATATTGATAAAGTTAATCATGCCGGCTAATCCCATGACTGCCCCAATGATACCGCCTATAACGTATACTACCTGCTGGGTTTTCCATACGTCTTCTTTTAACAGCCGAACAGAATTATAGCTTGCATTGGGATTTTCATTCTGAATATACTCATCCAGGAATTCCTCCATCTGTAATTCATATTTCGGATCTATGTCAAAAGAATAACTTAACAGCGCAGGATTTTGATAAATTGATTCGAAATCCTTCTGAGTCATATAGAAATAAGGGCTGTCATTTCCCACCTGAACCACCCCCGTATTAATGGATGGTACCTCATATTCAACATCATTCAGAATCGCCTGCGCCACTACGGTAAAAGTTTTTGCTTTTTTACCATCTACATAAGCATCTATGTTCTGTCCTATTTCGCTGGTAAATTCTTTCATGGAAACATTTCCATTGCCCCGTACAGAGGTGACTCCTTCAATTATATAGTTCCCTTCCGCAAGTTTTTCCCGTAAGACGTTCAAATCTTTTTCTCCATTTACAATGGTCATTCTGGATAAAACCGCATCAGACATTCCAAATGCATTACACAGTGGACGGTTATCATCTGCAAGGGTAAAGGATTCACCCTCTGCCGTAATTCCATAATTGTATCCGTCCCGCTCCTCTGTATCTAAGATTCGGCAACCATACTCAAAGCTTACATTTCTGTCATCCAGCGTATTTTTATAAAGGCGTCCCCCTTCTTTCACACCGGGTTGTTTTTCCACTGCCTTTACCATATTTTCATCCAGTGCATCATCATGATGGACAAATCCTTTCATATTGTTAAACGTACTGGAACTTGCAATTATAAAATCTGTTTTACTCAAGGATTTAATCCATTTATCGGTATCGAAGCTTCCTGCTATAACAAACACGGAATTGAGCAGTACGGTACACAGCAGCAGAGAAATCATAATAAATGCCGTTCTGGTCTTATTACGTCCTAAATTCGCCCATGCCATATGTGTAATCCTGGACCCGTTTTTACGTTTGCTGGTTTTCTTCTTACTATCTAAACCATCACCCACATATTTGGATGCTTCCAGCGAAGAGATTCCGGATGCTTTTTTTGCTGGCTTTCTGACACTTAAGAAAACTGTAATTCCGGAAAAAAGTGCAGCCCCTATAAAAATCACCGGATTTGGTGATACTTCTACCATCATTCCTTTGTTTGTATTTGCAAACATTTCCATAACTGCAGGCAGTACACTTTTCCCAAGAAAAAATCCAATAATCAATCCGATTGGGATACCGATGATGGATAACCAGACTGCCTGCCGGTTCACCATCTGTCTGATCTGTCTTTTTGAAGATCCAACCGTGCGCAAAAGCCCGTAATACCTGATATCCTGAGCTACCGAAATATCAAAAATATTGTAGATCAATAAATAGCCGCAAACGATAAACAGGACTGCAAAGCCTGCGATTCCAAATACCAGATTTGTATTCAAAGGGGGATTCGTCATTTGATTTACGGCACTTAAAATATAATTGGAGGCTTCTCTGTCCTCCGGTTCTCCCCCCACCGACCGGATAAATGAATTTAGCTGATCCTGTATTTTAAATTTATTTTTTAAAACAATATCTGAAAAATAAGTCCCCGCCATTTCCAGATCCTGGCGGTAAGTATATGGAAATAACGCTTCATTTTCCTTCATAAATGCTTCCGAAACAATCATCATACTGACGGGCATGCCCCCAGCTTCCCACCAGCCGGATACAATCATATCAAAATGATATGTTTTTCCCCGCAGTTGAAATTCTATCGGAATCTTGGCACCTACCTCCGGTGTAATCCCCAGATCTTCCATTGCCTTATCGGTTGTTGCAATTTCATTAGCCGCCTGGGGTGCTTTGCCGTGGGCAGGTACACTAAAAGTCAGCTCCTGTTCTGCAGCGTCCATATAGTCCAGTTCCACATTGTGGTGATTGGTATTCGTCAGAAAGCCGATTGGACGCCTCTCTCCCACAATTACAGCCATATCACTTTCCTTTAACTTCTGAAACTGTTCCGCAGTCATGTAACGCAGGTCTGCATCCGCCTTACTTCCCTTTTGTTTCTGGCTGGTCAGAGTCAATGACTGGGACGCACCAATTCCTATTGTAATGATAGATGTGAACAAAAGTGCGGTAAGAGCAATCGCTGTCACTGCTGCAATATTTCTTAGTTTATTTTTGAAAAAACTGCGTTTTGCCAGCTTTCCTACTATCTTTTTATTATTATTTTCCAGCATCTGTTTCCCCTCCTAATTGGCAATCCTTCCGTCTTCAATCCTTATAATCCGGTCCGCAAGCTGCGCTATTTCATTGTTGTGGGTTATCATAACGATCGTCTGATGAAATCTTTCGCTTGTCATTTTCAGTAATCCTAGTACATCTGCACTGGTTTTGCTGTCCAGATTGCCTGTAGGTTCATCGGCAAGAATAATAGCCGGTTTTGTAATCAATGCCCGTGCGATTGCCACACGCTGCTGCTGCCCTCCGGATAGATTATTGGGCATGTTAGAAAGTTTATCCTCTAAGGTGAGCATTCCCGCCACATCCTGCAGAAAATCTTTATCAATCGTTCCTCCATCCAGTTCCACCGGAAGAACAATATTCTCGTATGCATTTAAGATCGGTACCAGATTATAATTCTGAAAAATGAATCCGATATTCCGGCGTCTGAAAATGGTCAGCTGTTCATCATTCATTTTTGCAATTTCCTTATCTCTGATCCGGACACTTCCCGATGTGGGTATATCCAGACCTCCCATCATATTGAGCAGTGTGGATTTGCCGCTTCCCGAAGTCCCCACAACCGCCACAAACTCTCCCTGTCCGATCGATATATTTACACCATCCAACGCTTTTGTGATATTTGGATTCATCCCATAATATTTTTTTAAATCTCTGGTTTCTAATATATTACTCATATATTTTTTCCCCTTTCTTTTTATAACACTATCTTATCATCCAATTATCTCAAACTTATCTCAATGGGTAATTATCTCAAAACTGTGATAATCTGAAACTACGCCGGGTGGCACTCGTGCTGCTGAGAACACTTTATATGTGCTCTAATATTACGCATTTTATTGGGGTTTCGCTGATTAAGGACGCTTTGTAGATGGAGGTAGTGTACGAAAAGATGGTAGGACCACATAGCAAGGAGCATAAGGCCAGACCTCTGTCCCTATGCTCCTTATAATCCACTCTTAATTAGGAAGAAAAATCATAAATTCTGCCCCTTCCCCAGGCTGGGATCTCACTTCCACATAACCTCTCTGCAAAGTTATGATCTCCCTTGTAAGATATAAACCAATTCCCACTCCCTCTTGGTCATGTACTTCTTTTTCCCGATAAAATCGTTTAAATATGGATGCCTGGTTTTTTTCCGGTATTCCTCTTCCGGTATCCCGTATTCGGATCCTGGAGTATAATTCCATCCGTTCTGCTGAAACAGTAATTTTACCGCCGCAGGGTGTATATTTAACTGCATTGTCCAGAATATTTGAAATCGCTTCCGCCGTCCATTTTACATCGTGGCTAAGAAACAGATCTTCCGGACAGGTAACCGAAATATCGATCTGCTTCTCCTCAGCTTTTGGAAAAATACTGTTCAATGACAAGCCAAGGGTTTCATATACAGAAGCTCTTTTTTTCTGCATCTCGAATATTCCGGTCTCCAGCCTGGACATCTTAATCATCGCCTGAATGAGAAAATCCAGTTTATTTACCTGATCCGTAATGGATTGCAGAAATTCCTTCTGCTTTTCCCGGTCCACATTCCGGTCCTGCAGAATACCTGTATACATTTTTATATTTGCAACTGGCGTCTTGGTCTGGTGGGAAATATCCGATACCAGACTCTGCAATGCCATCTTTTCATCCCGGCTCTTTTGATTATGGCGCTGTAAAATCTCATATAATTTCCTCAGTTTAGACTGCAGCTTCGACAAAAGCGTCTCATTGATTTCATCAAATAGGATATTCTCCTTTTCATCCAGCATCTCATCCAGGCAGGCACTCATAGAATCTGCAAAGCCCGTTATCTGCCTGCGCATTACTGCTATTACCGCTGCACCAATTCCTAAAAACCCAAGTCCAAATCCGATTAAAAGCAAACGCATCAGCATATGATCTGTTACATGCCACACCAGAACACTGAAAATTGCCAGCATCACAACGGCTGCACCGGTAAAAATTTTATAGATCCATACTGTCCGGAACTTATCACCCATGGTTCTCACCTGCCCATTGATAGCCCATACCATAAATGGTTTTAATATATTTATGAATATCATCTTCAATTTTGGAACGAAGCCGGTTAACATTTACTGCAAGCGCATGTTTGTCCACAAAATTCCCGTCACTGTCATACAGATGTTCTAACATCACCTGATGGGTTAACAGCTGACCCGGATGGGTCGTTAAAAGTTTCAGCATTTTATATTCTGTGGGCGTCAGTGCCAGTTCCTGATTTTTTATTCTGGCTTCCGGTTTATCAAAATTAATCTCCAGATAGGAATCCCGGTACTGACTGGAATTATCTGATTTCGTACATCGCTTTAAAACCGCCGCAACCCTTCTGCGAAGCAGTACCATACTGAACGGCTTTGTAATATAGTCATCTGCCCCAAGGTCAAATCCCCTGACAGCATCCCTTTCCATATCGCAGGCTGTGAGGAAAATAACCGGCGTGTCCCTGGTCTTTCTCAGTTCCTGTATAAATTGAAACCCATTGCCATCGGGCAGGTTTACATCCAGGATGATCAGGTCAAATGTTTGGTCTTTCAGAATATTCCGGCCTTCCTCCAGGGAAAAAGCGGATTGCATTTGGTAATTCTCTGCTTCCAGATCAAAGCTTAAACCTGTATTTAATGCTTCATCATCTTCAATTATCAGTATACTGCTCATCTTGCTCCCCTTTGAATAATTTTCCGTCCTCTTCCTGTATCTTATAAAATACCGGACATTCCTTAAGCGTTTCATTGGGCGAATGAAGGGATAACATCAGCGCACCCTCTTTAGTTTTAAAAAGCATCCCGTGTCCGCCGTCTTTTTTAAACAGCAATTGGGGTTCCTGCTCCCACTTCCCCGTAATATCCCCATTCCCGCTTTTGGCAATTGCCTCCGTATAACCTTCTTCTCCAAAGCTCGACCACAGCATAAGCAGGGTTCCGTCTTGGCAGCGATACATAAAAGGTCCGTCTGTACAGTAACACTCCACGTCCTTTCCAAGCCTATCTGTTTCCAGCTTCTTAATCCATGGTGCCTCTGATGCACGAAATAATACCTTAGGTTCACCAACGGGTGTTTTTAAATCCGGGGACAACATAATTGCGCAGACTTCTCCATCCCCGATCTGTACCCATTCATGACAGAAAACAAGATACGGAACCTGACTGGAATCAATATATAACGTGCCATCCAGACACTCCCACGCTTTGGGGGTAACCGGAGATTCACTGTGAACCTGGAACGGTCCCAGAGGATGGTCGGCTTTCAGAATCTGAGTTCCCCTGCAGACACCATCTGCTTTGAAGGATGCAAAGATATAGTATTTTCCCTGATATCTATGGCACTCCGGTGCCCAATAGTTCTGATCTGCCCAAAACCCCTCCGGTTTATGGAAGACTTCAACCGGACCTGTCCACTCTTGCAGATCCCTGCTGTAATAACAGTCCAGTCCGTCGTCATTGCCCCAGCAGCGGGAACCTCTGGTGCCATACATATAATAAGTATCTTTGTCTAACAAAACAAAAGGATCCCGAATATTAATTTCATTTGTCTGCATATCAATTTTCCTCCATATATTCAAACAGATTCGAATGCATGTTTGAAACTGCATTCTGACCGCTTTGCTTCACACTTTGTGGGATACTGCCCACACATATGCTTTTTATTTTAGCACCCGCAAATACATTATTCCAGAACTTTTTATACAGAATATCAAAATTTAATTAATACTGATATAGTGATTCTTGACATCTGTTCTCACATCTTCCTATAATAACATAAAGGCGGTGATAAAATGATTCATAAATCAGTAATCAGCGATTACAGAGATACCAGGCGCATACTGTTAAAAGCAGATGATTATATATATGTACTCCCTGACAAAGCATTAAAACCTTATATTTCCAATTATACCCTGACTTTTCCCAGAGAAAACCTGATGGCTGACCAATATACAGTAATTCCCCATGGCAGTTCCACAATAGTTTTTCACTTTGACGGCAATCAAATACACAGTGATCTATTTGGATCTGCAACAAAAGCAAACGCCGTGGGAAAGCAGGCAAACAACTCCGTCTGGATACTGATTATCGAGTTTCAGCCCTGGGGATTATATCCATTTATCAAAGAAAATCAGTCCGAATTGGCTGACAAAACATACTCTCTGGACTTATTAAATAAACATTTGCAGAATCTAGTATTAGAAATTATCGAAAAATCCTGGAATATTGATTTCCTTTTTACGGAGTTAGACAAACTCTTTCTTCATTATCTAAATAAAAATGAGAAAAGAATGAGATATCAGGAAAACCTTGCAGTAAAAATTGGTGCTCATCACATCATACGGGAGAATGGATTAATTTCCTCCAAAGACCTTGCCAATTATGCCCATTACAGTGAACGTCACCTGAACCGTATTTTCAAACAATACATCGGAACCGGTACGAAAACCTTTGCCCGGATAGTAAGAACAAATAGAGCCGTTCAATTGTTCCAAAATCCTTACCACCCTTCCACTATTTCTCATGTGGCTGATCAAATGGGGTTTTATGACCATTCCCACTTTACCCGGGACTTTAAATCTATCTGCGGCGTAACACCTGCTCAATATCTGGAAAACATGTCCGATTTTTACAACGAAATATCTAAGTATTAATTGTATAATGTACCATACGAAGGAGGTGAAACGAAATGAAATATGGTGGAACGCTTATAGCGGTTAAGGATATGGAAAAATCAAGATATTTTTATGAAACCATAATGGAACAAAAAGTTACGATGGATTTAGGTGCTCATGTATCATTTGAAGGCGGTTTATCTTTACAGAGCAATTATGGTGAATTAGTAGGTACCGAACTGGTGCCCCTTTGTAAAGAAAACAATTTTCAATTGTACTTCGAAACGGATGATCTTGAAAAATGGTATGATAAAATCAAACAACTATCGGAAATCGAGTTTTTGCATGGCATAAAAGAATATCCATGGGGGCAGAGAGTCATGCGGTTTTATGATTGTGAACAGCATATTGTGGAAGCTGCTGAAAGTATGGAAAGTGTTGTGAAGCGCTATCTGGCACTTGGATGGCCTGTTGGGCAAATCACAGAGAAGACCATGCTTCCTGAGGCTTTTATTGCTCAGTTTTTGTAGAAAGTCGCATTCTTCTATTTTACACGAACTGCCGGATTCTTTCTAGACCCGGCAGTTATTTTTATGTAAAAAGAAGCTGCGCACCAATCACATTCCGTACAGCTCCACATTACTTAAATTTCTCTTACTGAAATCTCTCTTACTTCCATGTCTTCCAGACATCCGGCTGAAATCCCACTGTGGCAGATGATCCATTTCTCACAATCGGTGTCTTTAAAATCTGCTGATTCTCCAGTACCTTTTCTGCCTTATCTTCCTCAGCAATGTACCGGACCAGTGCCAGTGTATCCTTGTCCCTGCACTTTTCATCCAGCATATTGTCAAGCCCGCCCACTGCCTGCTTTACCTTTGTGAATTCTCCTTTGCTCATCCCTTTTTCTTTCAGATCAATAAACTGAAAAGAAACGCCCCGTTCTTTGAAATACCGCTGTGCCTTTTTCGTATCAAAACATTTCTTAGTTCCAAATATTTGTATATTCATTTTACTTATCCCTTTCAACAATATCCTGTACTCTGCCAACGATTCCGCCTTCCAGCATCACTTTAATGCCTCTTGGATGATTCTGTGAATTTGTCAAGATGCGCTGCACCACGCCTTCCGTAAGTTTTCCGCTTCGCTGATCCTGTTTCTGCACAACCATAACAGCCTCACCAATTTTTATATTCTTTCTTACAATAACTCCAACCGGAATGAAGTAAATGCACTAAAATCCCACTCAATATCACTCCTCCAAATACGTCTCCCTATATGCTTTACGTACCGCTTCCGGCACAAGGCTTCCCCCTGTTGCCCAGGCGATATGCACTGCCTGCTTCATCTTGCCGCACAGATGATTCTCTATAAGATATTTTTTCGTCTCCGGATACTGATTCAGATGAATAGGTCCGGCAAATGCCGCGCAGGCACTTGGCTCCAAAAATATCCCCTCCTGGTCTAATAAACCACGCATATATTCATATAAATTTCCATCCCGGATTGTAAAGATGCCGCTTAACAAAGGTGCCATGATGCCGCCCACAAAGCCGGATGGCCGCCCTACAGCCAGCCCGTCTGCATGAGTCTGCCCGGATAAGCCCATATCCTGTACGCAGATGTTCTGATGCAGTCCCGTTGCCATTCCCACAAGCATACACGGCGCATTTGCAGGTTCCGCAAAAAAGCAGTGGACACTGTCATGGAATAACTGTTTTAATCCAAAGCTGACGCCGCCCGGGGCACCACCGACTCCGCAGGGAATGTACACAAACAGCGGATGGTCGGCATCTACATTAATTCCCTGGTCTTTTAGCTGCCCCAAGAGCCTCTTTGCCGCAACTGCATAGCCCAGGAATAAATTCCGGGAATTTTCATCGTCTACAAAATAACTTTTCGGATTCTCATCCGATAGTTTTCTGCCATTTAATACGGCTTCACTATAGTCAGATTCATATTCCACAACCCTGACCCCATGGCTTCTCAGCAGATCTTTTTTCCACTGCTTTGCGTCAGCCGACATATGTACAATAACATCGTAACCAATTGCCGCACTCATGATGCCTATGCTCATACCCAGATTACCGGTAGAGCCAACCTGTATGGTATAACCACGAAAAAAAGAACGGTTTTTTTCCGATGCCAGGACTTCATAGGAATCCTGTAAGGAAAGCAATCCATGTTTAAGCGCCAGGTCCTCCGTATGCTTAAGGACTTCATAGATTCCCCCTCTTGCCTTTATGGAACCTGCAATTGCAAGATGGCTGTCCTGTTTTAATAACAGCTTTCCCATAAGGGCGCTCTGGTATTTTTCATTGATATATTCCTGCATTTTAGGAATGGGAGTCAGTACGGATTCAATGATTCCTCCCTGGGCTCTTGTCTCCGGAAAACATTCTGCGATAAAGGGAGCAAAACGATTCAGGCGTTCCTCCGCCTCGTCAATGTCCTTCATAGAAAGTTCTAAGTCTTTCCCGGCAAGATGAAATGGAAGCAAGTCAGGATTTATCCAGACAGTTTCCTTTTCTTCGATTACAGAAGCCAGCACCGGAGTATTGCTGATCAGATCAGCCGTTTTATATGTTTTCAAATTCTATTTACCTCTTCTTTTTTCTTCCAATTTTATACACAATAATACCGAATTTTAGATCAAACATTTTTTGCAATTTTGATAATCCTATTATCTCATAAATCTGCAAAAATAAAAGTACAAATATTGATGAACCATTTACTGATTATAATCAAATCCTGTCATTTTTCCAACATTGTTCGTCAAAATCCCCGTTTATTTTCATTTACAGCAAATTAGTCTACTAAAAATAGCTAATTTAACAACACAAAAGTAAGGTTTCCGTTTAACATAAATTTATCAATACTTATGGAGGTAAATAAAATGCTGGTAAATATGAACGATGTACTGATACCCGCCAAAAAAGGAAAGTATGCCATTGGTTTATTTAATGCCGTGAACCTGGAACTGGCAAGAGGAATTATCGCCGCTGCGGAAAGTACCGGTTCTCCTGTGATTATGGGAACTGCAGAAGTACTCTTCCCTTATGGTCCCCTGGAAGAATTATCTTATTATCTGATTCCCATGGCGAAGAAAGCAAATGTTCCCATTGTAATACATCTGGATCACGGTTTGAAAAAAGAAACCTGCATCAAAGCACTGGAACTTGGCTTTAGTTCCATCATGTATGACTGTTCTACCGACACCTATGACGAGAACGTGCGAAAAGTCAGAGAGATGGCGGAAATTGCACATTCCTACGGGGCGACTATCGAAGGGGAGTTAGGGCATGTGGGGGATAATGAAGGTTCTTTTGAAGGTGATTCCCACACAAATGACCCTTCCAGATTTTATACAGATCCTGCCCAGGCAAAAGATTTTGTTGAAAAAACCGGTGTGGACGCGCTGGCAATTGCAGTTGGTACTGCCCATGGAGCCTACAAGCTTCCTCCAAAACTGGATTTTGAGCGTATCCGCACCATCGCTAACACCATATCGGTTCCTCTGGTACTTCATGGCGGTTCCGGTCTGACGGATCAGGATTTTAAAATGGCTATCCGGGAAGGGATCAGTAAGGTAAACATTTTTACGGATATTAATGTGGCAGCCGTAGAGGCAGCTTTTCGGGACTTCCAGTCCATGAATAAAGGCATTATAGATCTAATTCCGGCAGCGGTAGAAGCTACCAAACAGGAAGTAATAAAGAAAATTGAACTCTTTGGTTCCAATGGAAAAGGGCGGAATATCGATCTGGCAAAAGAGCTTGAAATGAATCCCGCATTTTTAGAACGGATCGTAAAAGAAGTATTACAGAAACTGCATTAAGCAGAACAGGAGGTAAATTATGGCTGAAGAAAAAGCAAGTGTTGTGGTGGCAGGACATATTTGTCTTGATATTACACCGGACTTTCCCAACATTAAAATTAATAAAGTAGATGATATGCTGGTTCCGGGGCGGCTGATTCAAATGGGAGCAGTCGATGTACATATTGGCGGATGCGTATCCAATACCGGTCTGGCACTGAAAATTCTGGGGGCAAACGTAAGTCTCATGGGTAAGATCGGAAATGATGATTTTGGCAGTATCGTATCCGACCAGATCAATTCCCACAATGCCATTAACAGCATGAGTATATCGGAAGAAGAAGATACTTCTTATTCTGTTGTAATCGCACCAAGAGGCATTGACCGGATTTTCCTGCACCATTCCGGTGCAAATAATTATTTTTATGAGCAGGATCTGGATTTTGACATCATCAAAGACGCCCGCCTCTTCCATCTGGGCTATCCTCCTCTGATGAAAAGTATGTATGCAGACGGCGGAAGTGAATTGCTGAAAATCCTGCAGAGGGTAAAATCTCTGGGCGTTGCCACTTCTCTGGATATGGCAGCCGTTGACGAAAATGACGAAGCCGGCAAGGTGGATTGGGAAGCAATTCTGGAAAAAGTTCTGCCTTATGTAGACTTTTTTGTTCCAAGCATCGAAGAACTGGCTTATATGATTGACCGCCCCAGATACCGGGAATGGATTGCCAGAGCAGCCGGCAGAGATGTAACCAGTATCCTGTCGGTAGAGGAAGATATCGTTCCCCTTGCGGAAAAGCTCCTTGCAATGGGCTGTAAAATTGTATTGTTAAAATGCGGCGTTCCGGGTCTGTTCCTGGCATCTTCTGATCGTGAAACCCTGGAGAAAATCGGGGAACGCCTGGAATTTGATGCCGGGAGCTGGACGGGCATCAGGCATTTTGAACCAAGCTTTAAACCGGATAAAGTTCTCTCCGGTACCGGAGCCGGAGATACCAGTATCGCAGCTTTTCTGTATGCGATCTTAAATAACTACAGCTGGGCAGACTGTATGAAATATGCTACGGCTACGGGTGCATCCTGTGTCACGGCATATGATTCCCTAAGCGGTCTGAAAAGTTTCGAAGAACTGAAGAAAAAGATGGATCAGGGATGGGAAAAAGTATAGAGATTGGGCGGCTGTTTTTACAGCCGCTTTTCTAATATGCGCAGGCTCTCTGCATCTCCAAGAAACATCTGGGCAGTTGCAGCTTCCCGTTCCTCTGTTTCCTGATAATGATTCCCTGCCTGCCCCGTTTTTCGGAATTCCTTTGGCGTCATGCCTGTTTTTTTCACAAAGATCTGGCTTAAATAGCGGTAATCGGAAAACCCGCAGGTGACACAGATGTCGGTCAGACTCAAGTCCGTCTGTGCAATCAGATATCTGGCCTTCTCAAAACGCAGCAGGGTAACATATTCCTGAAAGGACATATTGAAATTGTCTTTGAAAAAATGCGACAGATAGGAAAGGGAAAGACCTTCCGATTCTACCAAATCCGAAAGCAGTATCTTAGAGGTATAATTCTCATCTATAAACTTAGTGATCCGGGACAGCCTCTCCAAATGGGCATTCCTGGAGCGTCTCTCCAATTCCGTAATCCGGTGGTACGGGCAGTAATATAACAGCCTGTAAAAAATATCACAGAGCAGAGACATACATTTAAACTCATAATTGGCATTTCGCAAAAAGTACAGGTAGGCACATTCCTGGATTTCTCTTTGTACCATGAATTTTATTTTCTGGGAAAAATATTTTCCAATATCTACAGAATCAAATTCCAGATTGTATATATCCGGAAAAAACCGGGAACAAAATCCTGAGGAAATCTGCAGTGACAGGATAACCGTGCTGCCTTTTGCCGTATGCAGCTCATGAGGCCGCCTTGGATTAAAGAGAAATACGGAACCATCTGAAAATAAATAGGTCTGTTTATTGCAAAAAACCTCCACCATTCCAGAGAGGACCATACAAATCTCAAACTCTTTATGAAAATGAGGCTTTCTGTGGGAAAGCTCCACGATAAATATTTTAATATCATTTAGAAAATTATGTTCTACAAATTCGTATTCATTATTCATATGCCACCTCCGTCTATCTACAGTATACCTGAATGTCCTGTGTATGAAAAGCAGAAAAAGCAAATTAGTCATATAAATTCAACATATAAATGAAAGTTAATTATTCCAATTTCAGTATAATGGAATTATCAAACATGATAGCAGGCAAAGAAACGCCTTACACCAGTTTCGGCGAATTTATGCCGAGATTCACTACTACTTCATCCTGCCAGAAATGTTTCAAGCCGTATGAAGTACTAACACATAAGGAGGATATAAGATGTCAAGATTTAAATTTTCCGTAGGACCCTGGAACGTACATACCGGAGCAGATTCCTATGGTCCGGCAACCAGAAAGGATATTCCTTTTGAAGAAAAGGTAAAGAAATTTTCAGAAATGGGCTTCTCCGCAATCCAGTTCCACGATGACGATGCAGTGCCAAACCTGAATGAATTAACCGAAGAAGAGATAAAGG
The DNA here is from genome assembly GCA_018365455.1 of Clostridiales bacterium. Classification (GTDB taxonomy): domain Bacteria; phylum Bacillota; class Clostridia; order Lachnospirales; family Lachnospiraceae; genus Robinsoniella. Next base: position 14,566 of record JAGZJZ010000073.1, read on the forward strand.
AAGAAGCCAGAAAATTGAAAAAGCTGCTGGACAAATACAATATGGCTGCTGAATTTGTGGCTCCCAGACTCTGGATGGATCCCCATACTATCGACGGCGGATTCATGTCCACTTCCAAAGAAGACAGGGATTTCGCTATGTGGAGAGCAAAAAGGTCCATCGATATCGCCAATGAACTGGGCACCGATATGCTGGTGATCTGGCTGGCACGGGAAGGTACTCTCTGTGCCGAATCCAAAAGCCCGGTGTGGGCAACCAGGCAGTTAATCGAAGCCATCAACGAAATGCTGCGCTACGATTCCAACATCCGTGTAGTAATTGAACCCAAGCCAAACGAGCCGATTGACCGGAGTATCTGCGGCACCATGGGTCATGTAATGGCAATCTCCGCAGCAACAATTGACCCTTCCAGAGTTGGAGGCAACCTGGAAAGTGCCCATGCAATTTTAGCCGGCCTTGACCCCTCCCACGAAATTGGCTTTGCACTGGCAATGAATAAATTGTGGACCGTACATCTAAACGACCAGAACGGCATTAAATTTGACCAAGATAAATCCTTTGGCGTGGAAAATCTCCGCCAGGCATTTAACCAGATAAAAGTTCTGATGGAAAATAATTACGGTTCCAACGGGGAATATGTGGGGCTGGATGTAAAGGCCATGAGAACCACGACAGACGAAGACAGCTACAAACACCTGGAAAACAGCCTGAAAATTGTACAAGCGCTGGAAGACAAAGCAGCCCGCTTCGATTACGGCTTCCAGAAAAAGTGCGTGGAAAACAGAGACTTTGAAGGGCTGGAAATGTATGTTATGAATCTTCTTATGGGGATTGAATAATGTAACAGATGGTTTGAATCGCGTAACTTGAGTGATTGAATCGTGTAACTTGAGTGATTGAATCGCGTAACTTGAGTGATCGAATCGCGTAACTTGAGTGATTGAATCGTGTAACAGGGGGTATTTCAGCCCCCTGTTAAATCTGTCTCACCACTATTTCTGGCAGCAGCTTTAGAATATCATCTTCCTCTGCCAGGTCATCTGCAAAAGCAGTGGCACTTCCCGCAGCAGCCGCATATTTAAGCGCCTGAAGAACAGAAGCGTCATATCCTTTCAGGAATCCTGCAACCATGGAATCACCGGCTCCCACTGAATTTTTCACGGTTCCGGCTGGTGCCTGTACCCTATATACGCTGCCATCCTCATCACCGAATATGGCACCTTCTCCCGCCCTGGAAACCAGTACATTCCTGGCACCCATCTTCTGGATCTCTCTGATACAGCGGATGATTTCTGCCTCATTTGTACAGGAAATACCGAACACGCCGCCTAACTCGTAATGGTTCGGCTTGATCAAAAACGGATGGTACGGCAGTGTTTTAACCAGCAGTTCCCGCTCCGCGTCTACTACAACTTTTACCTCCCTGTCCGCCAGCTGTTCCATAATTTTCTGATAAGCATCGGAAGACAGGCAGGAGGGAATACTCCCTGCGAGAACGAGCGTATCATTCCCGTTCAAAACGGAGATTTTATTCAGCAGCTCACGGAATTCATCCTCTGTAATATCCGGTCCGTTACTGTTAAGATCCGTTTCTTTTTCTCCTTTTACTTTCACATTAATTCTGGAATTGCCCTGGGACAAAGTCACAAATTCTGTATGTATTCCCTGGCTTTCCAACTGTCTGACGATTTCCTTTCCGGTAAAACCCGCCTGGAATCCCATCGCCACACTTTCTTTTCCCAGGTGCCGGAGCACAATGGAGACATTAATTCCCTTTCCACCGCAAAACAGGTATTCAGAGCTGCTCCTGTTGATTTCTCCTGCATTCATATTCTGGATATGCATTATATAATCCAATGCGGGATTAAAGGTCACTGTGTAAATCATACCATCTCTCTCCTTCTACAGGCGCCTCAAACATCTACCTGGGCCCCCAGCCATTCCTTCGTTTATTCATCCAGGTCATCGTCTATAATAAGCCCGTCCAGTTGTCTCCACTCAGCTTATTCATATTTGCCCCGAATTCCGGATTCACAGCCAGATTTTGTATAATCTCTATTATTATACTGGAAAACAAATATACTTTCAACTTCCAATTCCATGTTCGGTCTGATTGTTCTCATCTCCATTGCCTGTTCCCTTTTCCGCCAATACAGACTCTGATGCTTCCCAATCTGACAGAGCCAGACCTGAATCTTGCACTCTCCTTTAAAACGGTGAATATTCTGCATGGCTTTGAGAAAAATCTCCTGGGTAATTTCTTCCGCAATTGCCTCATCATGGCACAGACTGAACAGATCTTTTAAAGTTTGTTGCTATGAAGCAGCAAACGATTTCCGTCAGCCTCTGTACTTGTCATCGTCTGCAGGTGTTATTTCCCGTATCACCCGGCAGGGATTTCCTCCCGCCAGCACATGCGCCGGGATATCTTTTGTTACAACGCTTCCAGCCGCGATTACACTTCCTTCCCCGATCGTAACGCCTCCCATAATGCACACATGCCCGCCTATCCAGACATGATCTTCTATTTTCACAGGCCAGGCATACTCCAGCCCGCTTGCCCGCAGCTGTGCATCAAAAGGGTGCCCTGCAGCATAAATGCCGCAATTAGGCGCAATCATTACATGGTCTCCGATTTCTACTTTGGCACCATCCAGTATGATAAGATTATAATTTGCCAGGAAATGATCCCCGATCTCCACATTGAAGCCCATATCACACCGGAAAGGCTGTTCGATTACAAAGTCTTTCCCGATTTTCTTTACAATTTTCGGAATCAATGCCTCCCTTGCCTGAATATCACCGTGGGGAATCTGATTATATTCATAACAGAGGTTCTGGCATTTTACCCGGTTGGCGGTTACTTCTTCATCATACTGAGCATCGTATAAAATACCTGCTGCTGCTTTTTCTCTTTCTGTCATATATTCCTCCCAGAACATGTTTTTTTATCTGATTATTTCCTCCAGCGTTTCCAGCGCACACCGCACCATATGATCCCCCAGTTCCTTACTGGTTTCCACGGAATTCAGTGCGAACCACTCCGTATTTTCTTTGGTCTTTTCCAGATCCACGTGATCCGGATATAAGGCGTACATCAGACTGGATTCGTATTTGCCGGCATGATCAAATCCTCCGCACTTCTTCTGCGCCTCGGCGCTCAGAAGAGGAATGACTTTGATATAGGAAAATGGGTCTTCCCCGGAACCAAGGGCCTCATAATAACCGGCATAATCGTTGCTTCCCCACCAGCCTTTTCCCCTGGTCTCCTCCATATATTCCATAATGACTTTTTTCGCGGCTTTATGGCATGCCAGAGTCATAGGCATCAGCCCTGCTTCTTCCGTCTGGTGGTGCGCCACACAATAAATATTTTTCACGCCGCCCCAGATCATTGATTTTAAAATACAATAAATGTAGTTCTCATAGACATCCACGTCTACATGAATCGTTCCGCTTTCGGGACCGGCTACTGCCCAGCTTGCCACCCCATACCAGATTGGCGGGCATACTACAATCTCCTTCTTCTTTTCAAGTTCCCGCATCACACCATTGATTACCATAGTATCGGTACCGTTGCTGGCATGTAAACCATGGTACTCGATGGTACCGATTGGGATGATAAACGGCACCTTTCTTTCTTTTGCATCCTGAAGTTCCTGAAACATTAAATCAACCATTTGCATAGTATTATCACTCCTTCTATATCGCCTCCGGCGATTGATATTGCCTGCCTGTGAAACATTTAGTTATCTGCCGGGAGTTGAGTTATACGATTCTCAACGGGTTACTACACAAGTTCATACAGTTTTCCAATCTCCGGTGACAGAATATCACAGCCATTTTCCGTAACGGCAATACCTTTTTCCCAGCGCACCCCGAAAGTATCTGTGGAGATAAAGGTATCCGCCTGAAAGGTCATATTCGGCTGCAATGCGTAGTCTGATATGGTCTCTACCCACGGTGCCTCTACCTCTATCATCCCGGTACCATGCAGGGGACCATATACAAAGTTATCTTTATAACCGTTATCTGCATAATACTGATAAAAATTCTTGGCAATATCGGAGGCTGTCACGCCTGCTTTTACCTGCTGAATGGTCCATCTATGGGCTTCTAATCCAAACATCACCACTTCTTTTCTGCGGCCTTCTAATTTCCCAAGGACAATGGGGTAGCCGATTGCAGCGGAATATCCGTCAATCTTTGCGGATAAGTTCAGCTGTACGATATCTCCTTTTTCAAACTGCCGGTAAGAAGAACGTGAAATTGCATGGCGGGTGGATGCTTCTGAGAATACATACATGGGCAGTCCTTCGTACTCTGCTCCATGTTCATATACGACCCGCTGTGCTACTCCCACCATCTGCAATTCGGTCATACCGGGCTTAATTTCCTTAATTACCTGCTGCGTTGCCAGTTCTGCGATCCGATAACCTTCCCGCAGGCAGTTTATCTCATTTATGGACTTGATCGAACGCAGTTCCACCATGATATGATCTGCCCGCACAATCTCCGCCTCGGGAAATGCTGATTTAATTCCTTCCATTATAATAACGGAAGTGTCCAGATAGCTTGCCACACCGATACGCAGTTTTTTTCCGGTAATCTTCAGAGCCTCAAATACATCCTGGTAAGTATCCGCCTGCAGTTCCGGATATGCCGGGTCTGCACCTTCCCGGTATTCTTTTAATACAAAAATCTTATCGATTCTGGAACGGTCTGCGGCAAAATGACGGCTCTCCGGTCCTACCATCAGTGCGGCATCCCCGTCCGGGGTAATCGCTACGCCGCAGCGCTCAAACAGCGGCCAGAAGCCTGAAAAATATCTTCCGTTAGCATAGTCCGCCTCATTGGAATTCACAATCAGTATATCCAGTCCCTCTCTGCTGATAATCTTTCCTGCTTTTAGTGCTCTTTCTTTGTATTCCTGATCGGGAATACAGATTGCTCCATGTCTGTTCATTTTTATATCCTCCATTTTCTGTATTATATTTATTTCTTTCTTATCTTTTATGTATCTATATAGTTTCTGAATAGTGTATGAATCATTATAGTTTATAAATCATCATAGTTTATGAATCAATATATTTTATTTATACTTCTATATGTTTTGTTTCATTTCCTATAATATTTTTTAATCACAGCAATATCCCGGTGTGGTATAAAAACTCACCTGCCGCGGTTCAGCCCTGCCGTACTGCGCCACTATAGGTACATCGCTTTCCAGCAGGATGGCATACTGCTGCTCAAAACGGGCGGTATGCGTTCCAAAATCCTTGGATTCATTTGTCCGGAGACACCGTACCCTCTGAGCCTCTACCGTTACCTGAATGTCCTTTACCGGAGGGCTGTCCGTGTATAACAGCGTTATAGAAACGTGGGCATCTGCCAGCCCGGTATTCGTTATAATAACGGATTCATGTCCCGGGATTGTGTTTAACCCTTCCGGTGGAAGCTCTGCATCCGGAAAGACCCAGACCTTTTTCCCATAATTCATTTTCCTTTCTCCTTTCCCAGATAAAATATCTGTTTCATATCATGATAAAATTCACTGTGGGCAGAAAATGCACATTTTTCAAAACAAGGCTTTGTATAGGTCCACCACTTCTGTGTCATTTTATCTGCTTCCATGAACGCCATATCTTTTTCATAATCACAGCCCGTATATTCAAAATAGGAAAACACCAGATCATCCTCAATAAAGATGGAATAATTCTCTATGTTACACGCCCGGATTACCTGGATGACTTCTTTCCAGACATTTGCGTGCAGTGACTGGTACTCCGTGATTTTATCTCTTTTCAACCGTCCAATTTGTCCGAATATCTTCATTTTATATCCCCACTTGTGCCTCCCGGCGTAAATACGTCGATATATCGTGCCTGATATCTGTGTCAGGTGTGCGTCTGTGAATTAACGGCGTAGCTGGCTACGGCTAGATTCACAGTCGTGCAGCCGGCGCAGATAGCGGGTGCTATATAGTGACGTATTTGCGCACTATTCCTTTTTCGAGAAAGAGTCAATCAGTACTACCACAACCAGAATGATTCCTTTTACTACCCACTGCCAATATGTATTGATTCCCATGAGAACCATAATGTTAGAAATAACCTGTAAGAACAGGGCACCGATTACGATACCGAAGACTCTTCCCCGCCCTCCGGTAAGTGAAGTTCCGCCCAGCACACAAATCGTCATAACATCAAACAGCAGGTTATCCCCCAGAGTGACATTGCCAGACAGGGTCTTGGATGTCAGTCCAAGTGCTCCGATTGTTGTCAATATTGCGCACATAACAAATGCCAGAATTGCAATAAAGTTTACGTTTAACCCGCTCAGTCTGGACGCTTCCTTGTTGCCGCCCACTGCAAAGAAGCTTCGACCCACAGCGGTATTGGTGGTAAATACATATAAAATGACTGCAACCACAACCATAAGAATGACTGCATAGGGTACAATTCCCAGTTTCCCAAGTGCCATCTGTCCGAAATCTTCGGACAATCCGGATATGGGCAGCCCGTCGGAATAGATATAATTGATTCCTTTTAACATATTCATAATAACCAGAGTGGCAATAAACGAAGGCATTTTCCCGTATACAACCAGGCACCCGTTTACAATGCCTATCACCACGGCTATGAGAATGACCAGCAAAAATGACAGCCAGATCGGAAGCCCCATATTCACCGTAAATCCGGCAAAGAAGATCGATACCATACCAATGGTAGAGGAAATGGACATATCCATTTCACCGATCAGTATTACAAAAAACTCTCCCATGGCTATAATAGCTACAAAGGATGCCTGACGAAGCACATTCATGATATTTGTCGTGGTACGAAAATCACTGTTTAAACAGCACAGGGCAAACAGTGCAACAAATAAAAATGCAATCATCCAGTCATTCAGCAGTGTTTTCATTCCTTTGGTATATCTCTTTGATTTAACTTTATAATCATTCATCCGTTTTCACTCCTAACAAATTATTGATAATCACTTCCTGCGTCTTGCGCCTGCCTTCCACCATGTCTTTCATTTCCCCTTCATACATGATATAGATCCTGTTACAAAGTCCCAGGAGTTCTTCCATTTCAGGCGATACCAGAATAACTGCCTTATTCTGCCTGGTGAGTTCATGAATCAGCTGGTATATCTCAAATTTTGCACCGATGTCAATTCCTCTGGTGGGTTCATCCAAAAGGAAGATTTCCGTATCCCGAAGGAGCCATTTGGCTATGACGATTTTCTGCTGATTTCCACCGGACAGTTTTTTTACATTCTGCCATAAGGAATAATAGTTCAGATTCATTTTTTCATTTATTTCATAGGATGCTTTCAGCTCTTCTTCATGATTTTGGAAGATTTTCATTTTTTTAAATAATTGCATAGAAGCTAACGTGGTGTTATCTTTGATATTGAATTTCATGTTCAGACCCAGGGTCCGTCTCTCATCCGGCACCAGCCCCATTCCCAGTTTCATAGCCTGAAGCGGATTCCTGATTTTCACAGGCTTTCCCTTAATCAGTACTTCACCCTTTGTCACCGGATGGCTTCCGAAAATTGCCTGTACCAGTTCCGTTTTACCGGCACCCAGAAGTCCCGCCAGCCCTACTACCTCACCGGCACGGACTTCCATATTGATATTTTTAAATGCCTTTGGTGATGACAGGTCCTTCACTTCCAGAATCACCTCACCCAGATCGTCATTCAGTTTTGGATAGACATTGGTCAACTCCCTGCCGATAATCATTTTAACCAGCTTGGCATTGTCAATATCCGCTACCTTTCCCGCATGAATGAAACGTCCGTCACATAAGACCGTATAAGAATCACAGCATGCAAAGACTTCATCCAGGCGGTGGGAAATATAAATAATTCCGATTCCCCTGCTTTTTAAAATGTCGATAATTCTGAAAATATTCTGAATATCTTTTTCCTGCAGTACAGCAGTCAGTTCATCAAAAACGATAATCTGGGGATTTTCCAGTATTGCCTTTGCCAGCTGGATAATCTGCTGCTGTGCCGTCCGAAGCCTCTTGACCGGCACATGGAGATCTACCTCGCATTGCAGAAAATCCATTAATTCCTTCGCACGTTCCTCCAGGGCTTTCCAGTCGATGAACCCGTGTTTCCTCTTATACCGCCCCACAAAGATATTTTCTACCCCATTCATATCTTCCATCAGGGTAAATTCCTGGTGTACGATGGCAATGCCTCTGCTCTGTGATTCCTTTACGCTGTAAGAGGGGATCTTAATCTGCTCCCCTTTCACAAAAAGTTCTCCCTTAGTCATCCGGTTCTCACCGGTAATACATTTTGACAGTGTGGATTTCCCGGCACCATTTTCTCCCACCAGAGCATGACACTCCCCCGGCATCAGTGTAAAATCCACATCAGACAAAGCCTTTACCCCGGGAAACTCCATGGTACAATTTTTTATTTGAATCAGTGGTGTTGTCTCTGTTTTTTTATCCGTCATTCAACTTACTCCTTTACACACTCTACAGCCACAGCCATCCAAGCGCTTCCACCCCGGAGCAGATGATGTCTGCATCCGGTGCTTCGGGATGTCTGATATTATGTATCAGCCTTTTGATCTCATGATAGGGGAACATACAGCTTTTAACCCCTGTTTCGCCTACGGGATTCACATCAAAGAACATTTCTTTTGCAATATCGAAATCAAGTTCATTGAAATATAAAATTTCATCCAGCAGTTTATCCTTCCTGTCAGGGTTTTCCTCTTCTTCATAATCAAGGGCTTTCAGTACCATCTCTATGATTACGGCATTGCGGCGCTGCGCATTTTCCCACTTGTCAAAATGGGGCAGCCAGCAGCGTAATCTGGGATTCTGTCTTGCCTGTTCCTGCAGATACCGGATTTTTCCAAGGAGGTTTTCATGGTTCTCTTTTGCCGTCATAATCGCCGGAATATCAGACTGCGTCATTTTATTTTTCTGGAATGGGAAGGGGGTGGTGAAAAGGGGAATCTGGCTCTCATGAATCGTCACCATATTTTTCATCACATAGAGAACGGTCTCCCCCAAATCTCCAAAATTAATTTCACACGCCAGTTTATAAAATTCTTCTTCCTCCATCTGGGAGCCCCAGCCATAATTGCCGTGGGCAAACAGATGCATACACAGTCCATACCATTCAAACATAAATCCGTTGATACCGTGTACCCTCATTTTTGCACTGCCCTGGTGCTGTCGGATGTCCGTCTCAATTACCTGCACATTTGCCTCATCCTCATACCGGATTACATTGGACTTAAAGGTACGGTACAGGCGCCCCATGGTGGAGGTGATGGAGTTCGCCTCCGTATCCCGCCCCCAGATACGCTCCCTGCCAAATACTTCACACCATTTGGTGAATTCACTTTCAGGGACATACAGACCCGGCGCCCAGAACAGCATGATATCCTCGGGCATGGACTCTGCACAGGCTTTTAAGAATGCCGGATTCTTTTCCAGCGGAGGCTGTCTGAATGCCCGGATTCCAATCACTGCATTGGGGTTGATTTCCCGCACGGCTGTATAGATCTGGTTCAGAAGCCACATATTCGCCTTATGTTTTGCCTCCCCCGGTGAAGCAGTTCCCTCATGCCACCTCTTTTTACAGGTTTCACATTCACAGAACCAAAACCCTTCCTCACTTTCCTCCAGGGTAAATCCATCAAATCCGATTCTTGCTATCTGCCTCATTGATTCCAGGATATAGTCCACCGTCCCCGGATAACTTAAACACAGAGAATCAAAATCATTTAAAAATTCTCCGGTTTCCGGCGGTTTCATCCTCGCCTGTGGATGCTTGATGGTGTAGGCGCCATTGTAAGAATTCAGCCCTGCATAGGCAAATATTTTTACCCCCAATTTATGCGCCAGCGCGGTAAAACGCTCCAGGAACGGTTCTTCCAGATTTGGATGGGAATAACGGACGGTCAGCCATCTCCTGTTTTCAGCATTCCATATCTTCACCGGTATATTCTGGAACACAGTCTCTTCATAACCCGGCAGATCAAAGGGCCAGTATCCGTACAGCACCAGATTTAGCTGGTTTATTTTATTATCCAGACAGATATTCAGGTACTCTGCCCACTCCTCGAACCCCCATAGCTGGCTGTCAAACCCAATCCGCCCGTAACCGGCATACCAGGAAAATGTCTGGGCAACTGCCCGGACCGGAATCAGGGGATAGTCCATAATGCGGCAGCAGGGAAGTTTGAATCCTCCGTTCATACCACGGCTGATTAGTTGCTTCACCGATGTAATGCCATGGATAAATCCCTCCTTATTTTCATAGTGTAACAGGATACCGTCCTGACTGATTTCCAATACATAACCCTGTGAGAGGAATAAATCCCTGTCATCTGCACCCACCTCAATTCCTTCCAGCGTAGGAATCAAACAAATGCCAATTTCCCCCTCTTTCACACTCTCTCCCTGAAAAATATGGATTTCCGGATAATTCCAGAATCTTAATCTGGCAATCTCCAATACATCTGCTGCAATTTCTCTCTCCTGTCCGTGCCATATCCGGATACTGCTAAACTCATCCGTAGTTCCTTCCAACAATGCCAATTGCCTCGGTTCCGGCAGTAAATGAATCATATTCTTAAACCTCCTCGTCCTTGCCGGGAATGGCGGCTGTTGCCCCGCCATCCCGAGTGCCTACTAGCCCAGCCATGACCAGTTTTTCCAGTCATAATCTCCAATATTATCCTTGGTTATAGCATCCGGTTCCGGCAGTTCATATTTTTCCGGCAGCTTTTCATTATTTACAAGCACCCGGTACATGGCATCTGTTGCCTGATACCCCAGGACAACGGGATCCTGAAGCACCTCAGCCAGCCATTTGTCGTTTCCTTTTTCTATCCATCCAAGTACATCAATATCCCCCGCAATACCGATAAACTTAATTTCTTCTCTTCCCTGTGCAACCGCTGCATTGTAAGCCCCCACTACTTCTGCATCGTTGTGTCCGCAGACCACATCTATGGATGCCTCTCTTTGCAAAACGTTTTCCATAAGTGTCTGTGCCGAATCTCGGTTCCCGGCTCCGGTATCCCCTTCTTCAATTACATTTGCATCCGGGTATGCTGCAAGGACTGCAGATTTAAATCCTTCAAAACGGTCCTGTGACACCTGTCCGGAAGTAGGACGTGAAATAAACAGGCATGTGGGATCCTTTTTTCCCAGTGTATCTAAATACTTTACCGCTTCCTGCCCTGCTTTTTCTCCCAGCGCTTTCATATCATGACCTACGAAGGTAGACCAGACCACATCGCTGTCAGACTTTACATCCTGTGCATAATCGCCTACGATAAAAGGAATCCCCTCACCCACATACTGCTTCATCGTAGGAATTGCGGAAGAAGCGTCTGCCGGAAACAAGATGATGCCGTCACATTTGGAAGCAACCATATTTTCTACATTTGTCAGCATCGTCTGTACATCAGACCGGGAATCTTCAAAAGAGAAATCAATATCCACATTATTTTTTTCTCCATTCTCAGCCAGCCATTGCTTACAGCCATCGATCACACCCTGATACCAGGTGTACGCTGTCAGTTCCATAATGGATACGCCAATTTTTAATTTCTTTTTTTCACCTGCCGTATTCCCATCAGCCGCTTTCGTTTCTTTTGCCTGGGTTTCCCCGGCGGTGGCGGCAGCGGATGCCTCTGTTTTTGCTACAGATGCCTCCGTACCTGTTGTTTTTTGATCTGTCCCACACCCTGCCATCATACTTGCAGCCATTGTTAACCCCATAAGTAATGCAATTGCCTTTTTCATTAGTAATTCCTCCTTCTCCATTCTTGAAAAGTTTTTTCTTCGTCATCTTGACGAAAGATTGTGTGTTTGACAAGTCCATTTTAATGTTATTGCACATAATAGTCAATATTTTCATTTAAATATTTAATCAATTTTATTTAAACGTTTCACTCTCCTTTACAAAAATTCCCATCTATGCTATTTTTATATTTATACCAGTGCCACCCGGCGTGTCTTGGCTCAAAGAGCGTGCAGATATCGGAATTGAATTCCAGATCGAATTTTCAGGCATCTCTGTATCGCATGATTTACTATATTTAGGATGTAACAGGAGGTTTACAGATATGGCTACCATCAAAGATGTTGCGAAACTTGCAGGTGTTTCTATTGCTACTGTGTCAAATTATCTGAACAACACCAAGCCTGTCAGCAAAGCTGTCAGCGCTAAAATAAAAGAAGCCGTGGAGACTTTACAATACTCCCAGAATCTTCCTGCCAAAAACCTGAAATCAAATTCCTATACCGACATCGGGGTGATACTGCCCAATTTCAATGACTCCTATTATGTGCAGCTGTTTCAGGGTATAGAAAACTTTTTTCAAAATACAGGATATTATATTAACTTGTCTTTTTCTTACGATATTCCGGACTTTGAACAGACCATTGTAAATAACTTTTTAAAAAAACAGATCTGCGGACTGATTCTGGTTTCCTGCCAGCCGGACAACTGGAAATTCTATTACGAGCACTTTACCTCTGCCCAAAAGCCCATCGTTCTGATCGACCGGAATATCCATAGCCTGGATGCCAACTTTGTATCCTTTGATAATTATTCCATCGTGCAGTACATGACCAGGAATCTGATCGAACACCGGTACAAGAATATTTTTCTCATGAGTGGTCCCATGCAGTATACTTGTGAGCGTAACTGTATGGAAGGATTCCGGGCTGCTTTTGCTGAATCGGATCTTTCCTTCAATCCTGCTGCTGTTATTGAGACAACAGCCGGCAAGGAAGATGCTTTTCGTAAAACGATTAATATATTTAAAACTGAAAAACCGGAAACGATCATTGCCACTTCAGAATCCATCGCTACCGGGATCATTGAAGGCTTAAATATTCTGGGATTTGGCAAACAGGAGATCCCCGTCCTTTCCTTAGGCGAGGAGCACTGGAACCTCCATACCCATTCCTTTGCTTCCATGTCTGCTGCACGCCCCGCCATGAAGCTGGGCCAGACTGCCTCTTCTCTTTTATTTGAGCAGCTAAGTGCACCATTGACGAAGGAAACGGAAAAGATTATATTAAAAAATCCCGCATTGGAAAACAGGCTGATTTTTTCCGACCGGAAAATAACAGAAGAAAAACCCCCATTGGATGAAGACCCACAGACGGTCATCCGGATTTTAATGTTAGACACTCCCCAGATTCATGTTCTGGAGGGGCTGCTTAAAAATTTTGAGAACCTGACCGGCATACATGCACAGATTACCATACTTCCCCATCATAACCTCTATGAGACCATACTGGATATTGACAAAATGCCCGAGGATCAGGTATACGATGTGATCATGTATGACCTGCCCTGGCTTTCCACACTGGCAAGTTTTCATATCCTGGAGGATATTACCGAAGAACTGTCCTCCTTTGATCTGAATATATTTTTCCCGGACTGCCTGCAGTATTTCAGCAGCTTTAACCAGCGGTACTATGGTATCCCTTATATGTATGCGCCGCAGATTTTTTACTACCGGAAAGATTTATTTGAGAATTTAGCTCTGAAATCGGCTTATGAACGGAAGAATAATATTACCCTCAGGCCTCCGCTGACTTTGAAGGAATTTAATACCATTGCGGAATATTTTACATCGGAGACAAACGTAATTGACTATGGGATTACCATTCCGGCTGCCTATGATGAATGTCTCTCTCCTGAGATCTATATGCGCCTGCGGGCATATGGAGGCGGCTTATTTGATTCCAGGGGGAATGTCTGCCTGGACTCTGCACAGTCCCTGAAGGCATATATTAACCTGGTACGTGCCGTAAAATGCGCAAAACCCAACTACCGCACTGCGACAGATGTAGTGGCGGTGGAAGACTTCCTGAAAGGGGATACCGCAATGCTCATCACTTATCCATCGTTTTTAACCGATGTGGTGGATCTTCGGAGAAGCAGCATGATCGGGTCAATCGGCTATCATCACATCCCAGGGAGAAGTCCCTTATTGGGTGGCTGGGGCCTGGGTATATCCAGTTATTCCCACAAGAAGAAAGAAGCTTTTCAGTTTCTGAAATGGACCTGCGATGAACAGGTCGCTAATTATTTAACCCTGCTTGGAGGTCAGTCTGCAATAACCTCTACCTATACAAATGATGAACTGATAAAGCTCTATCCCTGGCTTCCCCTGTACCACGCAACCTATAAATACACGAAGCCAACGCTTCCTCCCAAATCAAAAAATAATGTCATCCTCTCCCAAAAAGAAATCGATGCCATTGTCTGTAAATGGATTTATCCGCTCCTGGATGAAAAAATGGAAGTCCAGGAAGCGATTTTCAGAACGCACAGTGAACTTGAAATACTGGCATCCAAATATAAATATTGAAGATCTGGCACTAAAAAATCAGCAGGACATGACGGTTAATCCGTTACATCCTGCTGATATATTTTCCGGTATTTTTTAGCCGGCATCCCTACCATCTTTTTAAATACCCTGCAAAAATAATTATAGTCTGAAAATCCTGCTTTTTCTGATATTTCTGTAATGGGATCACAGGAGTTTTTCAAAAATTCTTTAGCCTCCTCGATCCGCTTCTGCTTGATGTACTCTGCAATTCCCACACCCAGATATTGCTTTGCAGCTTCATATAGCCTGCTCCTGCTGACTTTAAATGCATCGCACAAATCTTTTACGGTTATATCTTCTGACAAATGCCTTATGATATATTGATTTAATTTATGTAAAAACTGTTCCTTTTCCAAATAGATCATTTCTTTCAATAAAACATAGAACGTACAGGCTTCTAAAATCTGTGCCGCTGCCAGAATCTGTTCACGGCTTTTGTACTTAATTTTAGAAAATGCTTCTTCGTATCCGGGCTGGTAAATCTGATATTTTTTACAGACATTTTCAAGTTTTGTAACAAGTTCCTCCCTGTTTGCAACATCCGTGATCTGTCCGAACATGACATAGCCCATAATGATACCGTTATCCTTCAGCGGTGCCGTTGCCTCGATCAGTCCCGCATGACACTCATACACCGTCAGCTCGCTGTTTCGCCTGCAGTACTCAAATGAATTTTGGTTGCATTCGATGCAGTGCTTCTGCGTTACCGGATTCCCATGCATGATTGCACAGAACGCACAATGCCCCGGAGGGTACGACAAAATTTCATGATAATCACTGTCAAACAGGACCATTTTGATTCCGGTCAGCGTATAGAAGTCTTTCATTAATTCTTTTAGTTTTTTATTGTCTAAACTTAGATTCATGGGCATGTCCTCTGCTTTATACAATCTGTGCTGACCGCAGCCTCGCTACCTGTTAATAGTACCAAAAGTACAGAAGAACTGCAAGAACATGTTCCAAAGCAGATGTATCAAACACGCTCTAGAGCGTGTTTTAAAATTGCTTTCTGACAACTGTACGTCACACTTTGTGGGAGATTTGTCCCGGATGAAGGGCGCGTAGCGGGCTACGTAACCTGA
>JAGZJZ010000074.1 GCA_018365455.1 Clostridiales bacterium
CAGCCAGGGAAATGCCATGAATCAGCCAATACCTGAGAATATTGAAATGTCCGGGAACATCGTGCAGATGGAGAGCTATCTTGCAGCAATCCGCAAGTCGGTTTCACCGGATACGGAGATTATCTATGCCAAAGGATGTGAGATCAAGGGAACATCCAGAGATGGATTTGAAGAGGCAGTCAATGCTGCGGCACAGGCAGATGCCGTACTGCTGTTCGTGGGCGATCTGGCTGGGATTACACTGGAGTGTACCGTGGGAGAATCGGTGGATCGTGCAGAACTAAGTCTGCCGGGTGTACAGGAAGAACTGGTCCGTGCCATTGCGGCTGCCGGAGTGCCGGCTGTTCTGGTAATGAGCAACGGACGTCCCTATTCGATTACCTGGGAAGAAGAGCACCTCCCGGCTATCCTGGAAGCGTGGTTCCCGGGAGAAGAGGGAGGAAAGGCAGTAGCGGAGATTCTATTCGGAGACAGGAATCCGGGGGGCAAACTTCCGGTATCCGTACCCCGGACTTCCGGGCAGATTCCGGTGTACTATATGCATAAAAAATCCGGCGGACGTTCGCACTGGAGAGGTGATTACGATGATGTGAGCGCATCTGCCCTGTATGCCTTCGGTTATGGACTGAGTTATACAGAATTTCATTTTTCAGATTTTCGGATAGGGAATAAGGAAGTACCTATTGGCGGAAATCTGGAAGTGTCCGTTCAGGTGGAAAACACCGGGGAGCGGGAAGGCGATGAAGTCGTGCAGCTCTATATCCGGGATGTGGCGGCAAGCGTCACCAGACCGGTGCAGGAACTGAAAGCATATAAGCGGATCACATTGAAACCGGGTGAAAGCAAACTGCTGGAATTCACGATTCCAACAGCACAGATGGGATTCTATGATATCCATATGGATTATGTACTGGAACCGGGAACGATAGAAGTCATGGTAGGGGCTGCCTCTAATGATATCAGGTTCCGGGAAAATATCGTTCTGACCGGAAATAAATGCAAAGCAGAGCGGGTATTTGAAAATCAGGTGATCGTAAGAAAGCAGGTGTGATTAATGTACTACAAAGAAGACTGGGAAAAAGCCAAAGCCAGGCTGACTGCCTTATGGGACAATGAGGTCCTGGACCGCTGCTGTATATCCGTGGCGGCACCAAGGTACGGGAAAACAAATGTCCATATTTTTGCCCCCGGGGAATGTAATCCTGACGATCCCGAGGATCTGGAAGACTACTGGCTGAATCCGGAGCGGATCTGGAAACGGAATATCCAAAGACTGGAACAGACTTATTTCGGCGGGGAATCCCTGCCGCTGGTAATGCCCAACTTCGGTGCATCCGGGCACTGTGTCTACTACGGAGGAAAATACACGCTAAAACCGGATACGATCTGGTTCGATGCTGTGGTGGAAGATCTGGAAGAGCACCAATGGAAATATGACCGTGAAAATATATTCTACCGCCGCCAGCGGGAAATTGTAAAATATCTTGCGGAAAAGGGAATGGGAAATTATCTGCTGTCTATGCCGGATAACTGCGGCACCCTGGATGCCATTGGACATCTTCATGGTTCCATAGAAACCATGATGGATATGTATAGCTGCCCGGAAGCAGTGCAGTCTGCCATTTCCACAATCAATGAAGGCTGGACAGATGCTGCGGAGACGTTTTATCAGCTGGAGAAAAACTGCAATGAAGGCGGCAGCTGTGTGGGGTGGATGGACACCTGGGCACCCGGGCGTCATGCCCAGATGCAGTGTGATATGTCGGTTATGTTTTCACCGGACTGTTATCGGCAGTTTGTGGTGCCGGAGCTGAAAAAGCAGATGGAATGGGAAGAATATCCGGTTTATCATTTTGACGGAAAAGAACAGATCAACCATCTGGATCATTTACTGGCGCAAAAAGAGCTTCAGATGATTCAATGGACAAATGTGGATGGGCAGGAAAGTCCCGCGCATTTTATTCCGGCACTGAAAAGGATGCAGGAGGCAGGGAAAAAAGTCCTGGTGATGACACCTGCATCGGACATTCCATCATTGCTTGAGAATCTGTCATCCAGAGGGCTGTATCTGCATACCTATGCGAATTCCGTGGATGAAGCAAATGATATTATACACTATGTAGAAAAAAATACACATGCATAAGGAGGATTACATTATGAAATATGAAGCATCCTGGAATTCACTAAAAACACATCAAACGCCTGCCTGGTTCCAGAAGGCGAAGTTCGGAATATACACCCACTGGGGAATTTATTCCGTTCCCGCCTGCAGACCAAATGGCAGCTGGTATGGATTTTATATGTATCAGAAAGGCAGTCCCCAGTATGAGTACCATACAAAGACTTACGGTGATCCGTCCGTATACGGATACAAAGACTTTATCCCGGAGTTTACCGGAGAAAAGTTTGACGCGAAGGAATGGGCAGAATTATTTGCGAAGGCAGGTGCAAAATTTGCCGGTCCTGTGGGCGAGCACCATGACGGGTTCAGTATGTGGGATACCGGATTAAACCGCTGGAATTCCGCTGCAATGGGACCAAAAGTTGATGTTGTGGCTGAAATGGAACGGGAAATCCGGGCAAAGGGTATGAAATATATGGTGGCACTTCATCATGCAGAAAACTGGAGATTCTTCCCTCATTGGGTGGAGGGAACCGATTTATCCAATCCGGAAAATTTTGATCTGTATGGTACGCCCCATGACCTGGACTGGAAGAATGGGATACCGGACAAAGGGGAATGGCCCATCTGGAATGCCCAGACGCTGCCGGACAAAGCATTTTGTGATAAATGGCTTGCAAAATGTAAGGAAATAATCGACCGCTTTACGCCTGATATGCTGTGGTTTGACTTTGGACTGGGATTTATGCCGGAAACCTACCGGGCAGAGATGCTGGCCTATTACTACAGTAAAAGTGAGGAACATGGGCGGGATGTGGTAACGACTTATAAATATCAGGATCTGCCCGCAGGAAACGGAGTCATTGATCTGGAGCTGGGAAGATTCGACCGGATGATGTATCACGAATGGATCACCGACACTACGGTAGATGACGGAGAGGGATGGTGCTACCTGTTCGATGCAAAATACAAGAAACCGGGGGAACTGGTACATTACCTCATCGACAATGTGAGCAAGAACGGATATCTCCTGCTTAATGTGGGACCAAAGCCCAATGGTGAGATACCGGAAGAAGCCAGACATATTCTTTTGGAGATGGGGAAATGGTTAGAGGTCAATGGCGAGGCAATCTATGATACAACTCCCTGGTTCACCTTTGGTGAGGGTCCGGCGAAAATGGAAAAGGCAGGTATGTTTAGTGAGGGGGAAAAGCTTCGGTATGGTTCGGAAGATATCCGGTTTACCGTGAATGGAAACATGCTTTACGCTGTCTTACTGGGATGGCCGCAGGGCGGAAAGGCAGTTATCAAAAGTGCGGTACAGTTTTATCCGGGGGAAATAGCAGGGATTACCATGCTGGGTGATGATGCACCGCTGCAGTGGAACTGTACGGATGAGGGTCTGGTTGTCAGCCTTCCGGCTCAGAAGCCCTGTGATTATGCCTGGGTGCTGAAAATAGCCAGAAAGCCGCCCTTTTAGAAAATCAGGTTTTTAACTGATACTTAAAAAGTTACTCTGTACAACCAAAATGCGTAAATAGTAACATTATGAACACAATTTCGGTAAATTTTACGAACGTTGCATATATTCATGAACGGATTTTATGATATAATAAATACAATGAATCATCATTATACTCTCGGAGGCACAAATTATTCAGATTTGGGGTTCGGAGAGTTTTGATGTATAAAAACATGGGATTATGGGGGAAAGATCATGTATAAGGTTGTAATTGCGGAAGATGAAATGTTTGTAAGGCTGGGAATTAAAATGTCTGTGGACTGGGAGAAGCTGGGCATGGAAGTGGCGGCAGATGTGGAAAATGGTCAGCAGGCGCTGGAAGCCTGGGAAACCTTTCAGCCGGATATTGTTATAACTGATATTAAAATGCCTGTGATGGATGGAATTACACTGATCAGGCAGATCCGGCAAAAGGATGAGCGGACCAGATTTATCATCCTCAGCTGCCTGGAAGAATTCAATATTGTACGGGAAGCTTTATCACTTGGAGTCTCGGATTATGTGTTAAAGCTCACTATGACACAGGAGGACATGGAAAAGGTTCTGGAGAAGGTCAAAAGGGAACTGGTTGTCATGGACAAAAGCCAGAAGACCCAGGAAAATGGAATGGAGCGAAAACGGTTTGAGGACTCTCTTCGGAATTTTCTCTACTACCGCCTGGATATGGGACCGGAATGGAAATTGAAAATGAAAGAACAGTTCCTATGCCCCGGGAAACAAATGCAGATGGTGGCGCTGGAAATTGATCACTATGTGGAAAGCAAGCGGATATTCAATGACTCTTACGGAAGTATTCTGGATTCCGCAGTGGAAAATATCCTGTCGGAGCTGCTGGTGGAGGAAAACCATATCCTGCTTCCGGAAAAAGACGGCAGATTTATTATGATCCTGGAAGAAGAACCGGAAAGTGTAATGCTCTCTGAACAGATGTGCTGCCGGCTGGAAAAAATGCGAGATGTGCTGAAACGGTGTGTGAAAAGCACGGTTTCTTTTGCTATAAGCCAAAGGGGCAATGGCTATGACGAACTTTATGAAATGTACCATCAGTGCGCCCAGGCGCTGGAAAAGAAATTCTTCTATGGATTGGATAGAAATAATGTTTTTGCGGCGCAAAGCCCGGATGACTGTAAGATGCTGATTCGCAGGAAGATGGGAAGGCTGATTCAGAAGCTGAAAATGGATGATACGGCTGTCAGGCGGTTTCATGAAGCGGAAGAAGGTTTCTGCCAGCATGAGAATCCGGTTACCATCCGGCATTATTTTGAACATGGGATCAATGTGGAGATGTGTAGAATTTTGCCGGAGGGTACGCAGAGATATCAGATCACGGAGCAGTTTATGACAAGGCTAAAAGACAGCCAGACTTTTGATGGAGTTTTGGAGGTGTACGAATCCTGTATGGAATATCTTCAGGGCAGCTGCGATGAGCAGACATTGCTAAGCAAACCCGTAAAGGATATCCTGTTTTACATCAGCCTGCATTATCAGGAAGATATCACGCTGGATCAGGTGTCTCAAATGGTGGAGCTGAGCAGGACGTATGTGTGCGGTCTTTTCAAGAAAGAACTGGGTGTAAATTTAACCAACTATATTATGAATTACCGGATTGAAAAAGCCAAGGAGCTGCTGCGCAGTACCAACTTAAGATCTTATGAAATAGCGGAGAAGGTGGGGTTTCTGGATGAAAGTTATTTCAGCCGAACCTTTAAGAAAGTGACCGGACAATCTCCCAATTCCTTTAAAAAAGGGGTTTAAAAGCTCATATATATTTTAAATACGCTTCGGGGTAGGAAAGGCGGAAGAGGTCATGAGAAGGAAAAAGAATAACGGACAGGCATTCAGCAGACGGCTTCAGTCCCAGCTGCTGGCGGTCTTTATGGTAACGATAACACTGCTGGTGGGAGTCGTTTCCATATTCAGCTATAAACGTTCCGAAAAAGTAATTCAGGAACAGTCAGCCAGTATGATGCAGCAGTATTTCCAGCAGAATCAGTATAACATTGTCCGATATACTCAGGAAGTTGAAAAGATTCTCCGGCTTTTTATGATACAGGATTCTCTTCAGGATTATATGAGGCAGGGGTGGAAAAACCAGTTCGGAAGCATCCAGAAAGCAATGCAGATTTTTGACTACACGAATGTGGTGATGGGAAACTATGAATATCTGGATTCCATTTATTACTATGGCAATGACGGTACGGCTCTGGGCGTTATGGAGAAAAAGAACATGGTAACCAGGATACCCAATCTGGAACTGCCCTGGTATTCCCTGGGAATACAGGAGGAAGCTTTGAAAAATCCTGGCAAGGTACTGTGGTTTGGCGGATATACGAATCAGAATTTTGCCATGGAGGGGGAAAAGAATGAGATACCCTACGTGACGGCGGTCAGCAGCATCTGGCTGGGAACCGGGAGATATGCTACTGTGGTAGTGAATATACAGCAAGACGCACTTGCCGCCCTCTTTACAAAATCAGATACGCCGGATGAAAGGGAAAGCTATCTGATGAATGACGAAGGGGTGGTTGTGGTACATCAAAACAGGGAAAAAGCAGGAAAACAGGCAGAGTTTACCCCTGGGGAGCTGGAGAAAACCGGAGACGGGTACCTGATGAAAGAGGATATCCAGATAAATTACCATCGAATACAGGGGCTGCCCTGGACTATTGTAACGGAGATTCCCAAGGAATCCCTCTATGGAAGCCTGGTTTCCTTAAAACGCTGGTTTCTGGTATTGGCAGCAGGAGGGCTTCTGGTAGCAACGGCATTGTCGGTATACAGTCTCTACAGGCTGACTGCACCCCTAAAGAGGCTGCGAACCGCAATGGAGCGGATGGAAAATGGTTCACTGGGGGAACAGCTGGATGAGAGCAGCAAAAATGAGCTTGGTATGCTGGGCAGGCAGTTTAACCGGATGTCCCGGAGTATTCAGACTATGATCCATCAGATCCGGGATATGGAAGGGGAGAAAAGAATTCTGGAAAAAGAAGCCCTGCAGGGCCAGTTAAATCCTCATTTTCTGTTTAACACGCTGAGCACCATGCGTTTCATGGCAAAACTGGGTCAGAACGAGCCTCTGGAAGAGTGCTTCTGTGCACTGGGCAGAATGCTGCAGCCCATGTACCGCAGCCAGGGAGAATTGTGGAGTCTCAGCCAGGAAGTTGACTATATGTCTACCTATATTACAATAATGAACTGCCGATACGGCGGTAAGCTAACGATGGAATTTGAAATACCGGATCATCTCATGGAACTTCAGGTACTCAAATTCATCCTTCAGCCGCTGGTAGAGAATGCCATCGAGCATGGTTTTGCATCCTCCGGCGGAGAAGGCATGATTGTGATGGGGGCAGAACAGAAAGAAAACCAGCTGCAGGTGTACGTAGAGGATAACGGCAGCGGCATTCAGGAGGAAGAGCAGAAAAGGCTTGAAAAAATACTGAAGCAGGCAGAAAACCAGAAGGAGCTTTATAAAAACCATGTGGGCATTGTAAATGTGCACCGGAGATTAAAGGTACATTTTGGGGAGGAATACGGAATCAGGCTGGAAAGTGTACCGGGGAAATCCACCTGCATCGATCTGGTAATGCCAGTTTTGCGTTAAGCCTTCCAAACCAATATCCTGGTCCGCCCCCTTCTCTTTCTGTACACTACCTCTGTATACAAAGCGTATTTAATCAGCTACCCCCCAACCAGCAGAAAAAAGTACATAAAATCATAATGCAATACAATTTTTAGAAAATATCCTTCGTATTCTGAAATACAGGTGTCTGAATTTAAGTCAGAAAAAGAGAATATCCTTTATCGAATTAAGGCCTCGCATTTTCTATAATAATGTCTATAAGGTTAACCGATATAGATTAGAAGAGAAGGAGGTTTTTATATGCGAAAGATACCAAATGGAAGGGGTATTGTCAGAAGGAAAATGCCGGAGGGAAAGAAATTTTTCCTTGCGTCCATTCCTTTCCTGATTTTGGTTTTCGCATTTGCTTATGTCCCGCTTTTGGGATGGGCATATGCATTTTTCGATTACCATCCCGGAATGTCATTGTTTGATTGTGATTTTGTGGGACTGAAGACATTTGCGAAGATCTGGGCAAATAAGTCAGAATTGTTCCGGGTAATGCGAAACACCCTGGCTATGAGTGCAATCTGTATTACAACAATGCCCCTGGCTGTTATTTTTGCAATTATGCTGAATGAAATCAAAAATTCGAAATTCCGCAAACTAGTTCAGACAACCACTACACTTCCGAATTTCATCAGCTGGATTGTAGTATTCACACTGGCATTTGCTATGTTTTCAACCGATGGTATGGTTGCGGGCGTCTTTAAATCATTAGGGATAGAAAAAACGGTAAATCTGCTTGGCGACAACAAACATGCATGGGCATTCCAGTGGGCACTGGCGACCTGGAAAAGTCTGGGATGGAGCGCAATTATCTATATTGCATCCATAGCGGGGATTGACAGTGAGCTTTATGATGCTGCTCATGTGGATGGTGCAAACAGGCTGCAGACCATCCGGCATATTACCGTACCAGGATTATACGCAACTTTTTTTGTACAGCTGCTGCTGGCAATCAGCAATATGCTGAGTAATGGTTTTGAACAGTATTTTGTATTCTATAACCCGCTGACCGCAGATAAGATCGAAGTTCTTGACTACTATGTGTTTAAGATTGGTGTATTGACCAATGATTATCCCCAGTCAATTGCCCTTGGTATGTCGAAAACGATCATATCTGTCATACTTCTCTTCACGGCAAACCAGCTTTCTAAGAGGGTTCGCGGTGAGTCGATTGTATAGGAGGGAAATAGAATGATAACCACGAGAACAATAACCACAAGAACAATAACGAAAAAAACCAAACCGAATATAACCAAATCCAATATAACCAAAACGAATAAAACAAAAAAAACAAAATCAAAAAAATCAATGCCGGAAAGGATAGGAGACATTTTTATCTACTTGATCTGCATTTTGCTGGTCATTATCTGCATCTATCCATTTTACTATGTAATCATTTATTCCATAAGCGATCCGGCACAGGCATCCAAAGGGATCTTCCTTCTGCCAAAAGGATTCAACCTGGATACCTACAAAGGGATCATCAAACTCAATGACATACCGGGAGCATATCTGATCTCCATTCTCAGAACGCTGCTTGGAACCGGGATTACGATTGTCAGTTCCTCTTTCTTTGCATACCTGGTTACGAATCAGAAAATGTATTACAGAAAAATAGTTTACCGTTTTGTTATTATTACGATGTATATAAATGCAGGTTTAATTCCATGGTATATCACCATGAAAGCATACGGATTGCAGAATAATTTCCTGCTTTATATTTTTCCGGGTGCACTTTCCGCTTATTACGTGATCCTGCTGAAGACTTACATGGAATCACTGCCAAAAGAGCTGGAAGAGTCTGCGAAAATTGACGGCGCAGGAATGATGACTATTTTTGCCCGGATTATATTTCCGCTTTCAAAGCCAATTGTGGCAACCGTCGGGGTCTTCTCCATGGTAGGACAGTGGAACCAGTGGCAGGACAACTACTTCCTGGTTTCCGATGCAAAATTACAGACCCTGCAGATGGTGCTTTACAATTACCTGAATCAGGCGAACCGCTTCCAGAGCATGTCCAGTAATGCAATCGATGCATCAGCGGTAACCAGTTCCATAACGCCTTCGTCCATTAAAATGTGTATTACGGTGCTGGTAGTATTACCGATTATGTGTGTATATCCGTTTCTTCAGAGATATTTTGTAAAGGGTATTATGATGGGAGCTGTAAAGGGATGATTATGCATGGAAAAGGGCAGTGGTAAACAAAAAATGAATATAATAATGGGAGGAAATATCATATGAAAAATAAATTAAGAAAAATTACGGCTTTATTGTTGGCAGGGGCAATGTGCATGTCTGCCGGAGCCTGCGGAAAAAGTGAAGAGAAAACAAGTACAGGGAGTACCTCAGCCAGTTCCCAGGAAAGTTCTGACGAACCGGTGACCCTTACCATCTGGAATACCGAAGTTCTGACTCCCGGTATCCAGACCAATGAAGTGGCAAAGGAAATTGAAAAGAAACTGGGTATCAAAATGGAAATTGTACAGGGTGATGCCCAGAAATTCAGTATTCTGGTTGCCGGGGGAGATCTGCCGGATATCATCTATACCAATCCGGCACAGCAGAATGTGGCATCCAATAATCTGATTACAAGTGGTCAGCTGATGCCAATGGACGAACTGATTGACCAGTATGGGGAAAATATTAAGAAAAATTTCCCGGACCGCCTGAAATATTCCAAGCAGTTTGCAAGCAACGGGGAAGACAAGATTTATTATCTGCCGGTTCTGGCATACCAGGCGAATGAAGAGCATCCCAATGTCAGCTATTCTATTGAAAATGTAGGATTGATGACAAGATGGGATATCTATGAGGCAATCGGATGCCCGGAAATCAAGACTACCGATGACTACCTGAATGCATTGAAAGAAATGCAGGAATATGCAAGGGAAAAGGATCTGGCAGACGGAAAGCAGATCTATGCAATTTCCGGATGGAGTGACTGGGGGCTTTGGCCATGGTGGCTGGCGAATACCAGGGAAATGGGATATACGGATCTCGCGAATTCCACCATCTTTAACTATAAGACCAAGTCCGTAGAAGGAGTATTTGCCAGTGATGCATTTTGGGAGTCCTTGGAATTTTACAACAAAGCTTATAATATGGGGATTCTGGATCCGGAAGCATTTACTATGAAGAATGATCAGTTCTGGGAAAAATGTAAGAATGGACAGGTGATGATGGCATATGCCAGCTGGCAGACGGAAGGTATTAATACTTTCTTCCAGACAAACGGACATCCGGAATGGAGTTATCAAAAGCTGCCATACGATGGATATGACTATATTTCAGGAATAGTTTCAACAACAGCGCCTCTTGGAAGTGGAATAGAGTATGCCACAGCGATTACCAAGAATTGTAAGAATCCGGAAAAAGCAATGGAACTGATTGACTTTATGAATTCAGAAGAAGGTGCCCGTCTGATTTACAGCGGAGTAGAAGGGACACATTGGGTCAGCAAAGACGGCGCTGCACAGCCAACAGAAGAATTTATTACCCAGTCTAAGACCGATCCGGATTATAAGCTGAATGTGGGCGTTAATCTCTACAATAAACTTTGCGGATTCAAAGATATTCAGGTACTTACCGACGGGTATCCGGCGGACCTGATGAAATCGGATGAGCAGAAAGCAGCCACAATTACCGATACCGATAAGAGCTATTGTGAATATTACTCCAAAAAAGAAGGCGGTGATTATCAGTATCCGGGTCAGGTTCTCTATGATATGTGGCAGAAAGGAAAAGTGGATACGATCACAGATTTTTATCTCTATCCCACATTGGTGCAGAGTCCCGATGAGGAAACACTCAACATCATAGCACAGTGCGAACAATATATGAATGTACAGGGTGTAAATGCGATTATGACGGCAACAGCAGAGGATTTTGCTGCCTGCAAAGAAGAGACATTAAAAGGGCTGGAGAGTAAAGAATACTCAAAAGCAACTGCAAAAATAGAAGAGCTGTATGCGGCTGCGGAAAAAGAAGCAGAGTCCTTCGGGATGAAATAAATGGAAGCTTGAACAGGCGGCAGATCTGCAGAAACCCGGCAGCATGGTATAAATGGCAGTGTAGAATCGTGCTTGTGCAGGCAGCGTTTGAGTATGAAATGATAAAAATACAACCGTATTGGAATTGCAGCAGTATAAGGAGCAAAAATAATGAAAAATATAATGTTTAATGCAAACCACTCACCAATTGGCGCATATGCCAGCTTCACACTTGGATTCCCCGGCGCAGCCGGGGGTCCCGGGATGGAGCGCAGAGGACCTGCAGATACAAATGTATATATCGGAGTGGAACGGCGTGAAGGAGGAAGCTACGAGAGCTTTCCATTTTTTAAAAATGAAGATGATGAGAGTAAACAGTACGATGTGGAAAAAGAAGACACTCAGGAACAGGAAGGATATTTTGACCGGTTTCCGACTTCTGAAATAGAGAGAGACTTCCGGGTAAGCAGCGATAGCTGGAAAGCCAAAGACATAACGTTCACCCTCTATAATCAGGTGGAATCCATACCGGATCCAAAATCCTGCGTCGAGGAACGTCTGAAAGAAGTAATTGTTCCAGCTGTACTGGCTGAGTTATCCATTGATAACCGCGGATGCCCCAATGGAAGAAAGGCATTTTTCGGATTTAATGAAGTAGAAGAACGGTATGGCATGCGTCCTCTTTCCAAGGGAATAATGCATGGTGTGGGACAGGGGGGAAATCTGGCGGTTTTTACCCTGGATCAGGATGCCCATCCGGCGGGTGGATTTTGCCCGGAGTGCATTTTGGGAGAAGAGGACCGTGATAACTGGAACTTCCGGCTGGGAAAGACAGCATTACTGGTGCTGGATGTACCTGCGGATACAAAGAAGACCTTCCGTTTTGCAGTCTGCTTTTATCATGGCGCACAGGCAACTTACGGGATCGATACAAAATATTACTATACCAGATATTTTCATAACATTGAGGAAGTGGGCAGCTATGCACTTTCCGTATTTGATCGGATTGTAGACAAATGCCGGGAGGCAAACCTGAGATTTGACAAGGAAAGCCTTACGCCGGAACAGCGTTTTATGTTGTGGCATTCCATAAAAAGTTATTACAATTCATCACAATTTCTGATCAAAGACGGTGAACCGCTCTGGATGATCAATGAGGGCGAATTCCGAATGATGAATACCATGGATTTGACGGTTGACCAGTTGTTCTTTGAAATGAAAATGAATCCATGGACGGTCCGTAACGAACTTGATTTTTACCTCTGGCATTATTCCTATGAGGATAAGGTACGTTTTCCAGGCAGCGACACTGAGTATGAGGGCGGAATCAGTTTTAGCCATGACTGTGGCGTGGCGAATATATTTGCACCAGAGGGGCGGTCAGCCTATGAAAAATGCAGGTTAACGGACTGCTTTTCTTATATGAGCCATGAGCAGCTGGTAAACTGGATCTGCTGTGCCCTGGTGTACATAAAACAGACCGGCGATCAGTCATGGAGTGACAGACGCAAAGATATATTGAAAAGCTGTTTTGCCAGCATGGTTAACCGGGATCATCCCGATCAGCACAAACGAAACGGGGTTATGGGACTGGACAGCACCCGGACAAAAGGGGGCGCGGAGATCACCACTTACGACAGCCTGGATGTATCTCTGGGACAAGCCAGGAACAATATCTATCTGGCGGGAAAATGCTGGGCGGCTTATGTGGGACTGAAAGATTATTTTGAAACGAACGGGGAGGCAGATCTTGCCAAACAGTCGGCACTGCAGGCGCAGCGGTGTGCGGAAACGATACGGACTCATATGACAGAGGGGGGATACATACCGGCTGTTATGGATGAGGATAATGATTCTAAGATCATTCCTGCAATTGAAGGGTTGATTTTCCCATATGCGCTGGATTTAAAAGAAGCTTATAAAGAAGACGGCATTTACGGAGGATATATCCAGGCATTGAAAAAACATTTTGAAACAGTGATGCAAAAGGGAGTCTGTATCTTTCCGGACGGCGGATGGAAGCTCTCTTCCACAAGTAATAATTCCTGGCTCAGCAAAATATATCTCTCTGAGTTTATTGCAGGGAAAATTCTTGGATTTGACCGAAAGACTTATATGGAAGAAGCAGACCGGGCGCACATGGACTGGCTGACCCATCCTGAGCATTCATACTGGTGCTGGTCGGATCAGATTGTAAGCGGCATTATCAGTGCAAGCAAATATTATCCCCGTGGTGTAACAAGCATTTTATGGATGGAGGAATGACAAAAATGAAGGCATTTACTTACTATAGCCCCACCGAAATAATCTTTGGGTGCGGGAAGCTGGATGAGACAGCAAAATTGGCAAAGCGGTTTGGAAATAAGGCACTGCTCGTGACGGGAAAAGGAAAATCCTCTGTAAATGCAGCCCGCCGGGTTCTGGAACTTTTACAGGGGGCAGGTATTGAAACGGCACATTATGACGGTGCAGCACCCAATCCCACCACTGATCTGGTAACAGAAGGCGCTGAAATGGCAAAAATACTTGGGGCAGAGGTAATCATTGGACTGGGGGGCGGATCAGCCATGGACACTGCAAAAGCAATCGCAGTGGAGGCTTCACACCCCGGTACCGTGTGGGATTATAACTGCCATACAGAGGGACCAACAGATAAGACACTTCCGGTAATTGCAATCGGGACAACCGCGGGAACGGGTTCACAGGTGACCCAATGTGCTGTGATTACCCGGACAAAAGACAAGGATAAGTCTGCTGTCTGGCATCGGAATATTTTCCCCAAAATTGCAATTGTAGACCCGGATCTGACCAGGAGTATGCCAAAAGCGGTAACAGCACAAACCGGATTCGATGCATTCTGCCATAATTTTGAGGCATATCTCTCGATAAATACCAGCCCAATGGTTGAACGGATGGCGTTGGAGGCCATAGCAGCCATTGCGGAATATTTGCCCAAAGCGCTGGCAGACGGGAATGACATGGAAGCCCGTTCCAGGATGGCTTGGGCAGATACCCTGGGCGGATTGACAAACGCCAATGCCGGGGTAACGCTGCCCCATGGACTGGGCATGCAGGTGGGAGGCCACTGTCCCCAGGTGACTCACGGACAGGCACTGGCTGCATTTTATCCCGCATTTACCAGATACACTTACCCTGCAGCAGTGGAGAAATTTGCAGCAGTAGGAAGAATTTTAAATCCCGGGCTTCAGGCGGAAACAGAAGAGACAGCTGCAGCAAAGTGCTGTGAGGAAATTGACAGTTTCTTAAAAAAGATCGGACTCTGGATTGGCTATAAAGAACTGGGGGTTACCATGGAAGATATCCGTGAGATTGCAGACTGCGGACAGGTACTGGGCGATTATCTGAACAACCCGAGAGTGGCTGACATTGAGGAAATGTATGAGCTGCTGGTTTCCTGCTATGAGCGGGATTAGAATTCGGCACCCGCATGCAAGAAAAGGAGCGTAGGTCAAATGAACTGTTTAAGCAAGCAGCAAGTAAAAGACGTAATTGATGGCAGAGGAGCAGCATCCAGACCTCCGATTCTCTATGATTTGTGGATCGGAGAGAATGTGTTTGACTGGAATCCAAAGGAAAGAGAAGCATGGCTCTCCGGTTATCCCAGAGACATCGAGGATGTGTTTCTTAACATCCCCGATCTGATTCATGCTCCGGCAGATGATCCGGAATACCGCTGGGCAGGCACAGATATGGAAGAAATGAAGGAAAAAGGATGGGATGCCAGGATTTTAATTGAAGACTGGGAGAGCGGGGAAGCAGAAAAATTCTTTGAGACATTTCCGGATCCTGAGTATCCTGGGCTGATCCCGGAGAAGAAGCCCACCGGAGAACGATATACCCTGGCAAGATGGTGGTATGGATTATTTGAACGACACTGGTCGCTGCGGGGCATGGAAAATGCGTTGATGGATTTTTATTTATACCCTGATGAAATCCACCGCCTCTATCAAAAACTAACGGACTTCTATATACGGATTATGGAGAGAGCCTGCACAGAAATGAAAATCGACGGATTCTTTGTCTCAGATGACCTGGGAACACAAAACTCCCCGTTTTTTTCACTGGATATCTTCCGGAAATTCTTCAAACCCTATTATCAGCAGATATTCGAAAAGGCACATGAACTAGGTACCCATTTCTGGCTTCATACCTGCGGAAACGTTGAGTTGTTTCTTCCTGAGTTTATTGAAATTGGGCTGGATGTCATTCATCCCATACAAAAATATACCATGGATGAAAAAAGGATTGCCGCCTTATACGGAGACAAGATTTGTATTCTTGCGGGATTCGATGTGCAGCAGACGATACCTTTTGGATCGCCGGAAGAGGTGAGAGAGGAAGTCAGGTATCTTCTGGATGCCTATTGGCGGGAAGATGGACGCTTAATGGTTACCATGGGGAACGGGTCGACGGAAGACTGGAAATTAGAAAGCCTGCGGGCGCTGTATGAAGAAACTGTGGGGTATGCAGTGGTATAAGTATGGAACAAAAGCGTTCCATACTTTCAATTGAAGCAGTACCGCAGACCAGTCAGCGGTATGCAGTGGTATAAGTATGAAAGACAGTTTTCAGAAAATGTAACTGTCTTTTTTTCGTCTAATTCTGACAATTTCATTAACTCTAAATATATTGCTTATAAAATAAAAAAAACCCCAGGGGGAGCTTGTGTGACATATTGTTTATAGATATAATGGAAAAACACAACAGAAATGGGAGGAAATACAATATGAAAAAGAGAATGAAAACAGTCATAGCACTATTTTGCATGACAGCAATTTTATCAGGCTGCAGCAGCTCAGGCGATTCGGGAACAACAATTGCGAAGCAGAATGATAAAGCAGCACAAGGACAGAGTACGGAAAATCAGAGTACCGAAGGCAAAAATTCCGGGAGCCAGGGAAACGACAGCCAGGAAAGCGCCATTCAGAGTTCCGAAAGCCAGGGTACCGAAAACAAAAATATGGAAGCGGGAGAAATTACCGTTGGTTTTTCCAATGATACGGATAGCTGGGATCCCTGTACCGGATTTGGTTACACTGGTTCACCGCTCTATAGTACACTTGTTAAAATCAACGGAGATAATAAACTGGAGAATGACCTTGCTACAGATTATCAGATGAGCGAAGACGGATTAACCTGGACATTTAAAATCCGGGATGGCGTTAAATTTACAAACGGTGAAGAACTGAATGCATCCGATGTTGCATTTACTTTTAACACAACGAAAGAAAAAGCAACTTATGTGGATTTGACAATGCTGGATAGCTGTACGGCGGTTGATGATCATACGGTAGAATTTAAACTAAATAAACCATGTGTGACTTTTATTTATACGGTGGCAGGAGCGGGTATTGTACCGGAAGATTCCTATACCGACGATTTTGGCATGGAGCCAATTGGATCAGGACCTTATAAATTAACCCAGTGGGATAAAGGTCAGCAGTTCATTTTTGAAGTAAATGAAGACTATTACGGAGAACAGCCGGAAATTAAAAAAGCGGTGTTTCTTGTGCAGGAAGAAGATGCCCGTTTTGTAGCTGCCCAGTCAGGAGATGTGGACATTGCACTTACATCAGCAACGCTGGCAACCACACAGATTGACGGAATGCGGGTGGAATCGGTAGACTCCGTTGATAACCGCGGAATTACAATGCCAACTGTACCAGATGAAGGAAAAGTTACAGAAGACGGATATAAGATCGGAAATAATGTTACTTCCGATCTAGCAGTCAGAAAAGCTATGAGTTATGGAATTGACCGTGAAAAAATCATCAGTGAGGCATTGAACGATTTTGCAAACCCGGCATATTCTGAATGTGACGGACTTCCCTGGTGGAACGAAGAGGATAAAATCGATACCGATATTGCTTATGCCGTAAAAGGTTTGGAAGATGCAGGCTGGATTGATACAGATAATGATGGAATCCGGGAAAAAGACGGGTTAAAGGCTGAATTTAACCTGATGTATTTTGCAGGAGATTCCATGAGGCAGGCAGTAGCCATGTCGGTGGCAAACCAGGCTAAAGAAAATCTGGGCATTGCAATCAATGTGGAAGGTGTCAGTGCAGATGATACCGTGAAGAGAATGTTCTCCGAACCCATGATCATGGGCTGGGGATCGGACAGCCCGATGACTTCTTATATGTTATTCCACAGCAGCAATGCCGGAAAAACTGATTTCTATAATCCTGAATTTTTTACAAATGAAACAGTGGATAAATATCTGGATACAGCTATGAATTCAAAGACATTTGAAGAATCACTGGAATGGTGGAAGAAAGCACAATGGGATGGGACAACCGGTACTTCCATGCGGGGTGAGGCACCCTGGGCATTCTATGTGAATATGTCGCATCTGTATTATGTAAAAGACGGACTGGATATTGGTAAACAGAGGATCCATGCACATGGTGCTGCATGGCCATTGATTGCAAATCTGGCAGAATGGAAATGGAATTCATAATGAAACTTTACGGGGACAGGCGATTCAGCCGGGTCCCCTAATTGCGTTAGAGCGTGTTTTAAAATTGCATTCTGTCAGCTGTGTTATACATTATATTTTTGTATATAAATTTTGGAAAAAGGAGAAATGAAAGTGGGGAAAAAAAGATTTATTAAGACTACCGGCCGCTATATGATCAGGCTGGTTACACTTTTAATTGCAATCAGTATCATAAGCTTCATTCTGGTAAGTATGTCGCCGGTGGATCCGGTACAGCAGTATGTGGGCGCTGTACCAAATGTAAGTATGGAACAGAGAGAGAAGATTGCCCAGTACTGGGGACTGGACAAGCCGCCTGTGGAACGGTTTGGCATTTGGGCGAAATCCCTGCTCCATGGGGATTTCGGAACCTCTTTGATCTATAGAAGACCGGTGCTGGATATTATAGGGGAAAAGTTTGCGGCATCACTGGCACTTATGATTACAGCATGGCTGCTATCGGGAATCATTGGATTTTCCATCGGCTGTATCATGGGAGCATTCAATGGAAAATGGCCTGACAGAATCTTAAAAAAGATCTGTCTGACCATGTGTGCCATTCCCACATTCTGGATTGGAATTGTACTGCTGATGGTCTTTTCGGCTAAGCTGGGATGGTTCCCTATGGGAATGAGTGTTCCCAAAGGAGTGCCGTCGGATCAGGTCACGATCTGGCAGCGGCTCCACCATCTTATTCTGCCGGCGCTGACACTGAGCTTTTTGTCATTTGCCAATATTGCACTGCATACCCGGGAAAAACTCACAGATGTATTGGAAAGCGATTATGTGCTTTTTGCAAAAGCTAAAGGAGAGTCCCGGTTGCACATTCTGAAGAGACACGGTCTGCGCAATATTATGCTTCCGGCAGTTACCATGCAGTTTGGTTCCTTTAGTGAATTGTTTGGCGGATCGGTACTGGCGGAAACGGTATTTTCCTATCCGGGACTGGGAGCAGCGGCTTCCGCAGCAGGCATGGGATCAGATGTGCCGCTGTTGCTGGGAATTACGTTATTCAGTGCAGTTTTTGTATTCACGGGAAATCTGCTTGCAAATATCATTTACGGAGTGGTTGATCCGCAGATCAGGGAGGGATATCAGAGTGAACAATAGTGTAGCTGAGAGAACGAAAGTAAAAAAGATGCGCATAAACCGCAGAACACGCACGATTATTACAATTATTGTTATCTTTCTATTTATACTGGGGGTATATCTTGCGGGTACTTTTATGAGCAATGATCTGATACAGGCTGATTTTTCCCAAAAAGGACTAAAGCCATCCTTAAAGCATCCATTTGGTACAGATTTATTGGGCAGAGATATGTTAGTGAGAACGGTAAAAGGTTTGTCAATCAGCATTGTGGTTGGAACGGTTGCATCCACAGTCAGTGCGGTAATTGCACTATTTGTAGGGGTGGCTGCAGCATCCGGTTCTACCCTGCTGGATCATTTTATTAACTGGCTGATTGATTTAGTCATGGGAATTCCCCACACAGTATTATTAATTTTAATATCATTTGCCTGCGGAAAAGGTTTAAAAGGTGTTCTGATTGGAGTTGCGGTAACACACTGGACCGGACTGGCACGTCTGATTCGAAGTGAAGTACTTCAGATCCGTTCCCAGCAATACATAGAAGTATCCAGAAGGCTGGGGCATTCCAGCAGATGGATTACTATTAACCACATACTGCCGCATATGGTTCCCCAGTTTATCATCGGATTAATCCTGATGTTTCCCCATGCTATCATGCATGAATCTTCCCTGACATTCCTGGGATTTGGGTTGTCACCGGAACAGCCGGCAATTGGAATTATTTTATCAGAATCCATGAAATATATTTCCACCGGCATGTGGTGGCTGGCATTTTTCCCGGGACTGATGCTGGTTATCATTGTTCTGTTATTCGACAGGCTGGGTGAAAATTTAAAGAAAATCGTAGACCCATACAGTGCACATGAATAGGAGGTTAAAATGTCTGTAATAAGTGATTCACTCAGAGAGCCTGTTCTGCAGGTAAAGGATTTATCAGTTTCTTTCCATATGTATGATACCGGTCTGGAACAGTATGACCTGAAAGTTATCTCGAATTTAAGCCTGGATGTAAAGCCCGGGGAAATCGTAGCGATAGCCGGATCCAGCGGTTCTGGGAAAAGCCTGCTTGCCCATGCGGTTATGGGGCTTCTCCCGGAAAATGCTGCAATATCCGGTGAAATGTTATATAAAGGAGAAGTCTTAACACAAAAAAAGAAAGAAGCACTGCGTGGAACGGAAATTGCATTGATTCCCCAGTCGGTAGCTTATCTGGATCCGTCGATGCGCATTGGTTCCCAGGTATTGGGAGAGCATCCGGGTACAGAAAAGAAAAATGCGCAAAAAGAAGTATTTGAACGGTTTAAACTGAATGAGAAGATTGAAACGTATTATCCGTTCCAGCTGTCGGGTGGTATGGCGCGAAGAGTCTTGGTTTCCACGGCAATCATCAGCGGCGCACAGCTGATTATCGCAGATGAGCCAACGCCTGGTCTGGATCTGGAAATGGCATTAGAGGCACTGCAGTGCTTTCGGGAAATGGCGGACAGCGGGAAATCCGTGATATTAATTACCCATGACATTGACCTGGCATTTCATGTGGCGGACAGGGTGGCTGTGTTTTATGCAGGAACAACGGTAGAGATGGCACCATCCTCCGATTTTATCACAGGACCATCGGCACTGCGGCATCCATACTCCAAAGCGCTCTGGAACGCGCTGCCCCAAAACGGATTTGAACCCATACCGGGATTTCAGCCATACGCAAAAGCCCTTCCTAAAGGATGTCTGTTTTCACCAAGATGTCCTCTTAGGACGAAGGAATGTGAAGAAAAAATACCTATGCAGGAATTGCGTAGGGGAACTGTGAGGTGTATTCATGCAACTTGAAGCTAGAAATGTCAGTTTTCAATATCATGATAATGCTCCCTGGATTTTAAAGGATGTGAATCTGAAAGTGGAAGAAGGAGAGCGGGTAGGTCTGGTAGGACCCAGCGGCTATGGGAAAAGTACGCTGCTACGGTTGATGGGCGGTTATATAAAGCCGGATCAGGGAGAAATATTGCTGGATGAAAAACCAATGATTCCCAAAGGTGTCTGTCCTGTCCAGTTGATCTACCAGCATCCCGAAAAGGCAATTAATCCCAGATGGAAGATGAAAAAAGTACTGGAGGAATCCGGCATGTTCCGGAATGAGGTAATGGAGGATCTGGGCATCGAAAGTGAGTGGCTGGGACGCTATCCCCGGGAATTATCCGGGGGAGAGCTGCAGCGTTTTTGTGTGGCAAGATCGCTCTTTCATGGAACACATTTCCTGCTGGCAGATGAAATGAGTACCATGCTGGATGTGATTACACAGGCGCAGATCTGGAAACTAATGCTTAGGGAAGTGGAAAGCAGGAATCTGGGGCTACTGATGGTGACACATAATAAAGCGCTGGCTGAGCGGGTCTGTACGAGAATTGTGGATTTGCGTGATTAGAACATGGGCTAGTTTTGAAATACAATATAAAATGAATTGTGAAAGCACCAGATAATCGGCTTATCTGGTGCTTTATTTTTTTGATACTATTTTAATAGCAGCTTTGCCGTTAGATGTCTCTCATTATTTCTAAAAGATTGTTAAGCTATAAAAAATCATGTATGCCATAAATACATTTATGTTATAAATTGCAGTTATGTCATAAATATCAGTTATAATACAGAATTACCACCTTCCATTTCTAACTGCATATAATGTAAATTTGTACTCAGATGCTCTGCCATAGCTTCTGAGGCAGCCTTTTCATCATGGGACAGAATGGCATCCACGATTTTTCTGTGGGTCTTGATAGTCTCATCTTTTAGAATTCGCTGGGTAAGAGTAGTTATAAAATCAATACCGCTGCGATCGATAATGGGGATGATGCTCTGGAGTACAATGTTTCTGCTGGCACGTGCAATGCAGGCATGGAAGGCGATATCGGATTCCGTATGATCTTTATTGTTTTTAATAAGCTGCTCTATTTTTAAACAGAGTTCACTTATTTCACGGAGATCAGATTCGTCTGCGTTGCGGGCTGCAAGCGCTGCCATCTGAGGTTCTATCAGCATTCTTACAGAGATCAGATCCATTGCCAGCTGTCTTTTGTCTTTTATGAAGGTAAAGCCAAGGGGATCGTCCACTACACCTGGTTCCTGACAGACAAATGTTCCGGAACCCCTCCGTATTTCCACGATATTTCTGGATACCAGGATTTTGACCGCTTCCCGGATAGTACTGCGGCCCACCTTCAAGCTTTCCGCCAGCTGGAATTCATTGGGCAGCTTTTCACCGGCTTTGATTTTATTTGTTATAATTAATTCAATTATTGCATCGGAAACTTTTTCTGCCAACGGTTTATCGGCTATATTTTCAAATTCGTACATAGATAGTTTCTCCAAAGGTTCATTAGATAATATTTTTTTGTTAAAATGGAACATGATCAACGATGTTATGCTTAATCGCATTTATTGTATCATGTTTTTTTTGATTCAACAATTAGTTATTTTGTAGTAAAAAGCATTGACAAATCTTTGCGTTATGATACTATATAGTAAAGACATCAGACGTCAGATGACATGATGTATTCCGGGGAGGAGGCATGATAAGTACTTATAATTGTTAATCGGGATGGACTAAATGGAAAAATACAGATGAGAATATGACAAAATTAAACGAACTATAAGGAACTATAACGAACTATAGAGAAAGGATACATGAAATGAAAATTACAAATTTGAAATTATATATGGTGCAGCCCAGATGGCTTTTTCTAAAGGTTGAAACGGATGAAGGAATCTGCGGATGGGGAGAGCCGGTTATAGAAGGCAGAGCGGAATCTGTTAAGGCATGCGTGGAAGAAATGAAAACCTATTTAATCGGCAGTGACCCTAGACGGATAGAAGATATCTGGCAGGTGCTCTACCGGGGCGGTTTCTACCGGGGAGGTCCTATTTTATCCAGTGCAATATCCGGAATTGAACAGGCCTTGTGGGATATAAAAGGAAAATATTACAATATGCCGGTATATGAATTTTTAGGAGGCATGTGCCGGAACCACGTTGACGTATACTGCTGGATCGGCGGAGACCGCCCCTCTGATGTGGGGATAGAGGCAAAACGGCAGCAAGACCTGGGGTTTAAGGCGATCAAAATGAATGCTACGGAGGAAATGGCATATATTGACAGTTTCGCAAAAGTAGATGCAGTCTGTGAACGTGTGGCGGCAATCCGTGAGCAATGCGGAAAGTACTTTGGCATTGCGGTGGATTTCCACGGCAGGGTACATAAGAGTATGGCGAAGATACTGGTGCAGGAACTGAATCAGTTTCACCTGATGTTCATTGAAGAACCGGTATTGTGTGAGAACTACGAGGCACTTGGGGAAATTGCCAAATACACGGCATCCCCAATCGCTACCGGAGAACGGCTATTTACCAGGTGGGATTTTAAGAAAATCTTCGAACAGGGTGTTGTAGATATTATCCAGCCGGATTTATCCCATGCAGGAGGTATTCTGGAGTGCCGGAAGATATCTGCCATGGCGGAAGCCTATGATGTTGCAGTGGCACCCCACTGTCCCCTTGGACCCATTGCACTGGCTTCCTGCCTGCAGATGGATGCCTGTACACCTAACGCATTTATTCAGGAACAGAGCCTTGGAATACATTACAATCAGGGCAGTGACCTGTTGGATTATCTGGCTGATCCTAAGGTATTTGAGTATCGAAACGGAGTAGTGCAGATACCTTCAAAACCGGGACTTGGAATTGAAATAAACGAAACGTATGTGGAAAAGATGGCAGAGGCTGGTCATAACTGGAAGAATCCGGTATGGCGCAACAGCGATGGAACTGTGGCGGAATGGTAGAAAGGAAGTGTGTAGGATGGAAATGAAAGCTAACGTTATTCAGGATTTTAAAGACAAAATTTCAAGGGAACCGGTGCTTGGACCCTTTTGCAAAACACTGGATCCTTCCTTTATTGAAATATTGGGATACAGTGGATTTGATTTCTGCATTCTGGATATGGAACATGGTCCGGCAGCAAGTTCTAATCTGTCTGATCTGATCCGGGCCTGTAATGTAACCGGTATTCTGCCGGTTGTAAGAGTATCCGAAATATCGGAGCAGGCAATCGGCAAAGCACTGGATCTTGGTGCTGGCGCGGTGCAGATTCCCCAGATCACCAATGCACTTCAGGCAAAAAAGGCAATTGCATTAGCCAGGTTTTATCCTAATGGACAACGTGGAATATGCAGGTTTGTGAGGGCAGCGCATTATTCGTCAATGCCCAGAGAAGAATATTTTAAAAGTTCCAATGAAATTCTTGTTACCCTTCAGATTGAAGGCGCAGAAGCGATTAGTAATCTGGAGGAGATCATGGAAGTGGAAGGAATTGACATTATTTTTATTGGTCCCTATGACCTTTCACAGTCACTTGGAGTTCCAGGGCAGATTGACCACCCGAAAGTACTGGAATATATGAATTTCATTGTCGATATGGGAATGCGCAGGAATATTCAGATCGGAACCTTTGTGGATACGCGAAAGGGTATGAATAAATGGGTCGCCCAGGGAGTACGGTATGTCTCGTATTCTGTGGATGTGGGCATTTTTATGGATGCCTGCAAAGAACTGGTGGGAGATTTTGAAGCAGCGAAGAACTGACGAGAAAAATAAGTACCTTTGTTTTAAGAATTCTGATGAAATCTTAAAATATGAGGTACTTTTTTGTATAACTCAGATCAGATCATCACTGCCAGATCTATCTAAAAGATAATAAAATATTACCCGGGTAAAATTATTGCAAATATTTATGTTGACATTTGTTCATATATCTGATAGGTTTTAGTTATAAAATCACATGTAATTATACAATCTGTATATAATTAAGTGAATTAATATTTTATTTTTTTCAAAATAAATTTACCCGAGTAAAGGAGTTGACAGTGAATGAAAGCGACACGATTGGATGTGGCAAAGCTGGCAGGAGTTTCCACTGCTACAGTATCAAATGCTCTAAGTTGTCCGCATAAAGTGAAAGACGAAACAGTAAAGAAAGTATTAGAAGCAGTAAAAGCTCTGGACTACAAACCAGATATGATAGCGAGAAGCTTGTCTACAAAAAAAACCATGCAAATAGGAATTGTATTAGAAGATATTTCGAATCCTTTTTTTGGTGAAATTGTTAAAGGCTTTGAACGTGCGGCAAATGAAAAAAATTATTTTGTAAATATCTGTACAGGTTTTAATAAACTGGACGAATATTTTGATAACTTTATTACGAGAAGACTAGATGGAGTTTTTGTAACTGCTATTCCTTACAAGTTTAATATGGATAAACTTTATCATTTGGTTGACAATGGGATTAAAGTATTAGTCAGCGGCAATGTAGGGGCAGATTACAGGAAAGTTTCTTCAATAGAAAATGACCATATGGCAGCAATGCATGAGGCAATGGAATACCTTTACAGTCTGGGGCACAGAGAAATAGCATACTTAAGCGGACTTGGGAGAAGCTTGCCTTATGATTTAAGGAGTATTTGTTATCTTAAGATGGTGGAACGCTTAGGACTGCCTTGCGGAGAAAATTTATTGTTTGACGGAGAATATCCTTATACTACTGATATAACTGCCGGCTATTATTATGCTAAGGAATTAATAAAGTCAGGCAGAGACTTTTCGGCTGTAATCTGTCTCAATGATTTGATGGCTCTTGGAGCTATGAAGGCTATTAAAGAAAAGGGTTACAAGGTTCCGGAAGATATATCTGTTATGGGGTTTGATGGGATTAGTTATGGGGAATATTGGGAACCTTCTTTAACGACAATGAGTTTAGATAAAGTTAAATTTGGAGAAAAAGCGTTTGAATTACTTCTTTCAAATATTGACAATGGAAATACATGCTATTTTGAGAATAAACTTAGCATCATGAAAAGAAAGTCTACTGCAAAGCGCATGATAAAGGGGGATAAAATATGATCGGCGACAGAGAACAGAATAACAGCATTTTCCGCATAATGGATAACAGCATTTTAAAAAGTTGTGAAAATGATAATAGAAAACGAGTATATATGACACCTCAGAAAATACTGTGGGAATCAAAGGGCTGTAAGTCTGTAGTTGAAAACAGCAGGGTATTGCTGGAGAACCGTTCACCTCAGATTTCATTGATGCCAATAAAACCGTGTATCTTAAAGAACAGAGGAGAAAGTGCCGGTATTCTTCTGGATTTTGGCGTTGAAATCATGGGGGGAATCTCATTGCTGGTGTGGAAAACAGGTGTGCCTCAAGGAGTTCGGGTGAGGGTTCGATTTGGGGAGTCTGCTATGGAAGCAATGAGTGAAATAGGTGGAAAGACGAATGCTACGAATGATCATGCAAACCGGGATATGATTGTAGAGGTACGGGATATGAGCATGAACCAGATTGGAGAAACCGGGTTTCGTTTTGTGCGGATTGATTTATTGGATGAAGCAGAACTGGAAATTAAGACGGTGAAGTCAATATTAATTTATAAGGATATTCCGTATAGAGGTAAATTTACCTGTAGTGATACTTTATTGAACCGTATTTGGGACACGGGGGCATATACTGTACATCTGAATATGCAGAACTACATATGGGATGGAATTAAAAGAGACCGATTGGTATGGGTTGGAGATATGCATCCGGAGGTAACTACTATAAAAACCGTATTTGGATATGATGAGAGCGTTCCCAGAAGTCTCGACTTCGTCAGGGAAGAAACACCTCTTCCGGGATGGATGAACGGGTTTCCAGCCTATTCCATGTGGTGGGTAATCATACAGCATGACTGGTTTATCTATACCGGAGATCTGGCATATCTGGAAACGCAAAGGGAATACCTGAAAGGGCTTTACCGACAACTGTCTGATGGAATTGACGAAAATGGCAAAGATAATACACCTGAAGTGAGGTTTGTTGACTGGCCATCTTACCAGAACCAGTCAGTTGTAGATGCTGGTCTGCAGGCACTGCATGCTTTGGTTACAGAGAAATTACAGTATATTTTCACAGTCCTTGGGGAAGAAAAACTGGTTCGCCAGTGCAAGGAGGACAGGAAAAAACTTGCGTCATATAATGTGGATTATAAGAATGCAAAACAGGCAGCGGCACTTTTGGTTATGGCGGGACTGAAAGATCCGGTAAGAGTTAATGAGCAGCTCTTAAAAGTTGACGGGTCGAGAGGAATGTCTACGTTTATGGGTTATTATATTCTTACAGCCCGCGCAATGGCGGGAGACATAAGGGGATGTCTGGATTGTATCCGTGAATACTGGGGAGGAATGTTATCCCTGGGGGCAACCACCTTCTGGGAGGATTTTGACGTAGACTGGCTGGATAATGCTGCACCAATCGATCATATCTCAGATGATGAAACACGAGTCAATGTACATGGCAATTACGGAAGATACTGCTATGTGGGTTACCGCCACAGCCTCTGCCATGGATGGGCCTCTGGAGTAACTCCATGGATCATGGAAAATGTGATGGGAATTCAAATACTGGAACCAGGATGTAAAAAGGTATCGGTAAAACCTAATTTGGGAGATCTAAGCTGGGCAAGCGGAACATATCCGACACCATATGGTGACATATCTGTTTTCTGTAAAATGCGATCGGATGGGACGCTAGATGTGCAGGTGGATGCACCAAAAGAGATCGATGTAGTTCGATAAAATTATACCCTGCTTCGGTATTTCCCAGGTATACAACCATTAAAAATAAAAAAGGGATTCATGCATGTGCTTTTTAACGAGTCTTCAGCACTGGCTTTTACAAAGATGTATGGATCCCGCAATATCTTCCAGACAAAGTTTTTATGCAGTATTAAATGTATCTGAATATAAAAAATCCAAATGACTATGGTGAATAGTCAATGGATCATTTTCTCTAAATATACCCAGTCTTACCTACGATTGTAAGGCTTTTTTTGCATTCTGTTATAACGAAATCATAAAAGATCAGGAGCCGGCATTTCCAAAATGCAGCGGCAGGTGGCAGCGGATACCGTTTATGGACATTTAGATACCGATTACGGACATTTTGGCACAGCATGCATTTTTGAGGTATGATTTCATCACAAAAATAAAGCAAGAAGTCAACAAGAAAATAACAGTTTATATGAGGAGGTCAATGTAATGAAAGATGCATTGTGCGTAAAGAATTTGTTAAAATCATTTGAAGATTTTACATTACAGAATATCAGCTTTTCCATTCCAACCGGTTCTGTCATGGGGCTAATTGGGAAAAACGGTTCCGGTAAAACCACAACAATTAAATTAATCCTGAATTTACTTAGATGCCAGACAGGTTCCGTTTCTGTATTGGGGATGGATCATATCAAGCAGGAGCAGGCTTTTAAAGAGCGTATCGGTGTGGTTTTTGATTCCCACTTTTTTGTAGACGAGTGGAAAATGCCGGATGTGGAAAAGTCCATGGGCATGTTTTATAAACACTGGAACAGAAAAATATTTTACCGTTATCTGAATGACTTTAACATTGGCAAAAACAAACGCGTAAAAGAGTTGTCAAAGGGAATGCAGATGAAACTTATGTTAGCCTGCGCCTTTTCCCACAAGGCAGAACTTTTGATTCTGGATGAGCCCACCAGCGGTCTGGATCCTGTATCCAGGGATGAACTTCTGGATATCTTAATAGATTTTACAGAGGATCAAAATCACAGTGTGCTTTTTTCTACACACATCACACCGGATCTGAATAAAATTGCAGACAGCATTACTTTTATCAACAACGGCAAACTGTTTTACACCGGAAAAAAAGAAGATCTTACAGAAATGTACCTGATTGTTTCCGGTGTCAAAGGATATTTGACACCGGATATTAAATCCCTGCTTTTAAGTACGAAATTGTCAGGGGATCATTTTGAAGGTCTGGTCAAAGCAGAACATTTGTCAAAAGTATCCCATTTACAAAACAGACAGGCGGACATTGACGATCTCATAATATTTATGAATAAAGGAGAGTTTTAATATGGATAAGATTTTTAAAGCTTCTAAACTGGATTTTATGCT
The DNA here is from genome assembly GCA_018365455.1 of Clostridiales bacterium. Lineage (GTDB taxonomy): Bacteria > Bacillota > Clostridia > Lachnospirales > Lachnospiraceae > Robinsoniella. Next base: position 28,879 of record JAGZJZ010000074.1, read on the forward strand.
GATACGTTATTATTTAAAATCAATTTGTGTTACAATTTGTATTCCTTTTGTTTTTGTATTAGTATACCGTTCCCTGATAACCGGAATATCCTTTGCAATGTTTTTAATGGCTATGTCATCTATCTACACCTTTACCGTAGCGGAAAAAAATGATATGCACCGCCTCTATGGAACTTTGCCGGTTACTGCCGCAGAACTGGTATGCGGAAAATACCTTCATCTGTTCCTGCTGGGAGCTTTTTCTCTGTTGGTATCCAGTATTGTACAGCCGTTCATATTAAATTCACTGGGAGTAACCACATCACTATCGGAGGTGCTTTTTGCTGCCCTTGTAGGAAGCATACTTTTTATTACCTATATTGCATTTCAGATTCCAGGATATTATAAATTTGGTCCGATTAAAGGAAGGGTCTTCATGTATATACCGGTAGTTGGGGTTCTTCTTACCATGTTTGTGTTGGAAAAAGTCAACCTTAAAAATCTTGCATTCCTGGATGCTATTGGTCAGAACAAACAGATGATTACCTGTTTTATTTTGATATACCTTATATTAATGATAGGGATTTCCGTAGCGGCTTCCGTTAAAATTGTAAAGAATAAGGAGTGGTAGGGAAATATGGGAACCGTTTTATTAATTGGATTACTGCTGATTTTTGTGGTGATACCCAGGCGAAGGAAATACCGGGAATATCATGAGTGGAATAAAGAGTGGAAAAACAAGAACAGATGGTGTTGAAAGTATTTTTAAATCAGGATATAATCAATATATTGAAATTCATTGTTCATTAGAATATGATTCTGTAATATGCCGTCACATCTCTTTTACAGAATCTTAGATTATGAAAAAAGGAGAAAGAGTGAAAAGAAAAGTAGATTTTGAGACGCACTTACCTAAGGGGTCATAGATCCCCTGAAAATTAGGTATGTAAGAACAATGAATCATTAGTT
>JAGZJZ010000075.1 GCA_018365455.1 Clostridiales bacterium
AAAATACCAGTTCTGCGGCCAGCTGACGGAGTCCATACCAGTTTCCCACGCCCATCTTTTCGTACACTACCTATCTTATACAAAGCGTCCTTACTCAGCTAAACCCAAATTTAGAATTTTATAAACCGCAAGGCCATCCTATCTACTTATTAAGTAAAGATATGAAGTTTTCGAATTATATTTGTACCTGAAATTATTACCTCTGGCATAGAATTCTCCGGATATGTAATAATAATTGAGAAAATGCTTTTCATTTGAAATAATATATGTTATCATATATGAACAAGTGAACATATATTAATTTAATACAGGAGGGATTTGGATGAGTATGTTGCAGATTGGCGGTATTTTAATTTTAGTATCTTTTTATGGGGCATATTTTATGAAAATGCTGCTGCAGAGGAAAAAAGGAATTAAAACAAATCAGATGGGAAAAGGCAAGAAGGACAGTGTTACGCTTTTAGTGGAAAGAGCTTTGGGCGTTTTGACGGTGCTTATTGTATTTTTTGAACTGGGCAGTATTTTAAATGGTGGACACTGGTATTTTAACGAATTCATACGTACTGTGGGGATCCTTGCAGCAGCTGCGGGAGTTGTTATATTTATCATTGCCATGTGGACGATGCGGGACAGCTGGCGCGCCGGGATTCCGGATCAGGAAGAAACCAGGATGATAACGGAGGGAATTTATAAGTATAGCAGGAATCCAGCATTCTTAGGATTTGACTTGATGTATCTGGGGATTTTAATTGCATTTTTTAATCCCATACTTTTAGCTGTTACGGTATGTACGATTCTGGTGCTGCATTTGCAGATTCTTCAGGAAGAAAAATACCTGGAGATAGTATTTGGCGAGGAGTATCTTGTATATAAACAGATTACCGGCAGGTATTTTTGCTTCTTTTAGTGCTGTGCAGTGCCGTTTAGTATCAGGTGGGAGCCAGACGAAGACAATCCTCCAAAAACACTCCGGGAATGCTGTAAGGAGAAATTGAACGGCGAAATGGTAAAGGCACGTAGAAAGGAATAGATCATAATATGAAACCTTTAAGTAAAGCAGGAATTACAGCCTGTTCCAACGGATTACCACTGACATCCAAGGAACAGATAAATGATTTATCAGACATATTAATGAAAATGGGACTGGTGCCTGTAATCAGTCCCTGCATTTTTGAAAATAGTGAAGGTTACAGCAGTGGGGCTAAAGAACGCGGGGAAGCGCTGATGGAATTTTACAGGCAGAATGATATAGATGCCGTATTTGATGTCTCAGGCGGGGACCTTGCCAATGGAATCCTGGAATACCTGGATTACGAACTGATCCGGAAAAATCCAAAGCCTTTCTTTGGCTATAGTGACCTGACAACTGTATTGAATGGGATTTATACAAAAACAGGATGCCAGACATATTTATACCAAATTCGCAACCTCTGTGCATCAGGCAATTTTAACGCACGGTTCGAGACAGCCGGGAGGCAGCAGAGAAATTTTGGGGAAACTATGCTTCAGGGAGGAGACAGTTTGTATCGCTTTTCTTACCGATTCTGTCAGCAGCAGGAAATGAAAGGAATTGTTGTGGGCGGCAATATCCGGTGCCTTTTAAAACTGGCGGGAACACCGTATTTTCCGGATGTTCGTAATAAAGTTCTTTTTCTGGAGAGCAGAAGCGGTGACAGAGCAAAGTTAGAAACGTTCCTGTATCAGTTAAAACAGATGGGCGTATTCCAACATTCTGCAGGGGTTCTTCTTGGTACATTCTCGGAATTGGACAGGTCAAATAAATATGCGATTGAAAATCTTTTGATGGAAGCCGCGGATAATCCATCTCTTCCGGTTGCAAAAACAGAGGAGATCGGACATGGCGGCAATTCAAAGTGTCTTGTGATTGGGAAAGAGTATTCTTTCCGAAATCACGAATGAAAAAGTAAAAAGTTTAAAAAAGACAGATTCAAAAAGAAAAAGCATAGAAATTAATAACATAAAAAGCGAATATATGTTCGAAAAAACTTGCATCCCTGACAAGCATGTGCTACAATAAAGACAAACAAATGTTTGGGGTGAGGCTATAAATATTATGAAGATACAGGAATCGATGAGTGTCTATGACAAATTACAGATTTTATCGGATGCAGCTAAATATGATGTGGCGTGTACTTCCAGCGGCGTGGACCGCAAGGGGAATGGGAAAGGAATCGGCAATTGTATAGCACCGGGTATCTGCCACAGTTTTTCTGCTGACGGCAGATGCATTTCACTGTTGAAAATTTTATTTACAAATGAATGTATTTTTGATTGCAAGTACTGCATTAACCGTTCTTCCAATGATGTAGAGCGCACTTCTTTTACCCCGGAAGAAGTGTGTGAGCTGACTATGGAATTTTACCGCAGAAATTATATTGAAGGGCTGTTCCTAAGCTCCGGAGTACTGCGCAATCCCACTTATACCATGGAACTTTTATATCAGACGCTGTATAAACTGCGGAACGAATATCATTTCCAGGGGTATATTCATGTGAAAGCCATACCCGGGGCATCCCAGGATTTAATCGACAGAACCGGGTTTCTGGCAGACAGGATGAGTGTCAACCTGGAACTCCCCACGTCCGAAGGACTGAAGAAACTGGCACCACATAAGACCCGCAAGACGATTCTGGCACCTATGCGGCAGATTCAGAGTACACGGGAGGAGAATCGGTATGACGTGGCTGTATATCGCAATGCGCCCAAGTTTGTGCCGGCAGGACAGAGTACCCAGATGATTATTGGTGCAACGCCGGAAAATGACTATGAGATCATCTCGGTAGCCGAGTCCCTGTATCAGAAATTTGATTTAAAGCGTGTTTTTTACTCCGCCTTTGTGCATGTAAATGAAGACTCCAATCTGCCAATGCTTCCGGGAGGACCACCTCTGTTACGGGAACACAGGCTTTATCAGGCTGACTGGCTGCTGCGGTTTTATGGCTTTCAGGCGGGAGAACTGCTGTCGGAAAAAAGGCCCAATTTTAATGTGCTGATCGATCCAAAATGTGACTGGGCATTGGGACATCTGGAGAATTTTCCAATTGAGATAAACCGTGCGGATTATTTTATGCTGCTTCGGGTGCCGGGAATCGGGACGAAGTCCGCCAGAAGAATTGTGCAGGCGAGAAGATTTGGGAGTCTAAAGTTTGAGGATTTAAAGAAAATGGGGGTTGTGCTGAAAAGAGCACTGTATTTTATCACCTGCCAGGGAAAGATGATGTATCCGGTAAAGATAGATGAAGATTATATATTGCGCAATCTCTTGAGCGTGGGTGAGAAACTTCCCTTTGAGGCAGCCGGATATCGCCAGTTGAGTCTGTTTGATGATTACAATGTGGATGCAGGTATGAATGCCTACGCTCAAAAGTTGATTGTGCAGGCATAATGTGAGGTTGGGAATAAAATGGAAAAGATAATATTCAGATGTGAGGACAGTACGGATGGCATATTTACTGGGGTGTATGATGCATGGGCAAGCAGGCTGGGGCATGGGAATGTGGCATTGCAGTCCGGAGGGAATTTAAATTATGAACTCTTTACAAGTTACGTCGATGTTCCGGTGGATCATGAAAAGGCATATAAGGTTGCCAGAACAATCCGGGAAAAAATGGTGGAAGAAGACTATGAGGCGGTTTATCAGGCAACTCTGTCAAGGGAGGATGACAAGGCAGATGCGATTTACCGGATGATTGTGCTGGGGCTTAGCGGCAACTACCGGGGACCGGTGATTCAGAATCTGGGGAATCCCCATATCTGTAAGGTGTTTGAACTGTCAAGAAATGTAGGAAATGAAGCGCATCACTATCTGGGGTTTGTCCGGTTTAAAGAACTTCAGAATAAAATACTCAGTTCAGTGATAGAGCCGGAAAATAAGATTATTCCGGTAATTGGAGATCATTTTGCCAATCGTTTTCCCAATGAAAATTTTCTGCTTTACGATAAAACCCATCAGATGCTTATGGTGCATGAGGTGGGAAAAGACTGGGTTGTGGTTACCGGGGAAGTGAACGATCCCGAAAAATTATACCGGGCATCGGATAGAGAGATGGAATTTCAGGAACTGTGGAAAGGCTTCTGTAAAAGTATCGGTATTAAGGAACGTAAGAATCAGCAGCTCCAGCGCAAGCTTGTACCTTTGAAACGCAGAAAGTACATGCCGGAATTTATATGAACTGTCAGTGTAAAAATTTGGAACAAAATCATAGATAAATTGCTGGTGTTGCAGATAGTGAGTTTAGACCGAAAGGAAATAGAATAGTTATTATTCATAGATTAGAAAATTCTTTTCTTATATAATTGGATAAAATGACGGGACGAAATCGATACCACAAAATGATCATAAAAATGCAGTGTTGACAAAATCTTCTTGACATGACATAATATGGCAACAAATAAATTAGTCAAACATGGTTAAGTGAGGTGAAAAGTATGTCAGAAAGGAAAATTAAGCTTTCCGAAATCAATGAAGTAAAAGAATTTGTATCAACTGCAGGTAAATGTGATTTTGATATCGATGTATTCTATAACAGAGTTGTCATCGACGCCAAGTCAATATTAGGCGTGTTAAGCTTAGACCTGACACGTGTACTTACTGTAAAATACGGCGGAGAAGATATGCAGTTCGAAAATGTATTAAGTAAGTATTGTGCATCTTAGCGTGTATTTGAAGCTGTACAATTCAAATTTGACTTAGCCGTTTAACATCATATGGAAAAGCAGGCGCATAATCTTGGATAGAGGTTATGCGTTTTTTGTGCTATAATGAAAATCATGTAAGGATAAAGTTCTCAAGAGCGTATATTTGGAGAATGTTTATAACGATTTGCGGGAAGCGGATGGAATAGGAGACAGGGAATTGGACGTAATACGGATTTCAGTGCGTAATCTGGTAGAATTCATTTTGCGCAGCGGTGATATAGATAATCGAAGAGGCTCCATGGCGGATAAAGAAGCCATGCAGCTTGGCAGTAAGCTGCACAGGAAAATCCAGGGGCAGATGGGGGCAGCTTATAAGGCGGAGGTGCCACTTAAACATCTGGTGGAGTTTGAAGATTTTGCAATCAGTATTGAGGGAAGAGCAGATGGCATACAGGTAGATGATTCCGGAGTGATGATCGATGAGATCAAAGGCGTTTACCGGGATCTGGAGTTTTTAAATGAACCGGTGGGGATTCATCTGGCACAGGCTATGTGCTATGCCTATATCTATGCAAATGAAGAAAAGCTGGAAAATATCGGGGTACAGATGACTTATTGCAATCTGGATACAGAAGTAATAAAGCGGTTTTATCAGGAATACCGGTTTGAGGATTTGCAGGAATGGTTTCAGAAACTGGTGTCTGAGTATCAGAAGTGGGCAGTTTTCCAAAAGGAATGGAGACAGAAAAGAACAGATTCCATCAGGGAAATTACATTTCCCTTTCCATACCGTGAGGGACAGAAAGGATTGGCTGGTGCTGTCTATCGCACGATCCAAAGAAAGAAGAAGCTGTTCATCCAGGCGTCAACCGGTGTGGGGAAGACGATTTCAACCGTATTTCCGGCAGTGAAGGCAGTTGGGGAAGGATTGGGCGATAAAATATTTTATTTGACAGCCAAAACCATAACCAGAACAGTAGCGGCAGAAGCCTTTGAACTTTTAAAAGAGCAGGGGCTGCAGTACAAAGTAATTATCTTAACGGCAAAGGAGAAGATCTGTCCTTGTGAAGAGACACTTTGCAATCCTCAGGACTGCCCTTATGCAAAGGGCCATTACGACAGGATCAACGATGCCGTGTACGAACTTTTAAACGAGAAAAGCCGATTTTTTCGGGAGGATATTCTGGAGCAGGCTGAAAAATGGATGGTATGTCCTTTTGAACTGTCACTGGATTTATCTGTGTGGGTGGATGCCATTATCTGCGATTACAATTATGTGTTTGATCCCAGGGCCAGTCTGAAGCGCTTTTTTGCGGATGGGATACAGGGAGACTATCTGTTTCTCATTGATGAGGCTCACAACCTGGTGGAACGGGGACGGCAGATGTTTAGTGCCAGTCTGTATAAGGAAGAGATTCTGGAAGTAAAAAGGGCGATTAAGCCATACAGCAGGAGAGTGGAACGCCAGCTGGAAAAATGCAATAAGATTATGCTGGAGATGAAGAGGGAATGCCAGAATTATGAGGTTCTGGAAAATGTGGGTCCTCTTGTGATCGCCTTAATGAATTTGTGTGCGGAAATCGAAAAATTTCTGGAAGAGTCGGATCAGCCCGCAGTCAAGGAGGTGGTTACAAATCTTTATTTTGAAGCCAGGGCATTTTTAGATACCCATGAGAGACTGGATGAAAATTATGTGATATATTCCGAAATGGAGGAAGACGGGCGCTTTAAGGTGAAACTCTTCTGTATTGATACGTCTAAAAATATACAGGAGTGTCTGGATAAAGGGAATAGCACCATATACTTTTCGGCGACGCTGCTTCCTGTAAAATATTATATGGAGCTGTTAAGTGAGGCGGAGGATGATTATACAATTTATGCGGAATCATCTTTTGACCCCAGGAAAAAGAAGGTGCTGATTGGTACGGATATCAGCAGTAAATATACCAGAAGAAGTTTTCATGAATATCAGAAAATGGCTTGGTACATTAAAAAAGCCATGGAGGGACAAAAAGGCAACTATCTTGTATTTTTTCCATCCTATAAGCTGATGACCGAAGTAGAGGAAATTTTCCGGGAAGAAATGGGGGAAGACGTGCTTTGCATATGCCAGAGCAGCAATATGAAAGAAGAAGAGCGGGAGGAATTTCTGCAGGAATTTGAGCGGGAGCAGGAGAACAGCCTGGTAGGCTTCTGTGTAATGGGCGGGATTTTTTCCGAAGGGATAGATCTGAAAAGAGACAGCCTGATCGGTGCACTGATCATTGGTACTGGATTGCCCCAGATCTGCAATGAGCGGGAAATCTTAAAGAGTTATTATGATAAGCGGAATATGGACGGGTTCTCTTATGCATATCTGTATCCCGGAATGAATAAAGTGCTGCAGTCGGCAGGCAGGGTGATCCGGACAGATGACGACCAGGGCGTGATACTGTTATTAGATGAACGCTTTCTGCAGAGGCAGTATCAGTATCTGTTTCCCAGGGAATGGGACAATTATGAGACTTGCCGGCTGGATAATCTGGCAGATAAACTGGAGGAATTCTGGCAGGGGATTTCAGACATTAGCAATTGATCATAGAATTCACTTTATAAATCTGAGACAAAAAGCAGATCTGTACAAAGAACCCGTACAGATCTGTTTTTTTGTGACATATCTCACAATATTGGCAGCTATTTTAACGAAAAACCCTCCTTGCCATAACCAGCACCAGGTGGTAGAATAAAAAAGAAGTTAAACCTAAGATATAATCACAATAGCATGGAGGAACCTATGAGCAACGTTAGAAGAGTGTACGTGGAGAAGAAGCCGGCATATGCAGTGCAGGCAAAAGAATTAAGGCATGAGATTCACAGTTATTTAGGAATCAAGTCATTAACAGGTGTTCGTGTATTGATTCGTTATGATGTGGAGAATATCTCCGACGAGGTTTATAAAGCTGCCTGCAATACGGTGTTTTCCGAACCGCCGGTAGATACCTTATATGAAGAGAGTTTTGATATAGCCGATTTTGCAAAAGTATTTTCTGTAGAATTTCTTCCGGGACAATTTGACCAGAGGGCAGATTCCGCAGTACAATGTGTAAAGTTCCTGAATGAGGATGAAGAACCGATTATCCGTTCAGCTACCACTTATGTATTGGAAGGAAGCATTAACGAGGAAGAATTTGAAGCAATCAAATCCTATTGTATCAATCCTGTAGATTCTAGAGAAACAGACATGGTGAAACCACAGACTCTGGTAACGAAGTTCGATGAGCCGGCAGATGTGAAAATATTTGATGGCTTTACGGAAATGGATGAAGAAAAGTTAGAAGAACTTTATGGTTCTTTGAATCTGGCTATGACGTTCAAGGATTTTATGCATATCCAGAATTATTTCAAAAGTGAAGAAAAAAGAGATCCTTCTATGACAGAGATTCGAGTACTGGATACATACTGGTCTGATCACTGCCGTCATACTACATTTTCAACAGAATTAAAAGAGGTAGTATTTGGAGAAGGTTATTATAAAGATCCTATCGTAGGAACTTATCAGCAGTATTTAAAAGACAGGGAAGAAATCTTCAAAGGGAGAGATGATAAATTCGTCTGCCTGATGGATCTTGCTCTGATGGCAATGCGTAAGCTGAAAAAAGAAGGGAAACTGGACGACCAGGAAGAATCAGATGAAATCAATGCCTGCAGTATTGTTGTTCCCGTGGAAATCGACGGTGTGACGGAAGAATGGCTGATTAACTTTAAGAATGAGACTCATAACCATCCTACGGAAATTGAGCCATTTGGCGGTGCGGCAACCTGCCTCGGCGGTGCAATCCGAGATCCTCTTTCAGGACGTACCTATGTGTATCAGGCAATGCGTGTGACCGGTGCGGCTGATCCTACCGTATCCGTTAAAGAAACTTTAAAAGGAAAACTGTCCCAGAAAAAGATAGTTAGAAGTGCGGCTCACGGATACAGTTCCTACGGTAACCAGATCGGACTTGCAACCGGCCTGGTAAAAGAAGTTTACCATCCCAATTACGTTGCGAAGAGAATGGAAATCGGCGCAGTACTTGGTGCGGCTCCAAGAAAAGCAGTCATCCGCGAAACCTCTGATCCTGGCGATATTATCATCCTGCTGGGCGGACGTACCGGACGTGACGGCTGCGGCGGTGCAACCGGTTCTTCCAAAGTACATACAGAGGAATCCATCGAAACCTGCGGAGCGGAAGTACAAAAAGGTAATCCGCCAACAGAGCGTAAAATTCAGCGCCTGTTCAGACGGGAAGAAGTAAGTAAATTAATTAAAAAATGTAATGACTTTGGTGCAGGCGGAGTATCCGTTGCTATTGGAGAATTAGCAGACGGACTTCATATCTATCTGGATAAAGTTCCGAAAAAATATGCTGGACTTGACGGAACTGAGATTTCAATTTCCGAATCCCAGGAGAGAATGGCAGTTGTAGTGGATCCCAAAGACGTTGAACAGTTCCTGGCTTATGCAGTGGAAGAAAACCTGGAAGCAGTGGAAGTAGCAGTTGTAACGGAAGCGAAGCGTCTGGTGATGATCTGGAGAGAAAAAGAGATCGTGAATATTTCCAGAGCATTTTTAGATACCAACGGTGCACATCAGGAAACCAGTGTGTCCGTAGATATCCCGTCAGATCAGGATAAATTCTTTGTAAGAGAAGAAGTAGGGGATGTTAAAGAAAAATGGCTGAATACGCTGAAAGATTTAAATACCTGTTCCCAGAAGGGTCTGGTTGAAATGTTCGACGGGTCCATTGGTGCAGGCTCTGTATTTATGCCATTTGGCGGAAAATATCAGATGACTGAGACTCAGGCTATGGTTGCGAAGCTTCCGGTATTAAAAGGAAAGACTGATACCGTTACCATGATGAGTTACGGCTTTGATCCTTATTTATCAAGCTGGAGCCCATATCACGGTGCCGTATATGCAGTGCTGGAATCCGTTGCTAAAATCGTGGCAGCAGGTGGGGACTACAGCAAAATCCGCTTTACATTCCAGGAATATTTCAGAAGAATGACCGAAGATCCTTCCCGCTGGAGCCAGCCGTTTGCAGCACTATTAGGTGCATACAGCGCACAGCTTGGTTTCGGACTTCCTTCCATTGGCGGAAAAGATAGTATGTCCGGTTCCTTTAATGAAATAGACGTTCCTCCTACTTTAGTATCCTTTGCAGTTGATGTTGCCAGCGACAAGCACATCATTACACCGGAACTTAAAAAAGCCGGAAGTAAACTGGTATTGTTAAAGATCGTGACAGATGAGTACGACCTTCCTGATTATACACAGATCATGGATCAGTATGGCAAATTCTTTGCAGACGTAAAAGCAGGAAAAATTATCTCTGCATATACACTGGATGCCAAGGGACTGGCTGCAGCAGTAAGTAAAATGGCATTTGGTAACCATATGGGTGTGAAGATTGAGCATAATGTGGACAAGAGAGATCTGTTTGCAGCAGGCTTCGGTAACATTGTAGCAGAAGTTCCGGATGGCAAAGTGGGCGAACTTTCCATTTCCTATACGGTGATCGGTGAGGTTCTGGATACAGCGGAATTTGAATATGCAGATACCAGAATTACCATGGATGAAGCTCTGGAAGCATGGACGGGAACATTAGAGAAAGTATTTAAATCCGTTCCGGATGCTGAAGAGTCAGAGGTACCTTCTTCTGTAAATGTTACATGCGCAGATGCAGATGCTGTGATCGAAAATGGTCTTTTCAGCACGAAAAAAGTCTATACATGTAAAAATAGAGTGGCGAAACCTACCGTATTCATACCGGTATTCCCGGGAACCAACTGTGAATATGACAGCACTAAGGCATTTGAGCGTGCCGGAGCAGATGTTATTGTAAAGGTATTTAAGAACTTAAGTGCAGCAGATATCCGTGATTCTGTTGAAATCTTTGAAAAAGCGATTAACAGCTCACAGATGATCATGTTCCCGGGCGGTTTCTCAGCAGGTGATGAACCGGACGGATCTGCAAAATTCTTTGCTACCGCATTCCAGAATGCGAAAATCAAAGAAGCAGTGATGAAATTATTAAATGAGAGAGACGGTCTGGCACTTGGTATCTGTAACGGATTCCAGGCTCTGATTAAACTTGGACTGGTTCCAAACGGAGAAATCACGGGACAGACAGAAGACTCACCTACACTGACTTTCAATACCATCGGACGCCATATTTCCAAAATGGTATATACAAAAGTAGTATCCAATAAATCCCCATGGCTTGCACAGGCGGAACTTGGAAAGACTTATGTAAATCCGGCATCTCACGGCGAAGGAAGGTTTGTGGCAAATGAAGAATGGCTGCAGAAATTATTTAAAAACGGACAGGTAGCTACCCAGTATGTAAATGCTGATGGTGAGCTGAGTGCTGACGGCGAATGGAACGTAAACGGTTCCTACTGCTGCATCGAAGGTATTACAAGCCCGGATGGCCGTGTATTTGGTAAGATGGCGCATTCCGAGAGACGGGATGCTTCTGTGGCAATTAATATTTACGGAGAACAGGATCTGAAGATCTTCGAATCCGGTGTAGCTTATTTTAAATAAGAAATAACAGAGACAGGTGTTTGGCTGATTTGGCTGAATGCCTGTTTTTTTGCGTTACCTTCTCCATACGTTATGATGGAAGAGTGTGGAGTTAACGATGTGAAAAAAGTAGCAACAAAACGTGGCATGCAGGATTCAGCATGTTTCTTGCGGAGTAAGAAAAAGCATGTATTGACACAACTTATTGCTACAGTGTAAAACATATTGCAATTTGTCGAAAAATGGGATATATTGTCACTGCACCATCATAGGACTAAGAGGGGCAGTAAAAGTGGGAATGGAATATATGAAAATTTGCTGATATGAAGGAGGGCAATCTAATGCCACGTATAGTGAGGGATACGCACGTCTATTATTCAAATCTAAAATGGAAAAATCAGAAAAATGTATTTGCAGATGAAATTGACAAGAAAAAATTTCTGGATATTGTCGCCTTAGTCCGGCGAAAAATAGAATTCCGGATTTTTGCTTATTGCATCACAGACACGGATGTACATATGGTGATCAGTACGCAGAATAGCAGGGTAAATACAAAAGTAATGAAAGAAGTAACCAGAGAGTTTTCCTGTTATTATAATCAAAGTTCCGATCATCGGCGGCAAAAGCGGATCTGCGGATATTATGAAAGCGAGAAAATCGAAGGCTGGGTGAATGTATTTAAATATTGTGGTAAGATACATTTGATTCCGGTTGCCTGCCATACTGTGAAAAATCTGGGAGATTATTGGTGGTGCAGTTACAATGATTACATTGGCAGATACAAAAGCGGAATTATTGATACAGAAGTATGGATGAACTATCTGGATGATAACCAGGAAACAGCATTGTTCAAATTTAAAGGCTATCATCGAAGGGAATGCAGACAGATTTAATCCTATATATATAATAACGAAAAAAAGGGAATACTATAATGCATTTTTAAAAAATTAATGAAAAATTAAGGTTTCTCCCTGCCGGGACTTGTGCTACAATAAAGAGAGAAAAATGGCGAGGAGGTAAGATTATGAACCTGAGTGAGAATATAACCGGAGTCCAGCATCTTGGAATACCGGTAGTAAATTTGAAAGAGGCTGTTGCATGGTATGAAACCAATCTGGGTTTTAAAAAATTTCATGAAAAAATCGTCATGAATCCCTATAAAATTGAAGTTGCATTTTTACAGCTGGGAGATCTGGTTTTAGAGTTATTCCAGCCTTCCGGAAGCGAACTGGTCCAAGTGGCAGATAGAAAAGACGGTATTTTGGATCATTATGCCATTGATGTACCGGATCTGGGGGAGTGCGTAAATGATGCAGTGAATAAGGGATTAAAATTTCATGAATCCACCAGTACCGGAATTACCCATTATGAGCATCTTGGAAGAGCGGGTGTAAAAGGGGCCAATTTCATCGGACCTAATCAGGAAGTTGTGGAATTCTGTCACGATGACAGTGTGGACTATGGCTGTAAAACCGGATTGCAGGGCTGGGCACATCTTGCAGTAAAGGTTAAAAGTCTGAAAGACTCCATGGCATTTTATGAAAAGCTGGGCTTTCATAAAACCGGAGGAGGGTACCTGGATACACCGGATGGAAGAATTGAAATAGCTTTTGTTTATCACAAAGGATTTACTCTGGAATTAATACAAATGGTTGGTGCTGGACTGGAAGAGTTAAAAAACAGGGGCGCAGGCCATATTGACCACATTGCCCTGGATGTGTGTGATATAGAGGAGGCTTTTTACGAGGCCAGGAAAATCGGGCTTCACAGCTTGGATTATTTGGTAAAAGAACTACCTTTTTTTGAATTTGGAGTTAAGTTTTTTACAGTTGTTGGTCCAGACGGAGAAAAAGTAGAATTTAATCAAAAAAAGTGCTTGACTTTTTCCCGCATTTAATAGTATAATGACTAAGCGGTTTGGTAATCAGGCCGCTGACCATGGGATCTTAGCTCAGCTGGGAGAGCATCTGCCTTACAAGCAGAGGGTCACAGGTTCGAGCCCTGTAGGTCCCATGTCTTTTTAATTAAATATGGCGGAATAGCTCAGTTGGCTAGAGCACACGGTTCATACCCGTGGTGTCGAGAGTTCAAATCTCCCTTCCGCTACTTAAGCATAATGAATTTTCATTATGCTTTTTTTGTGTCAAATTTTGACACAATTCTTAAGAAGAATTAAGAAACGTCAGAAAACTTTCATATTTATTTAATAAAAATAGCAGGAATTCTAATTTTGGATGTGGTAAGATACCCCCTGTAACGAAACAGAGGTGCAAATGCATCTCGTCAATATGAGGAGGATACAACTATGAAGAAAAAAGTATTAGGTTTAATGGCAGTTATGGCATTAGCAGGAGCATTAGCAGTAGGCTGTGGAAGTTCTGATAAAGGAACAACAGAAGCTACAACAACAGAAGCAGCTACAACAGCTGTAACAGAAGCTACTACAACAGAAGCTGCAACAACAGAAGCAGCTACAACAGAAGCAGCTACAACAGAGGCTACAACAACAGAAGCAGCTACAACAGAAGCAGCAGCTGAGTAATTTATAATTTAAACATAGAAGACTCCCCGGTCCCAGGATCGGGGAGTTTTTTCGTTTCTTAAGAATGAAAATTCTCAATATATAGATATGCCTTTGACATTTCTCTTATTCATGACTTATAATGATTCTGTAGTTTGTGAAACTATCTGTATGAAATTTATTCAGCAGGGTATGAATATAGGTAAGCGTTAAGACCAGCTAACGGATCATGCTGTATATCAGCATAGAATGCCGCTTGGCATTTTTTGCAATAGATTAAAATGGAGGTTGATATGAGAGTTGGAATGGGATATGATGTACACAAGTTAACGACGGGCCGGGAACTGATACTGGGCGGAGTTACGATACCATATGAAAAAGGGTTGTTGGGTCATTCTGATGCGGATGTATTGGTACATGCCGTAATGGATGCACTTTTAGGAGCAGCGGCACTTGGGGATATCGGAAAACATTTTCCGGATACAGATTCAAAGTATAAAGGGATCTCCAGCATTACATTATTAAAGCACGTGGCGCAGCTTTTAGAAGAAAATCATTATATGATAGAAAATATAGATGCTACTATTATTGCTCAGCGGCCGAAGCTTCTGCCGTTTATGCCTCAAATGGTAAAAAACATTGCAGATGCATTGGGCATAGAGGAAAATCAGGTGAATGTAAAGGCTACTACAGAAGAAGGGCTTGGATTTACCGGAGCAGGAGAAGGGATCAGCTCCCAGGCAATCTGCCTTTTGATTCCGCTGTTTGATCTGGCAGCAGATGACCGGATTGCAGGCAGGTCCTGCCAGGGGTGCGGCGGCTGCTGTAAATAGTGCATGGAGGAAAAGAATATGAATGCACAGGAAGTATGCAGAATAAATCCCAAGGATTATTATAAGACCAGAGCGCTGTGGGAAGAAGTTTTTCCCGATGATACAAAAGAATTTCTGGATTATTATTATGAATACTGTACCAGGGAGAATCTTATCTACGGGATTATGGATGATGAAAGCAGGCTGCTTTCTATAGCACAGTTTAATCCTTATCAGGTGCATCTGGGTGAAACAACAGTGGATTCCCACTATATTGTGGCGGTTGCTACCAGACCGGAATCCAGACATCAGGGAATGATGAGGGGAATTTTGCATCGGGCATTAAGTGACGGGTATGACAGAAAGGAAGCATTTATGTTCTTGATGCCTGCAGCGGAGGCAATTTACAAACCCTTTGACTTTGTAACAGTTTACGGTCAGAAAAGCATGATTGTCCATAAAACGGAATGTTCCGGCAAAACAGGTAATAAAGAACTCCGGATACGGGAGGCAGGGGTAGAAGATCTCGGCTGCCTTGCCAAGCTCTCAGAGAGATTATTAGGAGCACGTTACCAGGTATATACTCTTCGGACAGAGGCATATATGAAGCGTCTGCAAAAGGAACAGGAAAGTGAGCAAGGCGGTATCCTGCTCTTTTTAGCACAAGGCAGACCCGTTGGCTATTGTTTCAGTGCAATAGAAGAAAAGCCGCAGGTTCGGGAACTTCTATGTGAGCCGGGATATGAAGAAGCGGTAATGCCAGCCCTTTTTTCTTATTATAATGAAAAAGGCATTTTTGAGAACGGACAGGAAGAGGTTATAACAGTTACCGCTTTTGGGGATGGTTTTGGGGAAATGGATAAAACCGCCTCATGGATCATGGTAAGGATCATCCATTTGGAGACATTTGCGTCATGTCTGAGAAGCAGGGAACCGGTATCTTTTACCATTAAGACAGAAGACCGGATACTTCCGGGCAACCAGGGAGTTTTTCGCTTTGATTTGGATGAGCATAGGGGATGTGTACGGCGTATATCGGAATGCAGGGAAGAAGATGTTGATGCGGTACTGTCTGTTGCGGAACTGACCAGATTGTTTTTTGGCTCAAGTGATGGAACAGAAGCGGCTTGCCTGCCTATTTCTAAGATCCAATTATTTGATCAGATATTTTTGGATGAAATAGTTTAATGGAAAAGACAGCCGGGATATTGACAAATGGAAGATTTTTGCATAGACTAATGGCATTGGGTATTCGTGTCTCCCAGCGTATTTACGCAGGGAGACACGAGTGATAAATCCTATGACGGAACAGCCATCAGATTTTATAGAACGGAGAGAATAGAATATGAAAGTATACAATACTTTAACAAAGAAAAAAGAAGAATTTGTGCCATTGGTACCGGGGAAGGTAAGTATGTATGTTTGCGGACCAACGGTATATAATTTTATTCATATTGGCAATGCAAGGCCGATGATTGTATTTGATACGGTCAGACGTTACATGGAACATAAGGGCTATGACGTAAACTATGTGTCCAACTTTACGGATGTAGATGATAAAATAATTGCCAAAGCCATTGAAGAAGGAGTGTCCGCCCAGGAAATATCAGAACGATATATCGCAGAATGTAAAAAAGATATGGCTTCTATGAATGTATTGCCAGCGACGACCCATCCCCTGGCTACAGAGGAAATCGGCGGAATGGTGGAGATGATCGGCACGCTGATCGAAAAAGGGTTTGCTTATGATGTGAATGGCACCGTTTATTTCCGAACCAGAAAGTTTGATGAATATGGAAAGCTTTCTCATAAGAACCTGGATGATTTACGTGCGGGAAACCGTTCCCTTTTAGTATCCGGAGAAAACCAGAAGGAAGATCCGCTGGATTTTGTACTCTGGAAACCCAAAAAAGAAGGAGAGCCGGCATGGGAGTCTCCATGGAGTGCCGGACGTCCGGGATGGCATATTGAGTGTTCGGTTATGTCTAAAAAATATCTGGGTGAAGAAATTGATATACACGCAGGGGGAGAGGATCTGGTATTCCCTCATCATGAGAATGAAATTGCACAGAGCGAATGCTGCAATGGAAAAGATTTTGCAAAATACTGGCTGCACAATGCCTTTTTAAATATTGATAACCGCAAAATGTCCAAGTCACTTGGAAACTTCTTTACCGTTCGTGAAATAGGGGAAAAATATGATCTGCAGGTACTGCGTTTCTTTATGCTCAGTGCCCACTACAGAAGTCCGCTGAACTTCAGCGCAGACCTCATGGAAGCTTCCAAAACAAGCCTGGAGCGTATTATTACTGCTGTGGAGAACCTGAAATTCCTCCTTGGCAATGCCGCAGAGCAGGAACTGTCCCAGGAAGAAAAAGAGAGTCTGAAGCAGGCGGATGCATTTGCAGCCAAGTTTGATGAAGCTATGGATGATGATTTCAATACAGCCGATGCAATTTCAGCAATTTTTGAATTTGTTAAATATGTAAATACCAATGTTTCTGCTGAAAATTCGAAAGCATTTATTCAGGCTGTTTTAGATAAAATGATCAGCTTATGCGATGTGCTTGGAATCATCGTAGATAAAAAAGAAGAGATTCTGGCAGAGGACATTGAAAAGATGATCGAAGACCGTCAGGCAGCAAGAAAGGCTAAAGATTTCAAAAAAGCAGATGAAATCCGTGATGCGCTGCTGGCAAAGGGCATTGTACTGGAAGATACCAGAGAGGGTGTAAAATGGAAAAAGGCGTAGATTCATTTTCCAATTATTTAAAGGAGCAGTTTAGCCTTGATGATCTGGATATGAAGACGTATTCGCCGTTGACCCTGGCATATATCGGAGACAGCATTTATGACCTGATAATCCGCACCCTGGTAGTATGCCAGGGAAATTGTCCTGCAAATAAGCTTCATAAGCGCACCAGTGCACTTGTGAAGGCTTCTGCCCAGGCGGAGATGATTGAAAAGATTATGCCTCTTCTTACGGAGGAGGAAAAGCAGATCTACAAAAGGGGAAGGAATGCCAAATCCTATACAATGGCGAAGAATGCCTCCATGCTGGATTACAGAAAAGCAACGGGGTTTGAAGCGCTGATGGGTTATCTGTATCTGGAAAACCAGATGCATCGCATGATAGACCTAATAAAGGAAGGGATTCGGAACCTGGAAAATGTGGATAGTAACGTTAAAAATAAAATAAATGTGGATAAGGTGTCAGCCAATATGGCGAATGACACCAGTGCAGTATCTGCAATTGCAGAAAATGCCCCGGCAGCTCATGCTGCTGATGAAAATGCCAAGGCAGTGGAAGCCGCAAAGGAGAATACCAATGAGATATGAGGAATTGACAATTGAAGGCAGAAATGCCGTAATAGAGGCATTTCGTGCCGGAAAGCCCATTGATAAGCTGTTTGTTCTGGATGGCTGCCAGGATGGCCCGGTACGCAGTATTATCAGGGAAGCAAAAAAGCACGATACTATTATTAACTATGTGGAAAAAGAAAGACTGGACCAGATTTCGGAAACCGGAAAGCATCAGGGGGTGATTGCCTATGCAGCAGCCTATGAATATGCCGAAGTGGAAGATATACTGAAGATAGCAGAAGAAAAGGGCGAACCGCCATTTATTATACTGCTGGATAATATTGAAGATCCCCACAATTTGGGAGCTATTATCCGTACAGCAAATCTGGCTGGTGCCCACGGTGTCATTATACCAAAGCGCCGTGCAGTAGGGCTGACGGCAACTGTTGCAAAAACATCTGCAGGAGCGCTGAACTATACTCCGGTTGCCAAGGTTACGAATCTAACCAAAACAATTGAAGAGTTAAAGGAAAAAGGACTTTGGTTTGTCTGTGCCGATATGAGCGGAGAAGTGATGTATAAGCTGGACTTAAAAGGTGCCATCGGACTGGTGATCGGAAGTGAAGGAGAAGGTGTCAGCCGCCTTGTGAAGGAAAAATGTGACTTTACCGCGTCTATTCCTATGAAAGGGGATATTGACTCTCTGAATGCTTCTGTAGCTGCCGGTGTACTGGCTTATGAGATCGTAAGGCAGAGAATGTAAATATATAACAGGTGGAGGCAGGAAATGGTGTCCTACGACGGATATACCGACGAAGAATTAATTGCAAAGCTTAAGGGTGGAAATCCGGAGATTACGGACTACATCATGGAAAAGTATAAATATCTGGTGCGTAAAGAAGCAAGGGCACTGTACTTAATCGGCGGAGACAAGGACGATCTGATCCAGGAGGGGATGATTGGCCTGTTCAAAGCCGTCAGGGATTACAGGGAGGACAGGGATGCCTCCTTTTATCACTTTGCAAAGCTTTGCATCGGAAGGCAGCTCTATCATGCAATTGAAGCTTCCAACAGAAAAAAACATACCCCGTTAAATTCCTATGTTTCGCTGTATTCCGGAACTTTGGAAGCGGGAGAGGAATCCCTGCCCCTGGAAGAAATCCTGTTTACCCAGGAAAGTAATCCGGAAGAACTGCTGATTCATGAAGAAAATAAAAAGCAGATTGAGGAAAAGCTGGAAGCATCCTTAAGCGCATTCGAAAAGAAAGTACTGGACTGCTATTTACAGGGGAAGGACTACGTGGAGATCGGGGAATTTCTGGGAAAACCGCCCAAGTCTATTGACAATGCACTGCAGCGAATTCGTAAAAAAATACGTTGACAAGCCGCTTCTATGCTGTTATAGTGTAATACGCAATTAAATAAGACAGTTCGTGACCATCCTGTCTATAAATAAAACTAGGGAAAATGAAATTCGGAAAAACCGCATTAGAGTGCGTGTTTTACCGGTATTTTTGATGGCGCTTAATGATAAGCGTCTTTTTTTATTTTTCCTTAAATTATCACTTACAAGCGTGTAACGAAACGCTCTGGAACGGCTGATACCGGATGCACCGGATTGCCGGACGGAAAGGAAAAAAATGACTGAATTAAATCGCTATTCTATAATTGCTCAAAAAAATCCCCGTGAGATTATCCTGCTTCGGGGGGACGGCTGCAAGTGGAGAAGGTGCCGCTTCTGCGATTATCATCTGGATTATTCCAGAAATGAAGAGGAAAATTTCAAGCTCAACAGGGCAGAAATTGAAAAAGTAACCGGGATTTATCAAACACTGGAGGTAATCAATTCCGGGAGCTTTACAGATCTGGATGACAAGACAATGCATGCCGTTTTAAACAAATGTCTGGAAAAAAAGATAGTACAGCTTCATTTTGAATGCCACTGGATGCACCGGGATAAAATTAAGGACATTAAGAAGTTTTTTGGGGAACAGGGTATTACGGTTAAGATCAAAATCGGGGTGGAAACATTTGACGCCCTGTTTCGGGAAAGCTATCTGAATAAGGGCATAACGGCTGATACACCAGAGGAGATAGCAGAATACTACGATGAATGCTGCCTCTTATTTGGCATTCCCGGACAGAATACAGCATCTATGGAACAGGATATTCTAACTGGTTTAAAATATTTTGAACGTGTCTGCGTCAACATTATGAATGAGAACAGTAAACCAATTAAACCAGCCCCTGCTGTCATAAGGGAATTTGTAACGCAACTGATGCCGGAGTATCTGGATAATCCCCGGGTAGATATATTAATTGAAAATACAGATTTTGGAGTAGGAGATAAATAACAGATGAGAAATGAGATTCTATTAGTCCTGAGTGTAGTGATTATTTATGGAAGCGTTCTGCTGTGGTATAAACTGCTGGGATGCAAAGGGTTGATGGCATTCACGGTATTGGCAACTATTTCTGCAAATATTGAGGTTTTAATTCTGGTGGATGCTTTTGGAATGGAGCAGACCCTTGGTAATATCTTATTTGCTTCAACATTCCTGGTAACGGATATCTTAAGTGAGGTGTCGGGCAAAAAGGCGGCAAATCAGGCGGTAAACATCGGAATCCTCACATCCCTTACCTTTATCCTGATCTCCCAGTCCTGGCTGCTGTATCAGCCAGGTGCAAATGACTGGGCACATGGAAGCATCGTCAGTATCTTTTCCAATACCCCCAGGATGATGCTGGCGAGTCTCGTCGTCTACGCCGTTTCCCAGAAGTTTGACGTCTGGCTGTACCATAAGTGGTGGGAGATGACAAAAAGGCTCTGTGGGGACGGCAGACGCTATCTGTGGCTTCGTAATAACGGATCAACGTTACTTTCCCAGCTTTTAAATACGGTTCTGTTCACAATGGGAGCATTTTTTGGAACCTATGATAGCGGAACACTTATCAGCATTATGTGGGCAAGCTATGTGATCTTTATATTCACAAGCCTTGCGGATACACCTGCTGTATATCTGGCGAGAATCATAAAGCCGCTGGGAGAAGACAGAGACAAACCGGAAAAGGCTGCAGTTATGTAGAACCTAATTTTATAGGAAATCATTTATAGAAACCACTCAGAAATGGTATCGATGTATTTTCACAAATTCTTCAACAGGCTGTCACATATTTTTCACAACTATCTTTTATAGTTATACTTGTAAAAGCCGATAAGACTTTTTCATATAAATCTTTTTCATAACTCGCCAGTATCCGCCAAGATACTGGCTCTCCCTCTGTATAGAGGCTTTTTTATTCCCGCGGGCAACGAGCCAAACGGACACGCTGGCGCGTCCATTTGGCGACTGCCGCGAGGGTCAAAAACCCTGTTGCCCGCAGCGGGGTTTTTGACTGACATGCCAGAGACAGTTATCAGGGAAAAGCTTTTCTTTTTAAAACCTTTATAAAATCTTAAACAACTTTATAAAGCTTTAAGCGCGATGCCATAACTTATTCACAATTGATTGGTATAGTATAATCATACAAAGCAAACAAGCTTTTTTACATAAACTTTTCTCTCCCTCCTGGACTGGCGATGGCCAGTCCTTCTTTTTGCTGTTTTATCCGTGAAGGGGGAGAAAAATATTCACAAAGTCTTCAAGTACTATACACAGATTTTTCACAGTGAACCGCTATAGTATTAAGTGTACAAAGCAAATAAGCATTGTTAATAATCTTTTTCATAACCTGCCAGTATCTTAAGATACTGGCACTCCCTCTGTAAAGGGGGTTATTTTTTATAATACCGTAAAACATGCGGTACATATTCCGGGTCACCGTAAGTAGTCCAGCCAAGCTGGGCTTTCATTTTGTCTGAGTATTCCTGTGCATTCTCCGGAGAGTATCCTCCATAATTTTCAGCTGCCCATGTGGCATATGCATTTCCAAAATTATATTCCTGAAGAGCCAGTTTTAATTTATCCATATCGTTTACTGAAGTACACTGGGCTTCCTCCAGGCAATAGGCAAAAGTTTCTACTCCCACTTGAATGGAATAGTCTACATCTGTAATACTGCCAGGTTCGTTTGAATACTGGGTGTTAAAAGGGCTTTCGGAACATTGCATAACATCGGTTCCTTTTCCTGCACTTTCCTGCTGCATCATGGCAAGTATTACATCGGAATATTCGGATATGTTGTATTCTTTACAATATTTTTTAACCTGGTCTTCATATTGAAGAACACTTTTGGTCAATCCACCGGGGTTAGAGATCCCTGAAAATACCAGGTAACAGATAAATCCGCCGGCTGCCAAAATACAAAATCCAATCAGAAACCAGATACGGCGCACCTGGCGTTTTCTTCTTAGAAGCTGTTCCTTTTGGCTCAGACGCTTTTTAGCGGAGCTTCGGCCATTTACAGACAGTGAAGCAGATATTTTCTTCCGGGGTCTCCGGGATGATGTTTTTTTGGTCGTTCTTTGATAAGCTGCCATAATCCTCTCTTCTGTATAAACATTCTGAGTAAACGGGTTGCCAGTAGTCCATCCTGCCTTAAAACAGATTAAAGGCACTGTCAGTCTGATTTAAGGCAAGATGGACAATTAATGCCGATCGGCACTACGTGCAACGGCATATACGAAAAAAGCCCCGGATATAATCCAGGGCTCCTAAAGAGCTGATGACGGGAATCGGACCCGTGACCTCCTCACTACCAATGAGGTGCGCTACCGACTGTGCCACATCAGCCTGCGATATTAATAACCGCTACAGTTAAGAATTCTATCATAAGTAACACTGCTTGTCAACGAATTTTTTAAAAAATTGATAAAATTCTGCAAATTTCTTTTAAGGGGAGAGGAGAAGAACAAAAAAGGGCAAAAAAATAAGCCGATGCATTATACATCGGCTTAAATGATCTAATCAGTGACCAGATTATTTGCTGAGCTGATTAAGCTGCGCAAACGTTAACTGCCTGCATACCGCGGTTTCCCTGAGCGATATCGAAAGTTACTTTCTGTCCGTCTTCTAAAGACTTAAATCCTTCACTAGCGATTCCTGAGAAATGTACGAAGAATTCTTCTCCTGTGCTGTCGTTTGTGATAAATCCAAATCCTTTCGTGCTGTTAAACCATTTTACTGTACCGTTATTCATAGTAGGTACCTCCAATTATAATATTATATCTTAACATGAAAATAAAAAAAATCACATATTTTTGTAAATCATCAATCAAATTAGTGACTTACAAAAATATGTGAAGATCAAAAATTCATTCAAAATACTCTCTTATAATACCATGTAAGATTTGTATTGTCAAGGTAAATAAAATATATTTTAAAATTATTGATTTTTAGTTAATTTTACCCATAAACGGAAGGAAGGCCAGTACCTGTTCGATACTGGCGAAAATGAAAAAGATTTTTTGAAAAAGTCTTATTGGCTTTTCATATTTATACTATAAAGGATAGTTATGAAGAAAGTGTGACAGACGATTGAAGAGACTGTGAAGAATTTGAAAAGATTTTTCTTGCACCTTTCCTGATGGTTAAGTTTTGTTAACGGGAACTATATTGCGGCTCCATTGCAGATTGTCTGTATTTTCGGTATACTAAGAAGTAAGAAATGGCCGTTTCCAAGTTGAGAAGAGGAGCATACAACATGAATATAGGTGAAGTTATTTTGAATCTTAGAAAAGAAAAACAATTAACCCAGGAGCAGCTGGCGCAGGCAATTGGCGTATCTGCACCGGCAGTGAGCAAATGGGAAACCGGGAGCACTTATCCCGATATTCTGCTCCTGCCACCCATTGCCAGGGCGCTGGACACGACAATCGACTACCTGCTGTCCTACACCCAGGAGCTGGATCAGTCAGTTCTGGATGACATTATGAACGATATACGCGTAAACTGTCAGGAGAACGGCTTTCGGGAAGGCAGAAAGAAAATACAATTCTATCTGAACCAGTACCCGAATTCTGAGGAATTAAAAATGAGGGTAATTTCTGCGTCTATTATGCTGTCCTATACCATGGATCAGGATTTTATGGAAAAAGAATGGATGGAATGGGGAAAGCAGCTGGAAAAACTGGCGCGGGAGACTATGGACTCATCGAATCCTTTAATCCGTGAAAATGCCAGAGTGTATTTGATTTCTAGATGCATGGAGCAGGAAAACTACGATGAGGCAGAAGTGCTTCTGGATTCCATTCCCCAGCAGCAAATGGATCCTGCACAGCTGCGTCCCAGTATCTATCTGAAAAAGGGAGAATACGAAAAAGCAGAAAAGCTTTTACAGACCAATTTGTTTTCAGGCATGAGAACTGCGCAGATGGCATTGCTTTCCCTTACAGAAACAGCCAGAAGGACACAAAATATGGAGAAGGCATTTCAGTATGCGAAAGCAGGACGTGAGCTGGAAGAAATATTTGGCAGTGGAGGTTCTTTGTTCGCATGGGAAAAGACAGCCCAGCTGTATCTGGATACAGATAATGAGGAAGAAGCTTTAAAGAGTATCATCGCATATATGAATCGTATTCGAAAAATGGATTATAAGCTCAGGGACCGCGTTTATTTTGATACTATATCACTTAGCGCAAATGAAACGCCGGGGCAGGTAAAGGGAATCAAGCAATCCCAGTTAAATCTTCTCATGACAGATGACAGATATGAAAAGCTGCGGGGGTATGAAGCATTCCAGGAAGCAGCACAAAAATTGAAAAACCACATTGAGTCATTGTAATCATGCGCTTGTGGGCATGATTTAGTATGCTGATATATCAAGAACGAAAGATATATTTAGGTGGATGGATAGTACTGTGAGATTAAATATGCTTTTTATTTATAGCACTAACATACGCAGATAACCATAAAAACGGGTAGGAGGTAGATAAAATAATTATCAACCTCCTACTCGTTTTTCTTAATAACATGTATGTTATGACTATAAATATATAGTAAGACTAAACCGATTGCTGGCGAACACCAAGCTATCGTCATTGATAATAGGTCACCAATTCTTTAATGATATAAGAGAAATTCAGAATAATGATCTTCGTTTTTCTTCTTTTTCATAAAGGATTTTGGAACTTGTCAAAAAAGATTTGATCAGTACATCTTACCTATCTCGTTCAGATAATCCGCAATATTCTTGCGGACGTTCTCTGGTGCAATGCACACACAATCGTCTCCAAATCCAAGCAGGAAGCGATAGCCTCTCGCATCATCTGTAAGTGAAATTTGCACAGTATGCCAAGCCCCATTCTCTTCGGTAAAAATATTAGCTCCAAACAACTCCTCCAACCGCTCCACGGCATTCCCCTTTACCCGAACCGTCACCATCACAATGTTTTCATCTTGAAAGTTTGGATGAACCTTATCTTCAGGGTGATAATTTCGGACTACAAACCCGGTGTCAGATAAAATAACCTCTTGCATCCGTGAGAGTTTAAACAGGCGAAAGTCTTGCCGCTCCAGTGAGTATCCGTCCAGATACCACCGCATCCCCTTGAGTAAAAGACGGTAAGGTTCCACCGTTCGTCTGCTTTTTTGTCTCTGCCGATCTGTGTACGCAAACTGCAACAGGCGGCTTTGTTCCATTGCCTGCTGAATGGTTTGGAATGTTTCGATACAGCCGGAGTTCCCCAACCACGGCGTCATGTCGATGACCAGTCGCCCTGCCCGCAACTCAATTTCCCGCCGTTGTTTCTCCGGAATCAGTCCCTTTACCTTAGCAAGTGCGTTCACCACCTCCCGCCCGGGCAGGGAGGATTGTATACAGCCCAGTCCCATGAGCAGTGTGGTCACATCGGCAGTGGAGAACAGCCGTTTTTCCAATTTATAGTTCTCCATAATTCCGACACCACCATGCAGTCCCGGGTAGGAAACGATAGGAATACCAGCCTGATTAATGGTTTCCAAGTCACGGCTAATGGTGCGTGGTGACACCTCGCAAATTTCTGCCAGCTCCGGGATGCTTGCTTTCTGGCGTTCCAATAAAATCATAATTATAGAAATCATTCTGTCAATTTTCATCTGATTCACCTCCAATTTAATTTTATTATAACACAAAACCATGACATATAGCTGTCATGGTTCATCCTGTATACTGAAATTATCTTAAAAATAAGGAGGAAAACAATATGAGTATTTATTACATGGGAAGTGTAGAGAAGCTGCCGCTGGAGGCAAGAGCAGAGGTGGAGCAATATCTGAGGCTGGGTGTACCTAACTTTAAAGCAACAGGCAGTATACCGGAATGTCAATGTGTCACCCTGGGAACAGTACAAGAGGGAAAAAGTCACCTAACCGTCATCAGTCTTTTGCCGTCGCCCAGTCTAAAATCGCTGTATATGCAAGTGAACCGCCAGAGCCAAAAGGTGAAAAATCTCCTTTCCTGTGACAAAGCGGAAATTGCTATTACCAATGGAATGGGGTATTTGATACTAGATTGTACAACAGAAGTTGTGACGGACGAACAGCTTAAAGCCGAAAAATGGGAGGATTGGATGACACAGTACCATCCCAAGGGATCCGACTCTCCTGATTATGTTTTGCTGCAATTTGTGCCGCAAAACCTCCGTGCGATGATATAGGAGTGGTGTACAGGAGCGCATCGAGGCAACCTTCGAGCGAGCGGCAGATTTTTTTACCGTAGATGAGTTCCCAAAGGACGTTACCTACCCTTTTCTGGTATAACGGGGTAGGTCAGACTGTAGACAACCAGACTCCTATGGAGGCGATTATCGCTCAGTCTGAATTGACATTATCCACAACAGGTATTACACTGTAAATATGTTAGAAACTTAAACTGCATTTTAAAATGCAGGACAGGATGGAATAGGAGCAGTGTAAATGAATTATAAAATGATCGTTCAATATGACGGCACCCGGTATGATGGGTGGCAGAAACAGGGGAATACCGATAATACAATACAGGGAAAGCTGGAGGCTGTTTTATCAAAAATGGCGGGTATGCCGATAGAAGTTCAAGGGGCAGGAAGAACAGATGCAGGGGTACATGCTCTTGGTCAGACCGCTAATTTCCATCTTCCAAAGGGATGCGTGTTAACCGAAGATATCAGAGATTATCTGAATAAATATCTGCCGGAGGATATAGGCATCCTGGAAGTGGAAGAAGCGGAGGAACGGTTTCACAGCCGTTTAAATGCCAGGGAGAAGGTATACCGTTACCGGATTTCCACCAGTTCTCTGAAAAATGTATTTGAACGGAAATATATTTACCTTCTAGGTGAGCACCTGAATGTAAGAGCTATGGAGGAAGCAGCAGATGAATTAATTGGAACTCATGATTTCAAGAGCTTCTGCTCTAATAAAAGAATGAAAAAATCTTCCGTCCGGAAATTAAATAAGATAGAAATTACGGAACTGGAAGGTGAGCTGCAAATTACTTATACAGGCGAGGGCTTTTTGTACAATATGGTGCGGATTATGACCGGAACGCTGATTGAAGTGGGGCAGGGGAAACGTTTACCAAAAGAGATGCAGGAGATCCTAGAGGGGAAAGACCGCACGCTGGCAGGAATTACGGCACCTGCCAGAGGGCTGTGTCTGGTTGAAGTGTTGTACTAAAGGGTTATTTGGGAACAATTGCTTCCTGGGTTTTGTGAACGTGGATGATATTCATGGTACTCCATTGCTGAAAGGTGCGAAAAAACGTATTTTGATAATGGCTAGCCGAATAGATAAAATAAACGTCTATTAGCATGATCAAGACGAATAAAAGAATAGAGAAATATTTTACGAAAATTGATGTAAAATAAGATTTTTTAAAATATCTTATTCTTTTTTCTATATTGGATTTATGACTGCACAATGCCGTTGTAATAAAGAATCTCTGTTTAAATTGTATTGAGTAACGAAATATGGTTGTGAAATATTCTTTATTTGAAAATATATGCTGTTGATGTTTACAGGCATATTCATCACAGCTATACTCACCCCATGTATCTAATTGTTTAGAAAGATATAGGAAAAAAGGATTCATCCAGAAGATACCGTTCAGTATTATTAACAGATATTTAAATAACAGATCTTTTCTGTAGATATGGATAAATTCATGAAGCATAATAATATATAGCTCTTTGTCTGATGTAATGTTTTCAGGGAGAATAACTTTCGGTTTTATCCCACCGATTACTATTGGAATGGTTATGTTACAATTTGAATAGAGGTTTACGGATTTGCTAAAATTGAAGTCACATTTAATTCTAGATAGTATTTGCATATAACGAGGATCTAAAATATAAGCATTATAAAAAGAAATTTTTCTTTTAAATTTAATGATTTTAACGAGAGTAATCAATATAAAAATTATAATTCCAAGTGCCCAAATGCTTACTATAACAAATGAAATTTGATATAAGATCAAGTTTGTTATACTTACGTCTTGTAGGGGTTTAGCTTTATATGTTGAAAAATGCAGGAATTGAAAACCTATTATTGAGATTAATAAAAAAATAATTAAGGTTTTTAGACTATTAAAACAAAAAGTAGAGGAAATCTTATTATGAAATATTTTATGATAGATAGCCCAAAATAAACAGGATGCGGCTATTAATAAATTTACTGATATTAAAAAATAAAATAGATCAATTATCCAATTCATCTAGTATCCTTTCGATTTTTTCACTCTGAGATAGACTAAGTTTTTCCTGGTCACATAAAGCAGATATTAAATTTTTCACTGAGCCATTACACCAAAAGTTCACCGTATTATTAATTTCATTTAATTTATAGCTATCTTCCGTAACGATTGCACGATAATAAAAATACCGCCCTTTTCTATAAGAGTCTGCAACGCCTTTTTCTATTAAATGAGAAAGAAAGGTAGACACAGTTTGACGTTTCCAGCGTTTATTGTATTTTTCTTCAATAAGTGGTAATATTTCTGAAAGTAACAGATCATGGTCAGCCTGCCATAAGATCTTCATAATCTCTAACTCACTTTTCGTTAACTCGTGTAATTCTTCCATTGATTCCTTGCCTTTCATAAATCTAACGTATTTTAAAATTATAATAATATGTTCACTGAGAATAGTCAACTAGAAATAAAGTAGATGAAAAGTAAATATTCAATATATTTAACAATAATAGATAATAATCATTGACTTGAAAGTATATTTGTGATACTATACGACTATAAAGATAGTCGACTATTATTATAGTATAAAAGATTAAGATTTAATAATTTCATCCAAGGCACAATTTACATGAAAGTAGCTTTTGTTTTGCGATAAAAGTCAAAATTAAAGGAGATAAATGATGAGGAAAAAGAAGAAAATAAAAGGAATATCATTATTATTAACATTAGTTCTTTTAATGACTTTTTCGATGAATGCATTTGCATCGGAAAAGTTTGGAAAGATAGATGAAGAACAGATTGTTTTTAAAGATTTGAATCTGAATCCGGTGCAAGAATACACAGGAATTGATAAAAGAGGAGAAGCGTACACGGTTAAAATAGAACCTTCTTCAGCAAGAGCTACTAATGCATGGAAAATTTCCTATACAGCAGTTTTATTTAACTGTTGGTTCACCGTTCAATTAACGAATAATAAGGTAACTACCGTATGGGATGAAGGCTATACAACAATTGGGTGCAATGTTACAAGTGAAAGTCTTACAAAAACTTCTACATATGGACAGTATAGACTAGAGCGTGTTTGAAAATTCATTCCCGTCATCTGCACGCCCCACTTTGCGGTATATTTGCCCCGAATTCAGGTTACGTAGCCCGCTACGCGCCCTTC
>JAGZJZ010000131.1 GCA_018365455.1 Clostridiales bacterium
GAGGATTACATGCCTTGGGATCCCCAAATACAAAGAATCTGCCGATAGCCATTTTCCTTATAATATCAGGGGAATGACTATTTTTCAACCCACGTTCTTATTTGACGCTTACCTTAATACATTTGAATTCGACTTCAAAAGTGGAAAGATTGAGTGTATGGATATGAAAGGTAATTCAATAAGCAAATACTTTGAGTGTGGTGATTTTGTTGAAGGATATAAAATTGGTATCTGCACAGAAGAAAGTGTGAAACTACATGAATGTCAATTTATAGCCAAGAATACTCTGGATAACTATCTGAGAGAGATATCATGGCTCGGGGGAGAGGAAAACGGGCACAAGAATCCTAAAACCATTTAATAAAGTAAACATTTTCGTGATATAATGAATAAAATCCCTCTCCTGCCCTATTTATAAAGGTTTAAACAGGAAAAGAGTATTGTTCATTCTTTTTCAGTTATTAACAAAAAATTTTCAAGAGTAATGTTTAATTTTGACTGCTCTCTGATCAGAAGTAATTGTAATTTTAAATCAAATTTGAAAGGAAAAGATAATGGCAAAAGAAAAGGCTTCTTTCAAAGAGTTTCTATCGGCTGTTGCACCAGAGCACCAAGCGTTTGTTGAGAAACTTAATAACAAACTTATTGAACAAGGCTGTACCCTTGTAATAAAGGAAGTAAAAAGCGGTTACGCTGCTTCATATCAACTGGCGAAAAAAACAGTAATGAATTGGGTGTTCCGCAAGGCAGGTGTTTTGGCACGAATTTATGGTGATAATATTGGCAAGTATGAGGATATAATCGCTTCACTACCTGCTGATATGCAAAAGAAAATGACTACTTCCCGTGATTGCAAGCGCCTATTTGACCCCAATGCTTGTAGCAATACCTGTGTGAAAGGTTTTATTTATACTTTGAATGGCAATACATATAAAAAATGCCGGAATGACGGAATGTTCTTCCTGTTGACAAATGAGACTGCGGAACATATAGCCAGTTTGATCTGTTCAGAGGTTACTGTGCGTCAATCGGTTTCATAGTCACTGAGGAGATGTAAGCGCCAAATATTCCAGTGGATTCCTTAATCCATAATCCTCGACCACAGGTTCATCACCATAGCAACATTCGCAATAACCGGTAATTTTTTTAATTTTCACGAGATTTTTTTATAACTAAAAAATAATGAACAAAACTCTCTTCCAGCTGAAACACTGATAATTAGGGCAGGAGAGGGGTTTTGTTCATTATATCATGAAATTGACAATACTGCGAAATGAACATTATTATTTCATTGAGTATTGTCCGTTTTTGTTCATGAATAGTCACAATTCTCCTGCTTTTCGTTTTTAGTTATTTTTTAATCGTTTTTGAACAATACTCCCGAATAATTTTTTTTAGTTATCTAATTATTGAAATTCTTATTCCCTGCGTAGCAGCACTGCCGAAGCTGCTTTTCTTAATTTCCGTTCTTGATCGAAATATGCATAGTGCTTTTACGTCGTATTCACATCGTTGTGGCCGAGAGTTTTTGCGACTAAATATATGTCGCCAGTTTCTTGATAGAGAGTGGAGCCATATGTAGAGCGGAGTTTATGTGGTGTTATTTTCTTGGCCTGGGTAACATGCTCAGAATATTTTTTCACCATTCGCTCAACTGAGCGAACGGATATACGTTTTTTTTGCAGGGACAAGAACAAGGCATTTTCATCCCCTTCATATGCTGTAACTAAATTTCTATTTTCGAGATAGGATAGGAGAGTGCCCTCTACCTCTTCACCATAATAGATGAATTCTTCGTTGACACCTTCCCGCATAATTTTTAATCGTCCATTATTATGATCAATATCAGTTATATCCAATCCAACCAGCTCCGAAACACGCATACCGGTACCTAACAACAATGTGAAAATAGTAAGATCCCTTAGCTTTGTGATTTCATAATAAACTTTCTGTTTGTCAGTAAGTGTTTCTGCACCGAACTCAATGAAATCCAATAATATGGCAACCTCATCAACATCGAGTCGAATTATATTTTTTTTGTGCAATTTTGGCATATCGACAATGAGCGAGGGGTTAGTCGAAATCATTTGCCGTTTGAAGTAATAGTCATAAAAGCTTCGAATGACGGACATTTTTCTGCGTAGAGCGTTTTCGCCATTTTTACGCTTGATCCGTCGGCAGCCTCATATAGGAGAACATATTCTTGATATTCTTCCAGATCAACAGGCTGCAGTGCCTCCAGGATATCCAGACTAAGATCTTTTATGGATTTGTATGCTGGATTCTTGCTAATAATAAAACTAAAAAATGTTCGTAGATCATAAGCATAACCAAACCGGGTTGATGGTGATGTGGACGGTTCAATAGATCGAAAATAGTCACGGGCAAATTCCGGAAGTTCTTCAAGGACTTTACGGAGCAATTTTATGTTTTGAGCATTTTTTTGATCATGATATGTGTTATCGGCCATAAGAACCTCCGTAGATGATATTTATGAATATTATACCGCAACCTGGTTAAAAAGTCCATACATGTCGTTAAACCCGGATTTAGCGACATGTTAAAATCCTACAGATAAGAGATCAGACTTCACTAATCTTAGACTAAGTGATCCCAATCTCTCCTATTTGATAATACTCTCAATATATAAACGGTGTTTTCTTCTATCTGATAAAAAATATTATAGTTCTTATAATAGCATCTACGAACTCCAAACCCCTTAATAAAACTTTCTTTAACTAGCGGATGCTCATAAGGATATAAATCTAGTTTCTCAATTATTTCAATGATGCCATCAACAGTATTTGTAGCAGCATACTGGTTCATTAATTTAAAAGTTATATAATCTTCAATATTTTCAAGATCATACTTTGCTTCCGTAAGCGTCAAATAAGATAGTGGATTTTTTGTTCTGGCCTCTTGTGAGATAATATCCCTAGATTTAAAGAGTCTTAAGTCACTTAAGGTACTTAAGGG
>JAGZJZ010000132.1 GCA_018365455.1 Clostridiales bacterium
AATTTTTACCATACTACAATTTGAACAAAAAATAGGATCTAATACGCATTGTATCAGATCCTATTACGCATCGTTTAAAAACTGGTTGATGCCATTGACTCCGGAGTTTACTCCAGGGAGTCTTTTTCTTTGCCTGAGGCTTTCATTTTCGGCGGTTCAAAATGATAAACTTCTTCATATGAGTCCAGTTCAGCTTTGCTCTGGGGAGCAGAAGGTATCAAGCCGGTACAATCCATGGATGAAGCGGAATTGCCGAGATAGTCATAATCATCAATGATTTCATTGTTCGTTTTATTATCTTTCATAAGGATTCCTCCTGTGCATTATATAAAAATAGGTATCTCTTTTATTTAGTATGCAGAAAAGCAGAAAAAATATCCTCCCTATTTTTATAATTTATATAATCCTGTGATAACAAGACAGCAGGTTTGATTTTTGATGGATTAATGAATTTTTTTATGTTAATATGGTGGAATAGGAATAGCAGTACCGCAGTACCTGCGGTATGCAGGAGGTATAAAAATGAAAAAATTAATATGTTTTGATATGGATATGACACTTTTGGATCACGCAACTTACCGTATACCGGAATCTGCTATGAGGGCTCTGGATCAGCTGAGAGCCTTTGGTCATATTATTGTACTTGCCTCAGGGAGGGATATGGAAAATGAATTCAGCCTTCCACTGGCAAATCTGGTACACCCGGATGCGATTGTGCATGCAAATGGATTAAAGGTAACGATTGGAGACAAAAAAATCTATGAACATTTCATGGAGAAAAGCCTTGTAAAGGAACTGCTGGATTTTGCAGAGCTGCATCATATCTGCATTGGTTATAATCTGGGTGATATAGGATATTTTGTAAATAAAGAACGGGTGATTGAGAGAGAAATACAGGTATTTGGCAGCTGTGACCGTAAATTCGGCGATCCTGAAAAACTGCTGGATGCGTCTCTTCATGCGCTGGCTATGTTTGGTAGCACAGAACAGGTTGAGATATTAGAAAAAGCTTTTCCAATGCTGAAATTCCCGATGTTTTCTGGAAATGTGGGGGCAGACATTGTGGATAAAAGCACATCTAAAGCAGTTGGAATCCAGGCGCTTCTTAAACATTATCATCTGAAATGGGATGACGTGATTGCGTTTGGCGACAGTATGAATGATATGGAAATGATACAGGCGGCCGGATGCGGTATAGCCATGGGCAATGCTATAGAGCCTCTAAAGCAGGCCGCCGATTTAGTAACAAGAGCTGTTGACCAGGATGGGATCTGGTATGGATTGCATAAATTAGGATTGGTATAAACTATTTTTCGGTACACCGATCAGATTGATCGATAACGGAATTTTCCTCCGATCCCGGCTGCTCTTTTCCGGACTGGAATTTCGAAAGCAGGAATTTTTTAATAAAAAAGAGTATGCCGATTGCTATAATACCGATTGTAGTTTCAAACAAAGACATATGTTCCACCACCATTTGCCGGGCAGTAGCGAACATCAGTACTTCGATCAGCGTTTCCGGTGTGTGTTTGCAAAGCATTTTCACAAACTCAATTCCAACTACCAGGCTTAAAGCGGTAGAAAGAAAATTATTAAAATTATCAAATTGGGCGTTTGTAGCCATTTCAATCACATCTGGAATTAAGTGGATACTTAAAATAAGTATAGCGGCAGTGATTAAGATTGCTAAAAATAATTCCATGTAATAAGAAACGCGAAAGAGCAGGTTATGGTATTTTTTCTTCATAAGTCAAGATTCCTCCTGTGTAGTACAATTAAAAATAATATAACATAGGATAGAGAATTCTGGTAGTAAAATTTTACAGAGGATATAGGAGCAGGGATGATTACAAATGAATGGGTAAAGGAACAGCTTCGAATGAATGCGGAAGAGAAATTCAGAACATTTACCATGCGGCTGATGCCGGGGGTAGAAAATGTTTATGGAGTACGCCTGCCAGTTCTTAGAAAAATGGCAAAGGCTGTCATAAAGGAGGACTGGAGGTCTTATCTGGATGCAGCCAGTGACGAAAGTTATGAAGAAATTATGCTTCAGGGAATGGTAATTGGCTATGCCCGTATGGAGCTTTCGGAGCTATTTACAAGAATGGATCATTTTATTGTGAAAATAGATAACTGGTCCGTGTGTGACAGTTTTTGTGCGGGACTTAAGATTACCAGGGAGCACAAAGCAGAGATGTGGAAGTTTCTGGACAAGTACCTGAAAAGCCAGAATGAATATGAGATTCGTTTTGGGGTTGTAATGCTTTTAGACTATTATACAGAAGCAGCATATCTACCAGATGCGCTTGGGTTTTTTGATAAGATCAGACATGAAGGATATTATGTCAGAATGGCTGTAGCCTGGGCGGTGTCCATATATTATATAAAGTATCCCACACAGGTTTTGGAATATTTAAAAGAAAATCAACTGGATAACTGGACGTATAATAAAGCACTTCAGAAAATAACAGAGTCGCTGCAGGTTGATAAAGAAACAAAAGCATATATACGTTCTTTAAAAAGGTAACTCCACAATTTAAAGTGTAAAAAGATATCGTTAAATTATTGACAATATATGGAAACAGTGCTATATTGATCTTAATAAAAGGGAGTAGCCAACACCGAAAGGTGATTCGAAATCGTCAGGACGATGTAAAACATCCGTATCGAATGAAATGTGCGAGACTTTTATTGTAGCATTGGTTGTTGCAATAGGGGTCTTTTTTTATACCCCGATGCAGCAAACACAAATTTCCGGAAGTGCTCAAAGCATGAAAAAGGAGGTGGAAAGTTGCAATGAATAAGAGCATTTCAAACTAATAACGATTCACACAAACAGGACAAAGGAGAAAAAGAGTGAAAAGAAAAGTAGATTTTGAGACGCACTTACCTAAGGGGTCATAGATCCCCTGAAAATTAGGTATGTAAGAACAATGAATCATTAGTTATC
>JAGZJZ010000076.1 GCA_018365455.1 Clostridiales bacterium
CTGTAAGGTTTACGATATACTTTTGATTCATTGCTTTTACCTCCTACCTTTTCTATATGTAGATTGTAAAAGCAACAACTAACTTTGTCAAGGTACTAGAGCGTGTTTTAAAATTGCTTTCTGACAGCTGTATGTCACAGTTTGCGGGAATGAATTTTCAAACACGCTCTAAAGCATACTTCTGCCTTTCATGGCTTTTAAGATAGCATCCCTTGCCTCTTCAACCGTGGTAGCGCTGGTATCTATCTTCCATCCTTTGCTTTCCAGGGCCTTTACGGCATAAGTGACCTGCGGCGCAGCCAAACCAATTGCTTCCAGCTCTTTATAGTGCTGGAACACATGCTTTGGCTTGTCATCAAACATGATTTTTCCTTTGTTCATAACGATAATCCGCTCTACATACCTTGCAACATCTTCCATACTATGTGATACCAGTACAACTGTTATTTTCCGCTCCCTGTGAAGTTTTGCAATCTGATCCAGAATATCATCCCTGCCTTTGGGGTCCAGCCCTGCGGTGGGTTCGTCTAAAATCAGCATTTTCGGCTGCATTGCAAGAATTCCGGCAATGGCTACTCTTCTCTTTTGTCCGCCGGACAGCTCAAACGGAGATTTCTTATAATATTTTTCCTTGAGACCTACCTGCCGAAGTGCCTCTAATGCCCTCGCTTCCGTTTCTTCCTTTGACAATCCCTGATTTTTGGGACCAAAGCAGACATCCGTAAACACATCAATTTCAAATAGCTGGTGCTCCGGGTACTGAAATACCAGTCCTACCTGATTTCTGAGGCTGCGCATATCAAATCCATCCTGATAAATATCCTCCCCATCGTAATAAATTTTACCGGAGGTTCCTTTCACAAGACCATTTAAATGCTGGATCAGTGTTGATTTACCGGAACCGGTATGGCCAATAATTCCAATAAACTGATCATCTGGGATCTCCAGATTAATTTGATCCAGAGCTTTCTTTTCAAATGCTGTTCCTTCACTGTACACATAACTTAAATTTTCTATTTTCATCGACATAGTTCATTCACCAACTCATCTACACTTAAAATGCCTTCCGGCAGATCTGCCCCTGACTTTCTTAATTCATGCGCCAGCAGTGTTACCTGAGGTACATCCAGACGATATTTTTTTAAAGTGTCAACCTGGGAAAATATCTCCCGGGGTGTTCCCTGCATGACAACTTTTCCCTCATCCATTACAATTACTTTATCAGCATGAATTACTTCTTCCATATAATGGGTAATGAGAATTACCGTTACCTCTTCTACCTGGTTTAATGCCCGTATGGTACGGATGACTTCTTTTCTACCGGTTGGATCTAACATTGCGGTTGGCTCATCCAGGACAATACACTTCGGATGCATAGCCACCACACCTGCAATGGCAACACGCTGCTTTTGGCCGCCGGAGAGCTTGTTGGGAGAAGCTTCCCGATATTCCCACATCCCTACCGCTTTCAGACTTTCCTCCACACGTTCCCAGATTTCTTTGGATTCCACTCCCATATTTTCCGGTCCAAACCCTACGTCTTCTTCCACTACGGTTCCTATAATCTGATTATCCGGATTCTGGAAGACCATTCCTGCCGTCTGACGGATCTCCCATACCTTATTATCATCCCGGGTATCCATCCCATCTACATAAAGCGTCCCTTCCGTAGGTATCAGGATGGCATTCAGATGTTTTGCCAGGGTAGATTTCCCGGAACCGTTATGTCCCAGTATTGCAATAAAATCCCCTTTTTTAACATCCAGATCCACATGATCAATCGCTCTCTGGGTAGATTCCACATTTCCATCTTCACCATATTTAAAATATTCATATACAAGCTTGCTTGCTTTTATAATTCCCATATTGTCACCTGTTTTAGTTTCATTGTTAACAATTCTAATCTTTGTATATTGTATATGATTTAGTGCATTTTTACAAGGACTTTCGGGATGAGAATTTCTAAAATGATTCTGTAATCTTTCTAAAATAAAAAAGCATTGTAGGAATAGCATCCCAATCCCTTCTATGGTATAATCGGTTTTTCATGTTCTGTAAACAAGAATTAGTCAGGAGGTATCACTTATGACCTGGGATACATTATATCCGAAAACCACTATGCCTGATTTTGAACAGATCGGTGCATATATTCAGAATCCCCTGTGGAACCAGATGCACGCCTGTTTGACGGAAACATATAACGCCCTTCCCAAAATAGAATACAGCGGCTGTTCCTTAAAGGGCTGGAATATAAAATACCGGAAAAAAGGTAAAAATTTATGTACAATTTATCCTCAGGAAGGCTGTTTTAAAATTCTGGTCATAGCCAGTGAACGTCAACAGGTGGAAATAGAATTTTTCCTCCGGACCTGCTGCCGTGAAGTTCAGGAAGCATATGAAAACACAAAGTTCTTTAATGGCGGAAAATGGCTGTTTTTGGACATCACAGATGCTAAAATCCAAAAGGATATTCTGGAACTCATACATTTCCGTACACTTTAATCTAAAGTAACCACAAAAAGAGTATAAAAGGAGCGCGGATAAGCTCGGACGACTTTATCCCACTCTCTATTATACTCCCGTCATGATTACCGCCGTCACAATTAACCGACACCGGTATTTCTTCCTATTATCAAAATTATTTATAATTACATTTCCGTTATATCTTTTTTACCGACTTGCCCTCAATCAGTTCACCTTCAAATACCCTCTGCCGTTCCTTTGCACCATTTAAAATCACATCAAACAGCATCTTTATCGTAGCTTCTGCCATCTCCTCTACCGGCTGACGGATCGTTGTAATAGACGGGTGATAGTAAGCCGCCATCTCCAGACCATCAAATCCAGCCACCGAATAGTGCTCCGGCACGCTTTTTCCGGCGTCAAATATAGCTTTGCAGCATCCAATGGCAATACTGTCGGAAATGGCAAAGACAGCAGTGAAATCCTTCCCGGATTCCAAAAGTTCCCTGGTCACCGCATAGCCGTTTTCCATGGAATAGCTGTCCACATCATCTTTCATCCGGGCAACATAGGATTCGTCATATGCAATTCCGTTTTCCTCCAGCGCTCTTTTATACCCTTCCAGACGAAGTCTTCCTATACTCTCATCATCTTCGGCGGAAGCAATAATTGCAATTTTGCGGTGCCCCTGACCAATCAAATAACGAACCATCTTGGCACTTTCCTCTACATCATCTACATAGACGCTGGAATATTTTTCACTTCCGGACTGATCCCGCAGTCCAATGGTGCTGAGTACAAAAGGTACTGGAATCTGCTCCAGCTTCTCCTGAGAGTGGGAAAAGTGACCGCCCAAAAATACAATTCCGTTCAGCCTTTTCTCCTTCTCCAGACGGATTGCAACATCCACCTCATCCTGGTGGTCATCCACATGCTGAAGCACAAACGTATATTTCTTTTCCTGAATCTCCTGCTCAAAAACCTTGATCATCTTGCTGAAAAACGGATTTGTAATTCCCTTGATTAATACTGCGATTGCCTTGGCATCTGCCCTTTTTAGATTCCTGGCGCTGTTGTTGGGCACGTAATGATAATCTTTAATTACTTCCATGATTTTCTGCTTAGTTTCTTCATTAATATCCGGATGATTATTCATCGCCCTTGACACAGTACTCACACCAACACCACATAATTTTGCTATATCCTTAATCGTAATTGTTTCCATTGGTTTTCCTCTTCCCGATATCTGATAGTAAAAGTATATCAACTGATGAATAAAAATTCAAGAAAAATAAGACACAATGGAAAACTCAATGAAAAACTATCCTCTGGTCCGGTATTCCTTTGGAGACATTCCCACATACTTCTTAAACTGCACGGTAAAATATTTATAATCACTATATCCTACCTGTTCTACAATTTCATACACCTTTTGATTCGTCGTCTTAAGAAGATGCTTTGCTTCTTCCATGCGGATTTTCTGCAGATATTCCATATAATTCTCACCCGTTTCCTTCTTAAACATATAGGAAAAATAAGTTGGAGACAGATAAAGTTCCCGGCACAGATCATCCATCGAAACCTTCTTGTTATAATTTTTACGGATATACTCCTTCGCCTGCAGTATCATTTGATTTTTCTTAACCGGCTCTACCCCACCGCTGTCCCTGACCAATTCCGCCATCCCGTGGAATACTCTTTGCATCAGCGCTTCTAATTCATCTATGGTAAACATGGTCTTTATGCGCTCTTCAAATGCACCGTCTTCCAATTCTTCTGTCTGACGCTCCTTTATGACGCCATAAGCTGCATTTTTTAACATGATTCCCAGTACGTAGCAATAATTTTTAATCATTTCTGAATTGAGCCTTTTTTCTTCAAAGCTGCAAAACATCTGGCGAATGCTCTCATTCGTCCCTTGAACATCCCCTTCCAGTACCTGATTTAAAATACGGTTCATTTCCACCGGATAGTCACGCACCCACTGTTTCTCAAACTCATATTCAATACTTTCCTGGAATTCATTTATGAAGCTGCCTTTCTTGTAGAAGTTCTTCTCAAGTGCTTTTTTCGCCTGGATATAAGACTTATATAAATGAGTAACCGATGGATACGTCATTCCAATTCCCACTCCGATACTTGTCTCTTCCCCCTGGTAAACCTCATCTTTTATCCGTTCTGCAATTTTATTAAAAATTCCGCCTGTGCATTGATCCACATACAGAATTCCATCCTTCCCTGCGGGATAACCGGAGAGAATAATATCCACTTCCCCTAAATCCCGTATGACAAAAATACAATGTTCTAATTTCTGCAGACATTCACCAAATATCACTGCATATTGCTCTTTTAAGTTTGCTTCTCCCTCGCCCGCAGCGGCAGGTACACCAATGCGAAATATGATTCCAGTGACATCCCTGGTTACCAAATCCAGTTCCAGGCGCATCACTTCTTCCTCCAGATTGGCATAAACGCTGCGCTTTCCTTCCAGCAATTCAATCATCAGGTCCTGACGCAGATGAGAGAGACCTTCGCTCAGGATCAGGCTGCGCCGCACAATTTCTGCTTCTTCTGTTTTCCTGTAATCCAGCTTCTGCCGCAGGCGCTGAAATACTTCCTCTATTTTTTGCTTCCTGACCGGCTTTAACATATATTCAAATGCACCAAATGCCACTGCCTCCCGGGCATACTCAAATTCTGCAAAACCACTTAATATAACAATTTCAATATCCGGATACCGCTTTTTTATTTCCTTTGATAAATCCACACCATTCATTCCGGGCATTTTTACATCGGTCATAACCACATCAATTTCCGTACACGCCAGATAGTTCAGTGCTTCTTCTCCGTCCTGTGCCTCTGCCGCCACCTCAAATTCCAGCTCTTCCCATTTTACGCCCCGTTTAATTCCCCTGCGGATGATCTCTTCATCCTCTACCAATAATACTTTATACAACTGCCTCTCCCTCCTTTATACGGTACGGTATTGTTATTACAGCCGTCGTTCCGCTATCCTGGTCCGATGTATATTCCAATCCATATTCGTTTCCATAATAAAGTTTAATTCTCAGATTTACATTTTTTGTTCCCACACTTTTTTTTGCATCATATTCTCCATCATTAATATAAGCTCTTAAATGGTCAAGTTCCTCAATTGTCATTCCTTTTCCATTGTTATGAATGATAAAATATATCTGATCTCTGTCCGTTTTACAGTGTATGGTTATTTTCCCCCCGCTTTTCATCTTTGAAAGTCCATGCTCAAATGCATTTTCGATAATGGGCTGCAGAATCAGTTTAATTGTGTAACACGGCAGAACATCCCGATCAATCTCCCACAGAACTTCGAACCGTTTTTCATATAATACCGACAGTATTCTCAAGTAACTTTTTGCATTATCAATCTCCTCTGATACCAGAACATATTCGCTCTGGGAGGAAACGCTCAGCTTAAAATATTCCCCCAACGTAGCAATCATCTCTTCCGTTTGTTCATACCCTTTTTCATCCGCCATCCAATAGATTGTTTCCAGAATATTGGATAAAAAATGAGGATTAATCTGCTGCTGCATTGCATTTAACTCCAGTTCCCTGATTTTTACCTGTATCCGCTCTTCTTCAATCTTTCGGACATACATTTTATCCGTAAGCTCCTTCTGTGTTTCCAGCATACGCTGAAATTCCAGATCTAAAATCCCGTGCTCATCCGAAGACATGGTATCACAGA
This sequence comes from Clostridiales bacterium, assembly GCA_018365455.1. Lineage (GTDB taxonomy): Bacteria > Bacillota > Clostridia > Lachnospirales > Lachnospiraceae > Robinsoniella. The sequence continues at coordinate 6,191 of JAGZJZ010000076.1, forward strand.
ACTCAGCTCTTATTGTGGTATCCTCCAGATAAGTCTGTTGTTCTCCTGCAATTTTAAATTTGTATAACAATTTTTGGAGCGGTTCCGTAAGGCTTTTTGCCAAAATGTAAATGCATATGCCTCCCCATGCCAGAACAATCACAGCCAGACAGATGCCCATAATATCTGCCGGTGCGCCCTTTACCTTTCCCGTCCCTACTTTCAGCGTCCATCCATTTTCAAGATTGATCTCGCTCATCCAGGATTCTTCCTCCCCTGAGGGTCCCAGGGAAAACAGCTCTTTTCCGGTGTTGCTAAGTAGTTTTAATCGCTGGTTTTCATACAGACCAAGGGACTGGCATATTTCTTTTAACTTTTCAACATTACTTTTTAACAGCACGGTAAATGATCGTTCGGGAGCCATTCCTATTTTCTGAGTCTTCAGACAGAAAACCTCTCCGCCATCTGTAACTATCCATCCCGGTTTTTCTTTCGCATTTTCCATTAGTTCTTGAAATACTGCTTCAAATGTATCTGCTTTTGGAAGATCTTCACCTCCCAGAATCAGCGTCTTCCCATCGCTGGATCTAACACCTCCATAGGTAAAAACCACTTCTTCCTTACAGGTATTGCTTAAAATATCCGCAACCCTTTTTTTTACCTCTTCTGTATGATAATCCGTATTTTCATGATAGAGGTACAGATCAGCCTGAAAGTCGTTGTTTTCACATAAGTGCACCAGTTCTTCTTCGTATTTATTGAGAAAAGCGCCCAGCTGAGTTTCAATTTGATTCAGGTATATGTTTTCAAACTGTTCGACCGTTCTCTCTCTCTGGTAATTCTGATTCCACCAGGTCAGCCCCAGCAATATCCCAACCGGCATCAGACACAGAATCATATAAAAAGTGTACATCCGCCTCCCAAGAGATATGTAACGCAGTCTGCTGATTATTCCTTTCATGAAACCCTCCTTTCCAACTTCCCGGCTGCGTTGCGCCTAAACAGGATCCTTGTGATCTTCTTTTCTGGGAACGGAAATCTCTATCTTATATCCTGAAATGTTACGCTTATTTTCTGAAGTATCTATCGTCTTATATTCGTGATTTTCTGAAATATTAATCTTTCTATATTCCTTATTTTCTAAAATCTTTACGCCGTAATCATCCCCAAAATAAAGCCTCAGCCTCTGATCCACATTTTTGCACCCAGGCATATGCAGCATATCTGCTTCTCCGTCAGAATATTCCAACTGGTCTGTGCAGATCGTAAATAAAATATCGCCCTCTTTTTGGGATACATCAATATGCAGCATAATTTTGTCTCTTCTGATCTCCAGAAGCAGGTTCAGCATATCCTCAATCACAGGCTGCAATACCAGCTTTAAAATTCTGCTCTCTCTGGTTCCATCCTCGAAATCCCACTGGATAAACAGACGGTTTCCAAACCTTATATTCTGTAAAAACAAATAATTATCTACACTTGCCGCTTCCTCTTTTACTGATGTATATTCTTTCCCCTTACTGATGATGGTCCGGAAATAATTTCCCATGGCGATTACCATATCACTGATTTCTTCTGCCCCCTCATACTGACCGTTCCAGTAAATTGTTTCCAGGGTATTATATAAAAAATGCGGATTAATCTGTTTTTGAAGTGCGGATAGCTCTGCTTCCTTTTTCAGCCTGTCCAGGCGGCTTTTTTCAAGCTCCATATGATATGCCTCTGCAATCATATGCGTCCTCTTTTCATTCATATGGTTAAACCCGTCAATGACTTCCCGGTACTCATCCCTGCCGCTGTCTGGGATCGGCTCTCCGGTTTTTCCCTGCCGGACTGCTGTGATCAGTTTGGAGAGCGGCCTTGTAATACTCTCGGACATGATTTTGGTCAGAAGAATTACCACCGCCGCCAGAAGCAGTACCAGCACTGCCGTTATGAGAATCTGCTTTTTTGCACCAGCCAGCAGATCTACGTATGGAATTCCCTGCACAATATCCCATCCCATACTTTGAACAGGATAGCTCATCACAAACATCTTATCACTCAGCCCATTACCCGCCTCTGCATTTTTGCCCTGATGCTCTTTAAAAATGTCTTCGTTGGTAACAGCAGTCCCTTCCCCGTCTATGATTCCCGTTACCCACTGGCTGCCTATTACATGATTCTGGCAAAGTTCATCTACGTAATCTTTATTTAAGGAAACGAAAATTTTATTGCCGTCTCCAAGTAACCTGGAAATAATAATATATTTTTTCTCATCCTTCCCCGCCTCTTTTTTTCCATACCGCCAGACAGTTCCTCCGTCTGTCTCCACTTCTTCTAACAGCCTGGTACTGCGCCCGGTAACCGGTGACAGGAAATAGAATCTGGTCCCATTCTTACTTACCATTTCCACCGTATCCACTTCCTGGTTTTCCCCAAATACGCTGTAGACCATCAGACGCATTTCATTTTCAATCTCCTTTTTCTGATCCCAATCCTGCTTTTCATAATTTTGGAGTCTGTAAAGAAAAGAATGATTTGACGCAATCGTCTGAATCTGCTCTTCATATTTGGCGAAATGCAGTTCCATGTTTGCTGCTGAAATCTCCGAAATTCTTTTCGAATAATCCATCGCCAGTTCTTTCATATTCTGATAAGAGCGATAAGCCTCATATCCGCCAATCAGAACAATGGGAATTACGGATGCCAGAAAGAAAAGTACACCCAGCCTTTTTTTAATTTTTAAATGTCTCAGCAGATGTATTCCTTTGCTGCGAATTGAAATTAACATACGCTTCCCTTTCTAATTATATTCATAACCCCATTCTTCTCTGGCTATATTGCTCCAGTTTCTTTTGTCCAGGGCATTCTCCCGGTTCATTAAATATGGAGGAACGACAGCATGCAGTCCCCTCTCATCCTTCGTCACCTCAAAATTTTCCCAATAAGTTCCCTCCAGGAAATAACTTCCCTCTGGAATCTCCTTGCCTTGAAACAGGTAATCACGAAGCAGCGTCACCAAAATTTTACCATATCCCACGGCATCCTGTACAACAGATGTATCATAATAACCATCCCGGATCTGGTCAGCTGCATAGGGGTCACCATCAATCGTCACAAAAATAATATGTCCCGGCTCTCCTTGTTTTTTCCACTTTCCTGCCTCCTGAAGCGCTTCCGCCAGCCCTCTTGCCGGATAGTCACTGGAACAGTGAACAGCATCAATGGCTTCACCTTTCTCCAAGACTCCCTGCAGCCATTCCCTGGCTGTCTTGGCATCCCCCTTCATGTTGCCGGAAACGCATTTGATTTCAGGATATCTGGATATCTCATCTTCAAATCCTTTTTTTCGATAAGTATAAGCGCTGCTTCCTGTCATGCCATAGCTGTGTGCCACAACTCCCCTTGGTGTCTGATACTTTTCGGTGAGCAGACGAACGATTTCACGGGCAGCCATCTGTCCCGCCAGATAATTATCAAAATTAACGGTAAGTGCCACCTCACCTCCGGTAGATTCCGTATCCACCAGCATCACCGGAATGCCGGTTTCATTTACCGTTTCAATCGCCGGATTAATCGTTTCCTTATCAATCGGAGCGGTAATAAGCACATCCGGTTTCTTTCTGCAAAAGTCAATCATCTGCTGGTTCTGTCTGGTCTGGTCATAGTCTGCAATAGCGGATTCATATTTCCATCCCTCTTTCAGTGCATAAAATTGTACAGACGCATTAACGATACGATGAAAGTAGGTATTCAGACTTTTCTGCACGAAAGCGATATAGTGAGACTCTGTTTCTCTGCCTGTTTCTCCGTCTGTTTCCGAGGTTGTTTCTGCAGCGTGTTCTGAGCCTGTCGCATTACGGCATCCGGCTGACATCAGCAAAAGCATGCAAAAACTAACCGCCACAATTCCATATAGAAGTTTTCTGCCCATGTTCTTCATTTTCATCCTTTCTTTCCGGATTTAATCGTTCATAAAGCTAAAATTCAGTACAAAAATATTTGAATCCAGTATAACATGAACAGGAGACAATTTCCTTAAAAATCGTCCCCTGTTTCTTCTTGGCAATTCGTGTATCTATACTGCACTCTGGCAGCTCCACACCTTTTATTTATTCATTTTTTCAAGGGCTTCCCATATTCCATTCAAATAAGTAGCTCCCAGAGCACGATCATATAAACCGTAGCCCGCTCTTCCGGTTTCACCCCAGATCATACGTCCGTGATCCGGCCTGATATACCCGTCAAATCCATTATCAAATAATGCCTTTAATATTGCAAACATATCCAGGCTGCCGCAGCTTGATAGATGGGCACGTTCCTCAAATCCCCTGTCTTCTTCTAAAACTGCTACATTTCTTGCATGTACAAAATGAATCCTGCCCATTTTTGCATATTTTGCCGCCATCTGCACTACATCATTTTTACTGCTGCATCCAAGAGATCCGGTACACAGCGTAATTCCATTGTGAGAATCATCCACCAGCTTCAGAAAACGATCCAGATTTTTTTCACAGGTTATAATCCTTGGCAGTCCAAAAATGCTCCAGCAGGGATCATCCTCATGAATCGCCATATTAACATTACACTCAGCTGCAACCGGAATCACTTTTTCAAGAAAATACTGCAGATTATTCCACAGATCATCTTCTTCCATTGCCTGATATTGTGCAACCACTTCTTTTAACTCTTCCCTGGTATAGCTGGAATCCCATCCAGGCAGCGTTAGGTCACTGTCACTTTCCAGCGGATTTACCCGGTCTACCTGTTCCTGATAATAAACCAGGGAAGTGGAACCGTCAGAAAGTCTGTGATCCAGCTGCGTTCTGGTCCAGTCAAAAACAGGCATGAAATTATAACAGATACACTGTATGCCCGCCTCTGCAAGTCTTCTGATATTTTCACAGTAATTTTCTATGTACTGCTCTCTGGAAGGTTTTCCAAGCTTAATGTCTTCATGCACAGGCACACTTTCAATCACTTCAAAATGAAGTCCGGCATCTTCGGTCAGCATCTTCAGCCGCTGTATACTCTCCCTGCTCCAAACCTCTCCCACCGGAACATCATATACCGCGGTGACAATTGCGTGCATACCCGGTATCTGGCGGATTTTTTCTAAAGTAACCCCATCTTCTTCTCCATACCATCTAAAAGATAATTTCATGTCATATCCTCTCTTATTTTCCAATTCATATTATTAAATGTTTCCTACAGGAACTTCATCCATAAATGCAGCCACAAAGTGAATTCGGGTAATCCCTATGATACAACAAACCATACAATCGTTGCTCCTGCAATCCCCACCAGTCCGATAATTGTCTCCATAATTGTCCAGGTCTTAAGATTCGTCTTCTCGTCCACCTCAAACAGGGATTTCGAAAGCCAGAACCCGGAATCATTAACATGGCTGAATGCCGTTGCTCCAGCGGCAACTGCAATGGTTATCGTAGCCAGCTGTAACTGGGAAAGTCCTGCTACGGCAGGCATTGCCGCCATAATCCCTGCCGCCATGGTCATGGAAACCGTAGCGGAACCTACTGAGATTCGCACGACCGCTGCAATCAGAAATGCTACCAGAACCAGCGGGAGTGGAAGTCCTCCTACAAATTCTCCAAATACAGCGCCTATTCCGGAATTTTGTAAAATAAACCGTAGCATTCCCCCTCCTGCAATCAATAAGATAATATTTCCACAGGAGCTCAGAGACTCAGTCATAATTTTCGTTAATTCTTCTCTGGTATAACCGTGTCTCATGCCCAGTAAAACCATGGCAACTATTGTGGATAACAACAGGGCAATGACCGGGGTTCCAAGAAATGTCAGAACCGGTTTCAGCGGCTGCATAAACGGAACAATGGAAGACAGCGTATTTAATATGATCAAAAATAACGGCAGTAAAATAATCGCAACAACTGTACCAAATCCCGGAAGCTTTCCTTCCACTATCTTTTTGTCATTAGCCTCGAAAGATGACGGTACCGGGAAATTATATTTATTACCGGCAAACTTACCAAACAGCGGTCCCGCCAGAATCATCGCCGGAATCCCAATAATGATACCCAGAATGATCACATAGCTCAGTTCCACATTCAGCATTTCTGCTACCAGCACAGGTCCCGGAGTAGGCGGTATAAATGCGTGCCCGATAGCCAGCCCCGCCAAAAGAGGAATGGCATAATGAAAAATAGAACGTTTTGTTTTCTTAGCTATCCCAAAAGCAATGGGAATCAGAATCAACAATCCTGATTCAAAAAACACCGGCATTCCTACAATTAATCCGGTTACACCAAGCGCCCAGGCTGCTTTCTTTTCCCCAAATTTGTCCAAAAGGGTCTGGGCAATCACTTCTACTCCCCCTGAGACCTGAAGAATCGCACCAAACATAGAACCCAGCCCGATTAAAATAGCAATGGTCTGCAACGTAGTTCCAACGCCTTCCGATAAGGTATCCGTTATCATGGAAAACGGCATACCTACTGCCACACCAATCACCAGTGCCGACAGCATAATGGAAACAAAAGGCTGTACCTTCAGTTTAATAATTAAAAATAGTAAAATCGCAAAACCAAGCAATGCTCCAATAATCAACCGTTCCGGAGATGCACTAAAAGTATCCATATTCTTTCCTCCAAAATCTTCCTTCTTACAGCCCGGCCGCGGCACCTGTCTGCTTTTCTTTATGGTTCGATTATAGCAAAAATGCCTGGAAAGAAATATGGGGGAAACTTTCTATTTTATCCTGTTTATTTATGTTTTATCTAAGATATCCCGGTTGATCATTCCGGTAAGTGCCCCAGTGCAGTAAAAAACAGCATCTTATGGCTTTAAAATCATCCATAAAATGCTGTTTTCTTATCGAATTTGATATTTTATTCACTTCTGCCAAATAAAACACAAAGTTTTCTAATCCTGCTGATCAGTTCTTCATGAAAATCTTCTTCTGCCAAACGCCAGGTCCAATTATCGCCTAAGGTAGACGGTGTATTAATTCTGGCATCTGAATCCAGATAAAGATAATCCTGAACCGGTATTACCGCCAGCATTGCTACGCTGGAAAGTGCCAGACGGATAAACTCCCACTGGATCTCCTCATCGTTTCTACCATACAGATTCATATATTCTTTTGCCAGTTCCCGGTCTTCCTCAGCCATTTCATAATACCAGGTTCTCAGTGTCTGGTTATCGTGGGTACCTGTATAAACAACACAATTCTTGTCATAGTTGTGAGGCAGATAATTACTGGGTTCTCTGGAATCAAATGCAAACTCCAGCACTTTCATGCCTGGGAATCCGCTTTCTTCAACCATTTCTATAACACTTGGGGTTAAGTATCCCAGATCTTCCGCAATCACCCGCATTTCCCCTAACTGTTTTCTTAACTGCCTGAACAGATCCAGGCCCGGACCCTTTTTCCAGCAGCCATTTTCCGCAGTCTTATTCCCATAAGGAATTGCATAGTATTCATCAAAGCCCCGGAAATGATCTACCCTCACTATGTCATAAAGGCGGAAACACCGTTCCATACGTTTCGCCCACCAGACATAACCGGTTTCTTTATGATATTCCCATTTATACAGAGGATTCCCCCACAACTGGCCTGTTGCTGAAAATCCATCGGGAGGGCATCCGGCAACGTCAATGGGCAGGTTCTCTTCATCAAACTGGAACAGATCCGGACGCGCCCAGGTATCTGCGCTGTCAAAAGCTACATAAATAGGGATATCGCCAATAATTTCCACACCATTTTGATTGGCATACTTTTTTAACGCATACCACTGCTCCTGAAACTTAAATTGCTGAAACCGAAAAAAATGAATCTCATCTTCATATTGTTTGCGGTATCTTTCCATTGCTTCCGGTTTGCGAAGGCGGATATCTTCATCCCAGTGATCCCAGCTGACTCCATCAAAATGATTTTTCACCGCCATGTAAAGGCAGTAATCGTCCAGCCATTCTTCGTTTTCTTCCAGGAACTTCTTATATTCCGGATTGTTCTCTAATTTACAGCGCTTATATGCTTTTTGTAAGATCAAAAATCGGGACTTATAAATCTTTCCATAATCAATATGTCTTCTATTGGTACCAAAATCATAAGACTCGCATTCTTTTTCGCTTAACAGACCTTCTTTCACCAACTGGTCCAAATCTATAAAATACGGATTCCCGGCATATGTGGAAAATGACTGGTAGGGGGAATCTCCATATCCCGTGGGACCAAGGGGAAGAATCTGCCAGAACTTCTGCCCTGCCGCCTTTAGTATATCAACAAAATCATATGCGCTTTTAGAAAATGTGCCTATTCCATACTTGGATGGAAGGCTGGCTATGGGTAATAACATTCCACTGGCTCTCATTTAGTGGTGCCTCCTCTAATCTTCTTTATCTGTTCCGGTAACGTTATCGGTACCGTTTCCAATACTGTATTTATCATAGCACAGATATACAGGTCTGGCAACTCCATTTCAATGTTTTTTTGCAATTCAGAAAAACACATAAGTTCCCTCCCTCCATTCTGTGCATATTTACTTCGCCTATAATTTTACGTATGATTTACGCTATTATTTACACTATAATTTTACGTATAATTTACGCTGTTATTTACACTATAATTTTACATATGATTTTTACGCCTGTTCACGACTATAATACCCGCACTGACAAGAATCAGCGCCCCCAGATTGCGCAGTGTAAATGCATTTTCCCTGAGGAATATTGCAGATAAGAATACACCGAATACCGGAATCATGAACCCATAGATCGCTACCTTTCCTACGGGGTTATATTTTAGCAGAATTGTCCATATGGAAAAAGCCGCTGAAGAAATAAACGCCATATATAATAGAAGTGCAATCCCCGAACCATTGAATCCCCTTACAATTCTGCCACCGCTAATACAGCCTATTAATATTAACACTGCACCGCCAAACAACAACTGCAGTGCCGTAATTAAAATAGGATCTTCTCTTTGGGCAAGCCTTTTTGACCACAGGGAAGCTGCGGAATATGCCAGAGCAGAAATAAACAAAAATCCTTCTCCCTGAACAGAAAAAGATGTATCCCATCCGCTCAGTGATAAATTAGTAAGAATCACCCCTCCAAATCCAAGCAGACATCCCACACATTTTTGCACATTCAGCTTTTCACTTTTCATAAAAAAGTGAGCCAGCAATATCGTAAAAAAGGAATTGGAAGCACTGATAATTGACCCCTTCACACCAGTGGTATTTGCCACTCCAATATAGAAAAAAATGTATTGTATCGTAGTTTGCACCACACCCAGCCCTAATATTCCCGGAATCATTTTCCCAGCAGGAACCGGGAATTTCTTCTTTAAAATCCATACAAAAGCAAATGTCATGATCCCTGCAAGGAAAAACCGATAGCCGGCAAATAAAATTTTTGATCCTATGTCTTCTGCAGCAATCTGAAAGATCTCATATCCTGATTTTACACAGGGATATGCGCTTCCCCACAAAGCAGTGCTGATCACAGCAAGAATCCCTAATATCCAGGGATTTGTCAAATAATTTCCCGCATCTTTTTTCATATTCTCTCCATAAAACAGAGCCAGACACAAGCACATGTCTGAAATGCTCTTGTCCGGCTCTGTTTATATATATTTATATATTTGACTTTAGTTTACATCCCAGAGGCGTTCATAAATATCCATGATATCATCTTTGGTTGGAACTCTTGGATTAGTTGGGGTGCAGGCATCCGCTAAAGCTGCATCTGCCATAGCCGGGATTGCTGCAAAATACTCTTCTTTTGTGCATTTTCCGGTCTGTGCAATGCAAAGAGGAATATCCATCTCTCTTAACATAAACTGCACCCAGGCTACCAATGCTCGAATGGTAGTGATTGTGTTAAAGTTCTGAAGGCCTAAGATTCTGGCTATCGTTACATATTTTTTAACCTGTTTCGGGTATTCCTTCTGGCTTCTGCTGTGTTTGCTTATGTAACTGTTATACTGGATAATAAATGGCAGCAGCATTGCATTGGCACGACCATGAGGAATATGGAATCTTGCACCCAGCTGATGTGCCATGCTATGATTAATACCAAGGGAAGCGGAGTTAAATGCAAGTCCTGCCAGACAGGATGCTATATGCATTTTCTTTCTTGCATGGGTATCACTTCCATCCAGGTACGCACGTAATAAGAAGCTGCCGCAGATTTCAATTGCTTTCTCTGATAATGCTGCCGCAAATTCCTGATTTTGGGTACTCACATAGGCTTCTAAAGCATGGGTAAATACATCCATTCCAGTATCAGCTGTGATTGCCGGCGGCACACTTCTGGTGAGCTCCGCATCTAAAATTGCCTCGGTTGGCAGGAGACTGTCTGAAACCAGCGGATATTTAATCTTCTCTACCGGGTCGGAAATTACTGAAAAAGAAGTTACTTCAGAGCCTGTACCGCTTGTAGTCGGAATTGCAATTAATGCCATTTCTTCTTTTGCACCAAGCTTCGTTGCAAACTCGCGCATGCCTTTAGCTGAATCAATTGCGGAACCGCCGCCTACTGCAACAATTGCTTCCGGCTGATATTCCAGTAACGCTTTCACGCCCAGAACAACCTTTTCAATCGGTGGATCCGGCACTACATCCTTATAGATGGAATATTCTTTTCCACTCTTGTCCAATCGTCTTGTTACCAGTTCGATCATACCGCTCTGGACTACAAATGGATCTGTTATAATCATTATCTTCTGATATGGAATATCTGTTAAACGGTCTAAGGCATTGTCACCGAAATATATCTTCGTCTTAATATCAAAACTATTCATGATTTCCGTCCCTTCTTTTCACTATTTTGTCATTGTTAACATATTAACATTAATATACCACATTTATTTGGGATTCGCAAGTTCTAATCCTGGAAAACAACAAAAATCAACACCAAAGTATACCTAATACAAAAACTGCATAAATGATTCCATCCATTCCGTACCAAAGTAAAAAAGAACCGGAAATGGTTCTTCTTTACTTTTCATAACATCCTGACTTCTTATAATAAGTAAGTCGGCATCTTATCCTTAATTCCAACATAATTTTTGGATTCACTTTTCACCGGTTCCGCTGCCACAGTCTCTACCGCTTCTTTTATTATTTCTTTCGTTTCCTTTTTAGCCCGTGCCGGCGCCTTTGTTTTGGCTGCTGCATCCTTCTTCGGTACCTCTGCTGCTTTCTTCTTTGCCGGCACTGCCTTTGCTGCCGTTTTTCTTCTGGTCGTTTTTTTCACCGGCTTTTCAGCTGCTGCAGTTTCTGATGTCGTTTCTGAATTAACCGCCGGCTTTGCTTCTGCCGCTGCTTCCTTGGTACCCTCATCATCTGCCGGAGCCACAGCAGTTTCTTTTACATCCTGTTTTTCTTCTGCCATACCTTTTTCCTCCACTTGAATTTCTGTTGCCTGTGTCATAAACTCTATACTTTTTTCCTTTTTACTTCCTGCTTTTGCTGCTCTCATTATGCTTCCTCTACCTACTGCCAATTTCTAATACCTCCTCTGCCAGTGCTGTATATTCCTTTGCACTTCTGCTGCTCTTTTTATATGCCACAACCGGTGCGCTGTTATCCTGAGACCATTCAATGGAACTGTCCACTCTGATATAAGATTCAAATAAATGGATGTCCTCCATCTCCTTTAAGGTCTCCAGTGTCTGTTTAAAATAATTCTTCCGGGTATCTACTTTTGTTACTACAATACCCATCAGTTTCAGTTCAGTGGAAATCTGTTTTACTTCATTTAGAAAATCAAACATATTAGCCAGACCGAATAATCCCCAGGGACTGGCTTCCACCGGTATAATCACCTGATCCGATGCGCAGAGCACGTTCATTACCCAACCTCCAAGTGTAGGTGGCGCATCAATCAGAATATAGTCATAGACTCCTGATGTGCGTACATTCCCAAGGCATTTTTTCAGAATTAGTTCTCTCTGCCATTTTGTAAACAGTTCATATTCTATGGAACTCATCAGAGTGGAAGATGGAATCAAATCCAGATTCTCATATGATGTAGCAACAATGTAATCACTTAAGTCCTTCTGTGCCTTTATCGCCTGATAAAGATTCTTATCTCCTGTTGCAAATTCTAAGACTTCATCCTCGGTAAAAAAAGACAGTGACAAATTCAGCTGCATATCTGCATCGATCAATAATACTTTTTTGCCCGCCATTGCCATTGCGCATCCTACATTTGAACAGGTAGTAGATTTACCGCTTCCACCTTTATTATTCGTAAAACAAATAACCTTTGTTTCTTTCATCAGGCACCTCACTTTATATCATAGATATTTCTTATATAATTTTGATTATACGAGGTTTTATGACTTATTTCAACTCATAATTTCCGGGTTATGTTTGAAAATTCATTCCTCCGGTTATGCTTGCCCCCAGGGCACCCGCAGTAACACCCACTGTCCCACACTTCCTGCATAAAAAAATACCAGATCCTGAGCTGCCTCAAAACCTGGTACAATAACTTCTATTATGCTATAAACTGCTCAGTTCCTTGTTTACCATTGGCTGCCCCCATAGTTCGGAAGACTTTTCCTGCTGCTAATGCAATCAATATGGATATAAAAGCAGCTCCAAAAAGAATGATATGTGGTGTCATTTTAAATCGCTCAAAAAGAGCACCATACATCGCCTGACCTACCGGCTGGGAACACATTGCCAGTGCCAGCACCCAGGAAATTACCTTTCCAATCAGGTGTGCCGGTGTCTGTCCCTGTACAAAAGACAGCATCTGCACACTGAACATGGTAGACGTAACCATCATTCCAAAACTGCATATGGTTATAATCATGTATGCAGACATTGAGGAAGCATTTATTAAAAATACCGTTCCCATAGGAATCAGCATAACCGAAGCAGCCAAGAGCAGCCATGCAGTCTGTTCAATTTTTAATTTTTTTGCAAGAACTCCGGTCAGGATTCCACCAAATAAACCGCCAGCTGCCAAAGCCCCCTGAGCGTATCCGTACATCTGATCCGACATTCCAAGTGTCTGTGTAATCATTACCGGCATAGATACGATCACCAGCGAACTCAAGAATAAATTAAATGCAGCTACAATCAAAATTCCTTTCAAAATAATAGGATTTTCTTTTACAATAAATGTCATACTCTCTTTAAAATCACTTTTCACTAATACCAGAATGCTCGCAGCCTTTTTCGTCTTTACATTTGGAATATGGATAAAGATCTCCATAACAGCCGAACAGAAGAAGCAAATTCCACCAATGACCAAAATCGGAGTCAGTCCCCACAGTCCGAATAATACACCGCCGATGATAGGTCCCAGTAAATTAGACAGGGCGCTGACCTGGTTGATCACTGCATTCGCCTGCAGTAAATGTCCATCGTCTGCCAAGAGAGGCATACTTGCCTGAACCGCAGGCTGATAAACACCCTGTATTCCATACAAGATCATAAGTGTAATAATTAGCATTACAATCAAGTTTAATCTTCCCATGCTAATGGAAAATAAAGCAATCAGTGCCGCTGTTGAAAAATCCAAAACCACCATAATATTACGTTTATTTACCCGGTCTGCAATCATCCCTCCAATAGGTGTCAACACAATCATTGGAATAAATGACAAAGCACTGGCAAGACCAAAATACGCAGCAGATCCAGTAATATTTAACAGGTAAAGGGGCAGGGCAAACCGGATAATTGCATTTCCAAAGAGAGAAATAATCTGTCCGATTACCACCAGCGTAAAGTCCCGGTGAAACAACTTTGTTTTTTGACTCATTTTAAATCCTCCTTAATTTTAATACCGACGTTTGGTATGTATATGATTAAAAATATACTGTCACTATTTTGTGACAGTTATTGAGTTGCTATATATCCTATGTTAAATTTTTAGAATCGTTCTCTTCCATAATACTCCGGTAAAGCTGTAGTCTGTCAAGCATCTTATCATCTAAAACCGGAATGCCCAGACGCTCTCCTACATCTTTTAAAAACAAAAATTTGTCATATAGTTCATTCTCCGAAACCTGAAATACTGCCGGGTTTAACCAGATATTGGCTAGAATCATCAACATCTCCGCCATTTGTTTGGGATATTTCGTCTGAATCGACCCATCTTCGATACCCTCACGCAACATAGGTTCAATCATCTGTTTTGCAACCACATTGACGCTTTCATATATTTCTGCTGACAAAAATCGTGTATTGTGCATAAGATCCGGTGCTGATTTCAATATTTTTTCCTGGTTTGGATTCTGCAGAGAACTTTGAATTGTTTTCTGAATCTTCTGTAACCCGTTTAATGTGGGATCATTGACGATCGCTATTGCACTTTTATGCACGTCCTCAAACATACGATCAATAACAGCTTCAATAATATCTTCCTTGGACTTAAAATGATGGTAGATGGCCCCTTTGCTTAAATCCCCCAATTCATCTAATATAGCCTGAATGGTAGTATCCTCGTATCCTTTTTCCAAAAATAACCTGGTTGCCACATCTAATATTCGATTAACCGTTACTTCCGGATATTTATTTCTTGCCATTTACTCATCTCCTGTATACATACTGTTGGTATGTAAGTAGTATACAGGAACTATCTATAAGTGTCAATCATTTTTTGAAGAACCTGCTTTTTACACTTCGTTATTTTTGAATTTCATAATCATTTCATTGGTAAGACTGATAGACGTGTCGCATTCCGGAATCTCTTCCCGGTCAAACCACTCCGCAAATTCCAGCTCATTTCGATCCAGCGTTATATGCTCGGAACCGTCAAGGTCTGCATAAAATCCCAATAGCAACGTACTGGAGAAAGCCCAGGGCTGGCTTTTATAATATCTTATGTTCTTTACTTTAAGCCCAACCTCTTCCATAACTTCTCTTTTCACGGTTTCCTCAATCGTTTCCCCAACCTCAGCAAATCCAGCTATCAATGCATATTTCTTATAATTCCGTCCGGAATATCTGGACATCAGAAGTTTATTGCCATCTGCAATTCCAACAATTACCGCGGGAGAAAGTTTGGGATATTCCTGTAAACCGCAGGCACTGCAATACATCATGCGCTCCTTATCATGGTGCTCCATAGGCTTGCCGCATCTGCCGCAGAAGCGTCTGCTCTGATACCATGAGAATATCTGGAATGCCGTAATTCCTGCAAACGACAGATACTGGGGCTGTGCAGTTCTAAAAATCTCCACATTCGCCATGGAGAATCCCGTTCCCTGGACTGGCACAATGTTGTCTGTCAGATAAAAAGTCTGGCTGTCAATTGTAAATAAATACCTGCACTCCTCCTGAAGATTCTCATGCTCAGATTCCAAATCTTTTAATCTCGGAAATACAATTCCGTCATCACTGAGATTTATTAAAACTTCGTTTCCATGAAAACAAAGCAGAAAACTATCTTTGTCAGGCAGAACAGGGGTGTATTGATTATCTAAAATATGTGGTGAGATATCCTGAATCATTTATTCAACCACCTTTCTTTTGTTTTCTGCATTATATCAGGTTTGGAAAAAGCTTTCAATGGTTTTCCCAGTTATGCTCAATTATTTTCTGTACGTTTCAATCCATCTAACTCCTATTTTTCTTCCTAGCCATTACAATCCCCTTTTGTAATACTGTATATCACCATCTTTAATTAGCTGAAATCCCGCTTTCCCTGCCAACGCACAGGAAACCAGATTTTCTGATTTTGTTCTGATATAGACTTCCCCGAATCCCAGCACATTCTTCCCGTATTCTAAAACAGCGCTGACTGCTTCATATGCATAGCCCTGTTTACGCCAGGCAGTGCCGATCAGATATCCCAGTTCCACTATTCCGGCGCCTTCTAGCTCTCCATTTTCAAATCCTACTCTGCCAATCATCTGACCCGAACTTTTTTCCACTACCGTCCACATCCCATATCCATATAGTCCATACATATATGTAAAATAGGAATCCAGGATCTCTCTCTGCTCATTAACGTCCTCCGCCAGTGGAGTTAAAAACCGGACTATCTCCTGATCTTTATAAATCTCATACAATGCATCCGTATCATCCGGCACAGTTTCCCGAATAATCAAACGGGACGTCCCGGCTATAACGGAAGGGATCTTATAATGTCTGTTATAAATTCCTATTAAAAATGCACTGTCTATCTCTTCCAGTCCTTCCACCACCATATCAACTCCATAGATACCAGTTGCGTTTCCCGCTGTATCATAAAAAACGCAGGGGATTCCTGCGCTTTTTGCTTTCTCGGCATTAATAACGGAGTTGGTGATCATTAGTGTTGGTTCACTGTCAATATTCAAGACATCAACTTGTGTTACCACTCCCCAGCCTTCCTTTTGAAGCCTGCTGAAAAATTGATTTAATTCTTCCATAATTGTATTTGGGTTTTGTATCTTTTGGTTTTGCATCTTTTGATTTAAAATAATATTATTTATGATAATCATAAGTCCCTACCCTAATAATTTTAACACGCTCTAAATCACTTTTTGCTATAATCTAACACTTCTTTTTATTTTAAATTATATCATTATTTCTATCTCTATGCCAGTTTTATCCTAAATTCTCTATTCTTCTAGATTTACTGTCTTCTCACTAAACTGCGAAGATTTATATTCACACATACACAAAGGAATGCCCAAAATCCAGGCATTCCTTCGTTCCCACTACTCAATCTTCAATTTTATTCCAGTTAATCTATTGATATTCGCAAACATCAATCCACTTCATTAGAAATACTTTTTCTGCTTCCACACCTTTTGTGAGGCGGGATGCAGCTACAAGCGGAAGCCACTGCTCTACGTATTGTTTTGCGGTGTCACTCTTTTTGCAGAATAAATCCAGGTAAAGCTTCGCTGCTGCTTCATTTTGCAATGCGAAGTATAGATAAGTATTGGCGGTATCCGCACTTGCGTTACCCTGGGTGGCATGTGCCCAGTCCACAATCGCAGCTTTTCCGCTGTCATCGATAATAATATTACTGGGGTTAAAATCACCATGGCATACTTTCGTATGGGTAGGCATTCCCTGCAGACGGGTGTTGAGCTCATAACGAACCGTTGCATCCAGTCCTGTTGCAGTAATCTTACGAATCATCTTATCTTTTAACTTGTTTAATAAAGGTGCTTTCTTACTGTGCATCTCTAACTGAAGGTCTACAAATAAATTCATATATTCCTCCAGCTGATCGGGATGCTCCTGCATCAACTGCTCTAATGTCTTACCCTGGGCAAATTCCGAAACGATCGCCCATTTACCATCGACTTTCGTAACTTCCAGAATCTGCGGGATATTAAGCCCCGTTTCTTCTGCTCTTGCCTGATTTAATGCTTCATTTAGAATATTTGCTTTCGTGAAACTTGATTCAAATACCTTGACGGCTTTATCGCCGTCTCTGTAAACCGTTTTCTGGTCCCTTTTTGCAATAATCTGTAATTCTGACATTAGAAAATCCCCCTTTTCCATGTTGTTGGTTCTGCCAGGCAGACACTTGTAATGTACTAAGGAGGACTGCCTGGCAATTGATGTTTACAAAATGCCATTCAGCCGTTATTGGAATAAAATTGTTCATGGAAAAATACGGCAGACTGTATACTCAATCTGCCGTATTTCTTCATACTATAGCAAGGTATCTGGCTGAACAGCTTATCTTATCATCTATACCAGATAGGAATCCTATTTGCCATAGTATGCAGCTAAATAAATTTCTTTGATTTCCTTCATCAGCGGATATCTTGGGTTTGCTCCTGTACACTGATCATCAAATGCCTGCTCTACCATGTCATCTAATGTATCCAGGAAGTATTTTTCATCTACGCCGTAATCAGCGATGCATTTCTTAATGCCGATTTTTTCTTTTAAGTCTTCTAATGCTGCAATTAATTTTTCGAATGTATCATTGTCATCCTTGCCTACGATGCCTGCAAAACGAGCTGCTTCCGCATATCTTTCTTTTGCATGAGGATACTGATACTGTGAGAAAGTACCCATCTTTGTAGGAACATCAACTGCGTTGAAACGCATAACTCTTGTAAGGATTAACGCATTTGCAACACCATGTGGCAGGTGGTGGAATGCACCTAATTTATGAGCAAGAGAGTGGTTAATTCCAAGGAATGCATTAGCGAATGCCATACCTGCCATACAAGCAGCATCAGCCATTTTTTCTCTTGCGATTGGATCATTTGCTCCGTTTTCATATGCAGAAGGCAGATACTGGAATACATTTTTAATCGCTTTTAATGCAAGACCATCTGTATAATCTGTAGCCATGATGGAAACATAAGCTTCTAATGCATGTGTCATTACGTCGATACCGGAAGCACTTGTTAATCCTTTTGGCTGGTTCATCATGTTATCAGCATCAATGATTGCCATGTTTGGAAGCAGTTCATAGTCTGCTAACGGATATTTTACTCCGGATTTTTCATCTGTGATAATCGCAAATGGTGTAACCTCAGAACCTGTACCTGAAGATGTTGGGATTGCTACGAAGTAAGCTTTTTCACCCATCTTAGGGAAGGTGTATACTCTCTTACGGATATCCATGAAGTCCATTGCCATTCTCATGAAGTCAGCTTCCGGATGTTCGTACATTACCCACATAATCTTAGCAGCATCCATTGCAGAACCACCACCAAGTGCAATGATCGTATCCGGTTCGAATTCTGTCATCGCTTTTGCACCAGCCTGTGCACATGCAAGTGTTGGGTCAGGAGCTACATCAAAGAAACATGTATGCTGAATTCCCATAGCATCTAATTTTTCTTCGATTGGCTTTACATAACCATTTTTGTATAAGAAGCTATCGGTAACGATGAAGCATTTTTTCTTATTCATGATTGTTCCAAGTTCATCCAGAGCAACCGGCATACAACCTTTTTTGAAGTAAACTTTTTCAGGTGTTCTAAACCACAGCATATTTTCTCTCCTCTCAGCAACTGTCTTAATGTTGATTAAGTGTTTTACACCAACATTTTCGGAAATGGAGTTACCGCCCCAGGATCCGCATCCAAGTGTTAAAGATGGAGCCAGTTTGAAGTTGTATAAGTCACCGATACCACCCTGAGCTGCAGGAGTATTGATTAATACACGGCAGGTCTTCATAGCTGCTGCGTGTTTATCCATTTTTTCTGTCTGTGCTGGATGGATGTACAGGGATGCTGTATGTCCGTATCCGCCGTCAGCTACTAACTGAGCTGCTTTTACAAGAGCTTCATCGAAGTCTTTTGCTTTATATAATGCCAGTACCGGAGATAATTTCTCATGTGCGAATTCTTCACTGATATCTACGGATTCTACTTCACCGATCAGGATCTTGGTTGCTTCCGGAACTTCTACGCCTGCAAGTTTTGCAATTGTATAAGCGGACTGTCCAACGATCTTCGCATTTAACGCGCCATTGATGATGATAGTTTTACGAACTTTATCCAGTTCTTCGCCCTTTAAGAAATAGCATCCGCGGTCTGCGAATTCTTTCTTTACTGCGTCATAAATGCTTCCTACTGCTGTTACAGACTGCTCGGAAGCACAGATCATACCATTATCAAATGTCTTGGAATGGATGATGGAGTTTACAGCAAGTTTAACATCTGCTGAATCATCGATTACAACAGGGGTATTACCAGCGCCTACACCTAATGCAGGTTTTCCTGAAGAGTATGCGGCTTTCACCATACCAGGACCACCGGTTGCAAGGATGCAGTCTGCTGCTTTCATTACTTCATTTGTTAACTCAAGGGAAGGAACGTCGATCCATCCGATGATGCCTTCCGGTGCGCCAGCTTTTACTGCTGCATCTAAAACGATCTTAGCTGCTGCAATGGTACAGTCTTTTGCACGTGGATGCGGGCTGATGATGATGGCATTTCTGGTCTTCAGAGAAATTAAAGTCTTGAAGATCGCTGTTGAAGTCGGGTTTGTTGTCGGGATTACCGCTGCGATTAATCCTAACGGCTCTGCAATTTTTTTGATACCAAATGCAGAATCCTCTTCAATCACGCCACAGGTCTTTGTACTTCTGTAAGCATTATAGATATACTCTGCAGCATAGTGGTTTTTGATAACCTTATCTTCTACAATACCCATACCTGTTTCAGCAACTGCCTGTTTTGCCAGCGGAATACGCTGCATATTAGCTGCCATAGCAGCTTCAAAAAAGATCTTATCTACCTGTTCCTGTGTGAAAGTAGCAAATACCTTCTGCGCTTCGCGCATAGCAGCCAGTTTCGCATTCAATGCTTCAACACTGTCAATCACTGCAGGTACTACATTAACCGTGGTTTCTTTCTTAGCCATGTCTGTTCCTCCTTGAATAGGTGAATTTATAATTTGTTTTGGTTCATTTATTGACAATTTTTTAACAAGGTCATCATACTATACCGTTAAAATTTTGTCAATCCTTTTTTTAAAAAAACTGCAAAGATTTTTTTACCATCTGAATACCCGTAAGATTCCACATTATAACCTGCTCAAATTCGCTATAAATACAGATTTTCTCACAAAAAATCACATTTCAGAAAGACAGGACCCCTAATTATAAATTTTTTGTAAATTGACCTATTATTTCCCAAAAGCAAAAAAATATTCCCCAGGTCCGGCGGTATATTTCGTTAATAAAATACCAAACTCTGAGGAATATTTATATAGAATTTTATTTAGTTTGTTAAAAAATTAGCATTTCTCCGGTTCCGGATAATCCGTTCCAAATGTTTCAACTGTCATTGATTTGATCTTCTGTTCTTCTAATGGACGGTCACTGTAATCGGTATCAGTCTCTGCAATCTTATTTACAATGTCCATACCTTCCGTAACTTTACCGAAAGCTGCATATGAACCATCTAAATGAGGCGCATCTTTGTGCATGATGAAGAACTGGGATCCTGCAGAGTTGGGATCCATTGCTCTTGCCATGGAAAGAACACCTGGTGCATGTTTAAACTGATTCGTAAATCCATTCTGTGAGAATTCGCCTTTGATACTATATCCCGGACCTCCCATACCATTTCCGTTAGGACATCCGCCCTGGATCATAAAGCCGTTGATTACACGGTGAAAAATAATTCCATCATAAAAACCTTTTTTGATAAGGCTGATAAAATTGTTTACACTGTTTGGTGCAATCTCCGGATATAATTCTGCTTTCATAACATCGCCATTTTCCATAGTAATGGTTACAATTGGATTCTGTGCCATAGTTTTTAATTCCTTTCATGTATAATTATCCCCGCCATTAAAATGCAGGCAGGTTATGTTACAGACTGTTCTATCTCCTGCCTGTACGAATAAATTATAATATGTAATCTTCAATGATGCAAGGTATATTTGCAGCTTATTTACAGCCTGTCAGCACATTGTTTTTCAGCTTGTTTACTGCATATTTACAGGCACATTACAACGAATCGCGTCTTGTCCGCTTCCCTTATTCATGCTATAATTATGTAATTACACGCCACCGTATTAACTTGTTAAGTCAAATAACCTGCCGCAGGCGGCGTATATTTGATCCTCGTGGCAAATGCCGGATGAACGCAGGCGCGTCTGTTTGTCTCTTTGCCCACGGAAATAATGATCAGGAGGAAAGCAAATGAATTTCTCAACAATCTTATCCGATGTTAACAGTTTTGTCTGGGGGCCCGTCATGCTGGTACTGCTGGTAGGAACCGGCGTATTCATGACAATCCGCCTCAAATTTCTTCCCTGGCGCAACCTGGGATACGCTCTTCGGTCCGTTTTTCAAAAATCAAGTCCGGATATGGATTCCAATGGAGATATTTCTCCCTTCCAGTCTCTGATGACGGCTCTCGCCGCTACCATTGGAACGGGAAATATCGTTGGCGTTGCAACGGCAATGGTCATTGGTGGTCCCGGGGCTTTAGTCTGGATGTGGATCAGTGCTCTGTTTGGCCTTTCTACCAAGTACGCAGAAAGTGTCCTGGCGGTTAAATACCGGGAAACAAACGTATTTGGTGAGATGGCAGGCGGTCCCATGTATGCTATGAAAAATGGATTCCGTATTAAATGGATCGGTTCTGTTCTTGCCGCACTCTTTTCTGTTTTTGCAGTTGTGGCTTCTTTTGGAATCGGCAATATGACCCAGGCGAATTCCATCTCTCTCGCCCTGCACGATACCTTTGGCATTCCGCTTTCTGTAACGGGTGCAGTTATTATGATACTGGCTCTGATCGTACTTGTGGGCGGAATCAAAAGTATTGGCAAAGTATGTGCTTTGGTTGTACCTTTTATGGCTGTCTTGTATTTTGTCTGCGGCTTAATTGTCATTATTCTGAATATCCAAAATCTTCCTGCCGGATTTTCTATGATTATTCAAATGGCATTTTCTCCAAATGCAATTGCCGGGGGCGTAGGGGGCACCATTATCGCCAGCATGCTTTCCGCAATGCGCTGGGGCGTTGCCAGAGGGGTTTTCTCCAATGAAGCTGGTCTGGGATCAGCTCCCATCGCTGCTGCTGCTGCAAAAACGGATCATCCGTCCAGACAGGGCTATATTAACATGACCGGAACCTTCTTTGACACTTTGGTTGTCTGCTCCATTACCGGGCTTGCAATTGCCTCCTCCGGCGTTCTGGGTACACTGGGTGCCGACGGAAAAGTCATTACCGGCGTTAACCTGACTATCCAGGCATTCTCCACTGCCCTGGGAGGCGCTGGAGGCTGGCTAGTCACCATTGGTATTACATTATTTGCCTTTTCCACCATTTTAGGCTGGGAATACTATGGGGAAAAATCTTTGGAGTATCTGGTTAAATCGCCGAAGATCACCTATCTTTACCGGGTCATCTTCTGCCTGATTATTTTTCTTGGTGCTACCACTACTTTACAGGTTGTATGGGATTTTTCAGATACCATGAACGGACTTATGGCAATTCCCAATCTGATCTGCCTTCTGGTATTAAATAAAGTAGTAGCCAAAGAATGTTTTCATTTCCAGGATACGGTCATTAACCCGGACAAAAAAAAGAAACATTAGAACAGAAAAAGCCCATATAGACGGCGCAGAATGAACTGCTTCACAAAAGAGAGGAAGATGAGAAGAAGAAAAACTGCATCCTTTGGGTGCTGGCCATCATCGGCGCAGTAGCAGCCGTGGCAGGTATC
>JAGZJZ010000022.1 GCA_018365455.1 Clostridiales bacterium
TACGTAACCTGAATTCGGGGCAAATATGCCGCTAAGTGGGGCGTGCAGATGGCGGGAATGAATTTTCAAACACGCTCTAGAGCGTGTCTGCTGTATTTCTTATAAACAAAAAGGGGGCAAACTTCTGCCCCCCTTTCCTATTCCAATTTATTCTTCATTTGTATTTACTTTACTTGCTCTGGCTTCGACTTCTTTTGCCTGAATATCAGATGGCGCCTGCTCATAACGTGCGAATTCATATGAGAAGTTACCGCTTCCGCCTGTCATAGAGCGAAGTGCTGTGGAATATCCATAAAGTTCTGTCATAGGTATGTCGGCTTCTATTATCTGGTTTCCTTTTGAATCCGGGTTCATTCCAAGTACACGGCCGCGGCGTTTATTCATATCGCCCATAACGTCACCGGTATACTTATCGGGAACCGTTACTTTTAAGGATGCGATTGGCTCAAGAAGTACCGGTGAAGCTTCCATAAATCCCTTCTTGAATGCCTGAACTGCTGCGGTCTTAAACGCCATTTCAGAAGAATCTACCGGGTGATAAGAACCATCATAAAGCACCGCTTTCACACCTACCACCGGATATGCTGCCAGAGGTCCTTTCTGCATAGAATCCTGGACTCCCTTTTCAACTGCCGGGAAGTAGTTCTTCGGAACGGCACCTCCCACTACTACCTGTTCGAATACATATGGCGTTTCCAGATCACCCGATGGTTCAAAACGCATCTTAACATGACCATACTGTCCGTGTCCGCCGGACTGCTTCTTATATTTTGATTCCACATCGGAACTCTTGCGTATGGTTTCTCTAAATGCAACCTTCGGCTTATCCAGTTCAATTTCAATCTTATATTTACTCAATAATTTGCTCTGAATAATATCCAGATGCTGATCTCCCATACCATACAGCAGGGACTGGCGGTTCTCTCCGTCATTAATTGCTTTCATGGTCAGGTCTTCATGCATCATCTTTGTCAGCGCCTGTGAGATCTTATCCTCATCCCCTTTGTTCTTCGCCTTATATCTCTTATATGTATAAGGAACAGACAGATCCATCTTGCCATACTGGATTGGAGTCGTCTTCGTGGACAGGGTATCACCGGTACGTGCATGGGACAGTTTTCCGATCGCTCCGATGTCACCGGCATGTAATTCCGTAACTTCAACCGGCTTGCTTCCTTCAAATACATACAGCTTATTAATCTTCTCTTCCAAATCTTTATCATAGTTAAACAGCGTATCATCATTCTTAATAACGCCGGAGCATACTTTTATCAATGAATATTTTCCGATAAACGGATCTACAATTGTCTTGAAAATATATGCTGATTTTGCCTTGGCGAAATCATAATTCGCCTCAAAGATTTCTTTGGTCTTCATATTAATTCCGGCAAAAGTTCTCTTATCCGGGCTTGGGAAATACTGTACAATATCATCCAGAAGGTTCGCCACACCCTGGATATTTACAGGGGATCCCATAGATACCGGGACAATGGAGCCATCGGATACATTTACGGTCAGAGCCGCCATAATTTCATGAACGGAGAATTCTTCGCCGCTAAAATACCGGTCCATAAATTCTTCGCTTGTCTCAGCTACAGCCTCCAGTAGAATCTCTCTGTATTTTTCAAGGTACTCCAATGAATATTCCGGAGTCTCACAGTCTACCTTCTGTCCTTTCTCAACCCATTTCCTGCTGGCTTTCCGAACTACATTTACATATCCTACAAATTTTTCATTTTCACGAATGGGAAGATGGATTGGAGCTATCTTCTTGCCGTACAAATCGGTCAGCTGCTCCACTACTTCTCGGTAGCTGGCATTGTCCAGATCCATATTTGTTACGAAGAACATTCTGGGTAATTTATATTTCTCACAGAGATCCCATGCCTTCTGTGTTCCCACTTCCACACCGCTTTTTCCGTTAATGACAATTACCGCTGCATCTGCTGCTGCAGCTGCCTCTTCCGCTTCACCTACAAAATCAAAGTATCCGGGGGTATCTAAAACATTCACTTTGACATCATTCCAAATAATCGGTACAACGGATGTGCTGATTGAGAATTTTCTTTTGATCTCTTCTTTATCAAAATCACTTACGGTATTGCCTTCTGTTACGCTGCCTAATCTGCTGGTAATTCCTGATAAATAAGCCATTGCTTCCACTAAGCTGGTCTTACCTGCTCCACCATGCCCTAAGACAACTACGTTGCGAATCCTGTCTGATGTGTACACTTTCATATTCAATTCCTCCAATACTAGTTATTTTGCGAATGACACTGCTGTCATCCCTTGTTTAGTCTATGGATATATTTTACTAAAATTGTCACAATATTTCAAGTATTTTATTCACTTTTAACAAATATTTTTTTAGCCCCCTAATTTCGCCGCGTTAAAGCGACAAAGTATTGACAGAAGTGCTTTTCAATAGTAGAATAACAGGAGCTAAACATAGAAGGAGAATAAAATTATGATTATTGTAATGAAACCTCACGCACCCCAGGAAAACATTGACCACGTGGTGCAGTTAATAAAATCCAAAGGATTAGAAACCCATTTGTCACAGGGCCAGGAAGTAACGATTATTGGTGTGGTAGGGGACAAATCCAAACTGTCCAACCAGAATCTTGAGATCGCTCCCGGCGTTGATAAGATCGTTCCGGTAACGGAGTCTTACAAATTATCCAACAAAAAATTCCATCCGGAACCCAGTGTAATTAAAGTAGGCAATACTGAAATCGGTCCGAATAATTTAACGATCATGGCTGGTCCCTGCGCAGTAGAGTCGGAAGAACAGCTTCTTTTAATCGCCCATGCCGTTAAAAAAGCAGGAGCAACCTTTATCCGCGGCGGCGCATACAAGCCTCGTACCTCCCCCTACTCATTCCAGGGGCTGGAAGAAGAAGGACTCCGTTATATGCAGACAGCCAGGGAAGAAACGGGGCTGAGCACTATCTGTGAAGTAATCAGCGAAAAGGCAATCGAGGCAGCCGCTAAATATGTGGATATGATTCAGATCGGTGCCAGAAATATGCAGAACTTCCAGCTGCTGAAAGAAGCAGGGCGTTCCGGACTTCCGGTATTATTAAAACGCGGTCTTGCTGCAACAATTGATGAATGGTTAAATGCTGCAGAATACATTATTGCGGAAGGAAATCCAAATGTAGTTCTCTGCGAGAGAGGAATCCGTACCTTTGAGACGGCAACCAGAAATACACTGGATATCAGCGCTGTTCCGGTTATTAAATCCAAGTCCCATCTTCCGATCATCGTGGATCCAAGCCATGCTACCGGAGTTAGAGCTTATGTAGCACCTCTGGCTAAATGTGCAATTGCAGCCGGAGCAGACGGACTGATGATTGAAGTTCATAACAATCCGGCATGCGCACTTTCCGACGGGCCGCAGTCACTGACTTTTGAGCAGTTCGATGGACTTTCTGATGAACTGACTCCATTTGCAAAACTTGCAGAAAGGACTTTTAAATGAATGATGTAACCGTTGGCTTTATCGGCCTGGGACTCATTGGCGGGTCGATTGCCAAAGCCATCCGCTATTTTTATCCGGAAACAAAAATAATTGCCCATACCAGAAGCCGGTCTACGATTGACTATGCTCTGGCGGAAGGCATTATTGATGCTGCATGCGAAGGGATTACACCGGAGTTTGGCAGCTGCGACTATATATTTTTATGCGCTCCGGTAGAATCCAATGCCGCTTATCTCAGTCAGTTGAAAAATTTAATTAATAAAGATTGTATCCTGACGGACGTAGGCAGCACGAAGACCGATATCCACGAGAAAGTCATTGCCCTTGGTATGGAGGATAACTTCATCGGCGGGCATCCCATGGCGGGCAGCGAAAAGACGGGGATCATAAATGCAAAGCGTCATTTAATTGAGAACGCCTATTACATTCTTACCCCATCCTCCACTGTTCCGGCAGAAAAGGTACAAAAGTATCAAAAATTTGTATCTGACTTAAAAGCAATACCCCTTGTATTAAATTATGAAGAACATGATTTTGCAACGGCTGCCATCAGCCACCTGCCCCATATTATCGCTTCCACCCTGGTGAATCTGGTAAAAGATTCCGATACCAGGAATGAAACCATGAAAACAATTGCAGCAGGAGGCTTTAAAGATATTACCAGGATTGCTTCTTCTTCTCCTGAAATGTGGGAGCAGATCTGTACAACTAACAGCAGTAATATCCTGACCGTTCTAAACCGCTATATTGAAAGTCTGAACCAGGTAAAGGCCGCTTTAACCGAAAAAGACAGCCGGGATATCTATCAGTTGTTTGACAGCTCACGGGAGTACAGGGATTCCATCTCCGACTCTTCCAGCGGTCCTCTGAAAAAGGTTCATATGCTTTACTGCGATATGGTAGACGAGGCCGGCGGGATCGCTGCTCTGGCAACCATTCTTGCAACCAACGGAATCAGCATTAAGAACATCGGTATCGTACATAACCGTGAATTCGAAGAAGCTGTACTGCAGGTAGAGTTTTATGAAGAAAATGCATTAAAAAAGGCTGTTGATCTGTTGAGAAAATACCGCTATACGGTTTATGAACGGTAATCCCAATGCCTAAACGTGTTTTTACATGCTTAAGACGTGACGCTGCAATTTACAAGCTGTATTTTAACACTTATTTGCTATTCGCATTTTACATTTACTTTACGGATGATTGTACATATGGAGGATTTTAATTTTATGGAATTCACAAAAACAAAAGCGTTAAAAGGAGAAATTACAGTCCCCGGTGACAAGTCCATCTCACATCGTGCCGTTATGTTCGGCGCTCTGTCACTTGGAACAACAGAAGTGCGAAATTTTTTACAGGGGGCTGACTGTCTTTCTACCATCAGCTGCTTTAAAAAGCTGGGCGTTGCTATTGAAAATACCCCGGACTGCATCCGCATACATGGGAAAGGACTCCATGGACTCACCGCTCCCACAGATATTCTGGATACCGGCAACAGCGGTACTACCACACGGATGATTTCAGGTATTCTGTCCGGTCAGTCTTTTGAAAGTATTCTAAACGGCGATGATTCCATTCAGAAACGTCCCATGAAGCGGATTATGGATCCCTTATCCATGATGGGTGCCGAACTGGTCAGCATCCGGGATAACGGCTGTGCCCCTCTTCGGATCATTGGTAAACCGCTGCATGGAATACACTATGTCTCACCGGTAGCATCTGCTCAGGTGAAATCTGCTGTTCTGCTTGCAGGACTGTATGCAGATACCCCTACCAGCGTTACGGAACCGTTTGTATCCAGAAACCACTCGGAAATTATGCTGAATTATTTCGGCGGTAACGTCACCTGCGAAGGAACAACTGCTACAATCCTTCCAAATCCGGTTTTAAAAGGACAGCAGGTATCTGTTCCCGGAGATATCTCCTCCGCTGCCTACTTTATTGCAGCCGGACTGATCGTACCCGGTTCTGAGATCCTGATTAAAAATGTTGGCATCAATCCCACCAGAGACGGCATCCTGCACGTGTGCCGGGAAATGGGCGGTAATATTACACTGCTTAAT
Organism: Clostridiales bacterium; assembly: GCA_018365455.1. Classification (GTDB taxonomy): domain Bacteria; phylum Bacillota; class Clostridia; order Lachnospirales; family Lachnospiraceae; genus Robinsoniella. The sequence continues at coordinate 5,548 of JAGZJZ010000022.1, forward strand.
GAAAATTGTGATAATGGCGAACCTACTGCAGATATTCTTGTAAAGCACAGTAACCTAAAAGGCATAACAGTAGGCGGCTCCATCATTCCGACGCTCATTGATGAACTGCCCGTCGTTGCAATTCTAGCTTGTTTTGCCGAAGGTACCACAGTCATTCAAGATGCTCAGGAACTAAAGGTGAAAGAATCTAACCGCATTGACGTAATGGTGAATAACCTCGCTTCCATGGGTGCCGATATCCAGGGCACGGATGACGGCATGGTTATAAAAGGCGGGACTGCTCTTCACGGCAGTACGATTCAAAGCCATAAAGATCATCGGATTGCCATGTCATTTGCTATTGCGTCGCTGGCAAGCAGCGGCACAACTCATATTGAAGATGCAGACTGTGTAAATATCAGTTATCCCGGATTTTACCGGGATCTGGACGGGTTAAAATCTTAACTCTCTTTTTGATAACTTAATTAACTGCATCATATGCAAAAAAGACGGTATCCGAACTATTAAGATACCGTCTTTTCTTATGAAGTTCCCAACAATTCTAAACCACGCTCTAATACTATAGCGAAATTTTCAGGCTACAAATCAGCGAAACCCAAATTTATCCTGTTCTATTTCAACCACAGATCCCGATATTCAATAATTGCATTGGGGGCAACTGTTAGAAAACGTCCCGCAGGCCATGGGCCTTTCAATAATTGCACCAGATAGTCAACTGATGCACCGAGTTTTTCCTGTTCCAGTTCCAGTGTAACTGCGATTTCTTTTGTTTCTTCCATGAGTGTCTCAATAGGATAGCATCCGGTATCCAATATTCCAAGCCTTTTATAATGCTTCAAGATTTCTCTGTAAAGCGACTTCGTCCTTCTTACCCCGTACTTTTTCTGGGCATACTGATATTCCGCCCATATATTCTGTTCTCCGTTCAGCCACCCTTTGCTGAGAAAATAGGTGCCTTTCTGCCTTGCTATCTCCTCTCTTCGCTGAACAGAGCCGAGTAAAAGTGTAATACAGTCATCCACTCTGGGAATAATTACTTCAAAGTTACCTGCCTTTAAATTCTGCACCGAATTACCACAAAATCCCATTGCCACAAGTACTCTTTCGCAATCTGTAATTCCACTGAATGTCTCCTGTAACCGTGCTCTTAATTTATCCGGAGTATTGTGAAGTCCCGACTCTATCCAGATGATCGGATAGGTTAATCCGGTTATTTGGAGGGCGGTTTCCAGTTCATCCTGAAGGGTTTTACATCCTATGATGGTAGTATTCATAATACGAAACGCCTCCTTCTCAAGTGTAGACCGGCATAAAGATCAATATCTAGGGGCGTATTTACGCCGGTCGGTTGGCGCACGGGTTACTTGTCTTTCACAGGTCCAATTCTCCCTGCCCGGAATGCTTTGTTATACTTTCTGCAGAAACGATCCTGATTAAGCAGTGCTTCGGCTGCTAAAATCGTTGCGTAGGTATCCCGGTTTGTAGGATCTACAATAGCGGAATCCATTCCCGCAGATAGTGCCAGCGCAAGGAAATTCTGATTCACGATTTTCCGGTAAGGCATTCCGTAAGAAATATTGGATAATCCCGACGTTATTTTAACTGTCGGATATTTCTCTTTAATATTACGGATCGCTTCCATAAAGTTCAGCATGGAATCATTTACTGCCGAAAGCGCCAGCACTAACGGATCAATGTAGATACGTTCCGGTCCAATACCGTATTCCGCTGCTTTTTCGATCAGTTCAAAGGCGATCTCCGTTTTGCGTTTTGCGTCTGCCGGAATGCCCTTATTATCACAGGTTAATGCAACTACTTCCCAATCATTATCCTTTAACAATGGGAAAATCACTTCACATTTATCCCCTTCTCCTGACACAGAATTGATAATTCCCTTCTTTTTAGCCAGAGGCATCACCTCTTTTAAGATCTGAGGATTGGGACTGTCAAGACAAAGTGGGGTATCTACCGTATCCTGTACGATATTCATCAGCCAGATCAGTTCCTCCAGCTCCTTCTCCGGAGCGCCTCCTGCACACACATCCAGAAAATTGGCTCCGGCTTCCGTTTGGCGGATTGCCAGATTACGAATATATTCTTCATCTCTGCCTGCTATCGCTTTTGCAGTCGATGGAATTGCACCATTGATTTTTTCTCCGATTATTATCATATATCCACCACCTATGCTGCACTGCCGGACCACTCACGGCAAGTTTTGATTGTATCTGCCGGATTTATTGCCCAGGCATCTGCACCTACAAGTTCACAAACCTTTTCTGTAACCGGTGCACCACCGATTACGATCTTGACATCTTCCCGCAGACCTGCTTCTTTAAATGCCTCGATCGTAGCTTTCATAGAATCAATCGCCAGTGTCAGAACACCGCTGAGACCGATAATATGAATGCCATCTTCTTTTGCTTTTTTTACAATTTCTGCTGCCGGAACATCGATTCCCATATCCACAACATCAAATCCACTTGCTTCCAGCATTGCTTTTACAATATTTTTTCCAATGTCATGAAGGTCGCCTTCTACGGTACATAAGATCATTTTACCCGCTTTTTCACTGGATTGAGACAAAAGTGCCGGACGAATAATATCCATAGCTTCCGTCATCAACTCCCCGGAGAAAATCAGATCCGATACAAAATATTCCTGGCTTGCAAAACGCTCGCCCACAATATTCATCCCATCCTGACACGCTTTCATCGCCTCTCCGGCTTCAGACCCGCCATCTTCCATTACTTTCTCCAGTATTTCTAATACTTCATCTTCCTCTAAATCTCCCATTGCATCCTTTAATCTTCCAAAATCCGCCATATAAAATCCTCCTATCCATCCGCATGGTTTATTCCCTCGAGCAACGAGCCAATCGGACACGCTGGAGCGTCCATTTGGCGACTGCTGCGAGGGTTTCTGTACGTCCATTGGACGTTCGTTTCGTAACGACCGGAGCAAAAGCCGAGAATAAATACCCCGCTGCTCTCAGCGTTACAAATTTGATGCCCCGTTGCCTGCAGCGGGGTTTTGACTTTATTCACATAAGAAATACAAATATTTTATAATATCATTTTCCAGATTCATAACAATTTCCCTGGCACTTTCCGGCGTTTCCGGATTTAATTGTTGATACTGCTCCCAGGTTCGGTAATACTTACTCTGAATCGGTGCTACTTCTGAATGTGTGTAATCTTCCTTATTAAACTGCATTCCCGCTGTCTCACCTGCATTTTTGTATACCCCATAATCCCGTACTGTCTCACAGACAGCAATCAGGTTCTCAAGGTTAATGTCGTTATAGGTCAAAGCTCCCTTGTCAAACTGGAATATAAATTTACCATCCGGCATCATGATATCCAGGAATTCTTTGGTATAGTCAATGCATTCCTGTTTGGTAGCCGTTCTCAGCATGCCAAGTGGGAACAGTCCTGCAAGGATATGTTTCTTTCCAAGCTTTTCTTTCACCAGCTTCGCATCACCGATCTCGAAGGTCAGGTATGTATCAGTCGGCATTTCGTAGAGATAATCCAGGTAACGCATCCAGTCATGTTCGCAAAATGCATTCATATGAAGACCCAGGGATGCATAGTCATTTGCCTGACGCAGGAATGGTTCCCACCATAATTTTTCAAAATCTTTTTCCTTCATATAAGTAGCCAGATGCAGTGGGAAGAATACCTGTCCATAATTGCTGATCTTCTTTGGAATACCAACCATATAATTAAGGGGATATACAGCTTCCACTGCAGCTGCAATTTTATCACGCTTTCTGCGAAGATCCATGCACATGCCGCTTAAACTTCGCATATTGTCTGTCAAAATATCAAGAGGCGCATAACACATTGCTTTCGTTGCAGGATCTGCCGCATAATAACCATATTTTTGAGTCAGCGCTCCAATGATTGCACCATTTTTCATCATAAACTGGTTTCGCGCCGTCATCCCCTGATTTAAAGCAAACATGGCTCTCACAGGATCTTTGGCAAAATCCAGTGCACTATAGTTCCTGGGAAGAATCTTCTCGATCAGACAATCAATCGGGTTCTCAATAAAATCATCATATTCTTCCGGCAAAAGACCTACTGTATTGGGATGCTGCATCAGCCCGGACTTATTCATTTTAAAGTTATTAGATTCAAGGGCCTGATAGGAATCCGGCATACGTATCGTTCCGCCAAATACACAGATATCAGAGGGCACCTTCTGGCACAATTCATCTGCAGCCTGCATCAGTATCTCCGGATGCCAAGCAGCTTCTTTTCCGTCCACACCCGCATATCCTGCAACGACTTCCAGCGTTAGATTTACATTGATCGGCACACGTTTCGGAATCTTGTTATCAAACACATCATGAAAGATCTGCGTTCTCTCCTGTCTTAATTGTTCAACATCACCCATTAATAATACCTCCTTATAAATGGAATCGTTTTTAGTTTTCATTCACAACCGCAATATAGGTATTAAAAAAAGACACCCCGCTGTGCCATTTCCTTTTACCAATACTCTTTATTCGTGATTATCACGTATTTTTAAAATCACCACCCATTTTATGTCGTTATTTTGTATAAAATTATTGTATCACCTTGCCTAAATTGTGTCAAGTTATATATTATTTTAAGTATATTTCGAAAAATCCGTTATTATATTAACAAATATATTAAATTAATCGTCTTGCTCGAAATAAAACTCTTTCCAACATGTCCAACGAAAGATTTCTACCTTTTTCCTACTTTTTATGCATCATAAAAGTCCGGTTATTTACAAATCTGAGAGAATTATGACGGCTGGGAATATTAAGGCTCTATATTCTTTCTCTTTACAGATTATATTAAAATACCGGACTATTTTTTGATTTCTTTATTAACTTATATTAATAAAAGTGTTGATTTTCCTATAATGCAGTCAATCACCGCATAAAATCCCGCGAAACATCTGGTCAAAAGCAGGATTGGCTTTTTTTAATGATATAAGCTTCCCTTCCCTGGAAAGGAAGCAATGCTCAGTCTCTCCGTTACAGCGGACTTCTTTCGTTTCTCTATCCCGAATGATGTAAGACAAGGTCATTTTAATACCATTATATTTTTTTAACCGTGCCTCAATCAGTACCGTATCGTTAAAATGTACCATGGTTCTGTACTGGCATTTTACAGAGAGTACGGGACTTAAAATCCCAGCCTCTTCCATTGCCTGGTATCCAAGACCTGTCTGCTCCATGAGATCAATTCTGGCTTCTTCAAACCAGCGGATATAATTGGAATGATGGATAATTCCCATCTGGTCTGTCTCATAATATTGTGCTTTGTGCTCGTAACATTTAAAATTCATCAACTGTCCTGCTCTCCTGTCATTTACTGCCCTGTTTTTCCGCCAACAATAACTTCAGCATTTCATCCCCGGGCATTGGTCGTGCATATAAGAATCCCTGGATAAAATCAATACCGGATTCCTTAATAAACTTATCCTGCTCCGGTGTCTCTACACCTTCTGCAAGCACCTTTAAATCCATGTCGTGGAAGATACCGGTCATACTTCGCAGCATTCCTGCCGATTTGGGTACCGCCATAGAAGACCACACCAGGCTTTTATCAATTTTAATCACATCCAGAGGGGTCTCCATAACCGATACAATATTAGAATATCCTGTACCAAAATCATCCAGTCCCAGCATTACACCGTGTTTATGCATCTCCTCGGCAAATCCAATAACCAGCTGGGCACTTTCCGCCAGAACACTTTCTGTTATCTCGATCTTAATTTTCGAATATGGTGTATGATTTTCTTCAATGATCTTCAAAACCTTTTCTGCAAGATCAAGCTGGGTAAACTGAACTGCAGAAAAATTCACATGAATGCCATCCAGTTCAATTCCATGTTCCAGCAGCTGATTCATAAAGCAGCATACTTTCTGGAGAATCTGATAGGTCATCTCAATAATCATGCCTGTCTCTTCCGCAATGGGGATGAACTCATCCGGATAAACTGCACCAATGGGTGAATCCGGAATCCGCAGAAGGGATTCTGCCAGCACAAATTTACCGTTTCCGGTGTCTATAATCGGCTGATAAAATACATCAAAATCATTGTTCTTTAACTTCACTTTTAAGATTTCAGCTATTTGGATCCTGCGTCTTAGTTCCCGCATCATATCCTGCCCACAATAATAAACTGCCTTTGTCCTATCCTGCTTTGCTTTGGAAACTGCATACTCAATGCCGTTAATCAAACCCTCTACGCTGTCCGCTGTCTCAGGATAACTTACCACTCCCATTGCAGACTGGATAATACAACTACATTCTTTAACCGTAAATGGAAAATTCATTCTTTCCTTAATGGTTCCGATAATCTGACGAATTTTTTCCTCATCTGCATTCTTTTCCAGTATGGCAAATTCGTCCCCGCTAAACCGGAAGAGATATTGTTTTTCAATAATCGTATGCAGATATGCGCTGACTGCCTTTAAGAATGCATCACCGCTCTGTTGTCCAAAGGTATCATTGATCTGCTTAAAACCGCGCAGTGACAGAACAATAATGGTAAATGATGATTTTTCATTTTTACGGATCATCAACTCCAGCATTTTTAAAAATTCCTGCCTATTTGGTATATCGGTGAGATAATCAAAGGATATCTGTTTATTTTGCAAATAAAGGTAAATCAGGAGTAAAGCACTGGTTGCCGCTGATCCTGACAACAGTATCGTAGGAAACAGCTGCTGAATCACAATAACTATCATTGCGATAAATGGAAAGATCGCCAAAATACGGCGTATTTTCCGTTCGATCCAGGCATGTTTAATCAGAACAATCACCATTGCTGCAAGGCAGTATATGTAAAATACCAGATAGGTTGTAATAATAAGAGGTCCCTGGATATACGTACCGTCGGGGCTGATATCAAACAATAATTTACAGGGAAGGTTAAGAAGCACCAGGAACAGATAAAGTATTCCCGGGATACATGACCAACCGATTACTTTAAAAATGCCCTCATGATTCTCATATACCGTCGCCGTTGTATAGTAAAAATAGGCCATTCCCATCAGCGGAGTTGCTATAAAATAAATGATTGTAACCGCCCAGGAAACCTGATATGGCACATACTGGGGAAATGCCAAAAATGCTGTGGATAATATATTCGAAAACATGGCGCAAAAAGTCGCCAAAAAACAGCATTGAAATAAACGATTCTTCAAGGATGGAAGCAAATCCCCTTTTCTTGCATAAGACCAGATGATAATGAGAAAAACTACGGAAATACATTCCGCTGCCACATTCCACCTCAAAACTTCACCTTCTTCCTCTTTATCATCTGACAAATATTCCCGGGTATCCGTCTTCCCTGAACGCTTGTCTGTAATTTTACAATTTATTAATGATTATAACCGATTTGTGGAAATAATTCAATCTATTGTGATAAACATTGCATCCCCAAACGAAAAAAAACGATACCTTTCCTTCACTGCCGTTTCATACGCATTCATAATATTCTCTTTCCCAGCCAGCGCTGACACCAGCATCAAAAGCGTGGATTCCGGCAGATGGAAATTTGTGATCAAATGATCGATCATCTTAAACTGATAACCAGGATAGATAAAGATCTCCGTCCATCCGCTTCCTGCTTTCAGAATGCCATTTTCATCTGTGGCTGATTCCAAAGTACGGCAGCTGGTCGTTCCCACAGAGATTACTTTCCCGCCATTTTTTTTAGTTTCGTTAATGATGTGCGCCTGATCTTCTTCTACCACGTAAAATTCAGAATGCATATGGTGTTCCGTAACATCTTCAACTTTAACAGGCCGGAAGGTTCCAAGCCCAACATGAAGTGTCACATGGGATATCTGAATCCCTTTTTTCTGAATTTCTTCCAGCAGCTCCGGTGTAAAATGCAGACCTGCCGTAGGTGCTGCTGCGGAGCCGTCATTCTTTGCATAAACCGTCTGATAACGATTCTTGTCTTTCAGCTGATGGGTAATATATGGCGGCAGAGGCATCTGACCCAGCTGATCCAGGATTTCTTCAAAAACTCCTTCATAGGTAAACTGAATCAGACGGTTCCCCTCTTCTACCACATCGATGACTTCGCCCACTAAAAGTCCTTCCCCAAATGAGATCTTGGTTCCGGGCTTTGCCTTCTTACCAGGCTTCACTAATGTTTCCCATATATTATTTTCTTTGCGCTTCAGCAAAAGAACCTCAATTTTAGCATCTGTGCCAACCTTGTTTCCGAAAAGACGTGCCGGAATTACTTTTGTATCATTAACAACCAGGCAGTCTCCGGGATTTAAATAATGTACGATATCTTTAAAGATCTCATGACGGATTTCTCCGGTTTTTCTATCTAAGACTAAAAGTCTGGAACTGGAACGGTCTTCCAGCGGATCCTGAGCGATTAATTCCTGTGGTAAGTCAAAATAAAAATCTGAAGTTTTCATGTGCAGCTCTCCTATATTTTCTGATTATGTATGAATTTTTTCTAAACTTTCTATAGTATAGCATCGTTCCCGCTGCCTTTCAAGAGCGTATCACATAGAAGCCTTTCACAACGCCTATCACATAGTGGCGGTACCTGCCATGCTGTGCCCGCTAAGGGTGTGCGCAGTTACACCACATAAGACTCACAGGAATTGACTCTCATCCTCTCATCAAAAGAAGACCTTAGCAAATTGCTAAAGTCTTGTGTCAGAACATGGTAATATGGCAGCCTGCCGGATAATTTTCTGATAAATTATCCGGCACACCATGGTATTAATACCCTAATAAAGGCAGCACTTTTCTTGGTTCTTCAATAATTACCAGATCAGCCTTTACGTCCGTATAGTGTTCCTGATCATGAATGATGACAAGGTTATGTCCTTCAAAATATTTGATGTAATTTGCAAATACTTCAGAGGATAGCGTTGTCCCCAGTAAAAGCAATACATCTGCCTTTTCAATTTCCTCTGTTGTTTTCGTCATCAGCCTGCTGTCTACCATCTCTCCAAAGAGGGATACCATGGGTCGTATGGGTATCTTGCATGTTTCACAGATTGGCATGCCTTTCGCCTTTAACATGTAATCCAGGGAATACTCTTTTTTACAGCGTGGACACTGATTATGATAAATACTTCCATGAAGGTTGATGATATTTTTGCATCCCATCTGCCTGCCGTGTTCATAGATATTGGCAGTAACGATACACTGCAGTTTACCGGCCCGTTCCATTGCAGCCAGTGCCGAAGCGGACTCCGTTATTTCCGGCGGATTCTCCAGCATTTCATGAATATAAAAGTCAAAAAACTGTTCCGGTCTGGTGCTGTAAAAAGCGCTTGAGAATATTTCTTCCGGTGACGCATCATACTTCTGCTCAATCTCGTAAGCCCGCAAAGGTTTTTTAACGCCTGTGTATCCGCCTTCTTCCATCATGCCGGAACCGCATAATGCTACGGTGTACTGGCTTTCTTCCAGTATCCTTTTTAAATGCTCAATCTTAGTCATATTTTCTGCCTCCTTCCTGCTCAAACCGGGCAATACAGCTTCTCTGTAATCATAATGCAGAAACCGGCGATCACGCTGGTAACTGCTGCGCTAATTCAGATTCACTATAGTTTAAGATGCCGCCCGGTAATAATCTGTTAAAATAATTATACAATTATTTTATATAAAATACCATTGATACTGTATGAAATTCAAATCCAAATTATTTCCAATTGGCAAAGATCATGTAATTTCTCCTAAACATGTCCATCTAACCCAGCATTTTACTATTTATTTTGCCCCGATTTCCCATTGGATGTGCATATATGCTTCCCTAAATTCTTCATTTGCAAAATAACCAACGTCAGGCAAATCATAAAAGTCAGCAAGTCTGCTATTGGACCGGACCATAATACTCCGTTTAGGCCAATGGCTGAAGTCAGTACAACGGCAGAGAGTATTTTGAATACCAGTTGATATGACAGGGAAATTGCCGCTGCCTGAGCCGGTTTTCCAATCGCCTGGAAGAACACACCGGTAATTGTCTGAAATCCAAAGAAAATATAGAGCAGAAAATACCTCTGGAAAAATTTTCTGGAAAATTCCATATATAACTGGTTCTCTGTATTTCCAAATAAATGTATAATCGGTTCCGGAAAAAACACAAATAATACGGTAGCTGCCACCGATGTTATGGTCCCAATCAGAATTGCCATCCCATATGCCTTTTTTACACGTATATAATTCTTGGCTCCATAATTATAACCTACAATTGGCTGCATTCCTATTCCAATCCCAAGCAGTATGGTAAATAAAATTTCCTGTACTTTCATGGAAATCCCATATGCGGTAAGGGGAATTTCGCTTCCATATATCGTTGCTGCCCCATAATGCACAATTAAATTATTGTTCACAACCATAACAAGTGAAAATGCCAGCTGGTCAATAAAGCTGGAAATGCCAAGGCCGCAAATTTCTCGTACTGTCTCAAACTGAAGTTTTAAAATACCTTTGGTTATTTTAATGCTCCGGAATTTCCGGAGATAGCATACGGATAAAACAAAGGAAACCATTTGTCCAATAAAGGTTGACCAGGCAGCACCTTTCATCCCCCATCCAAAACCAAAAATGAACACCGGATCCAGACACCCGTTTACCAATGCTCCGATTATCATGGATGCCATTGCATATTTCGGACTGCCATCTGCACGAATGACAGAATTTAAGGATGTGCTGATCATAATAAAAGGCAGACCCATGACAATGATGTACCCATACTCTTTTGCATAAGGCATCAGCATTTCTGTTGCGCCCAGTACGGTGAGGATCGGTTCTAAAAACAACAGCCCCACAGTCATAGCCAGAAGGCTGACACCTGTTATCAGCAGGATTGCATTTCCCACCCCTTTTGCAGCATCTTGTTCCTTTCCCGCTCCCAGCCGCAGACTGAAATATGCCGCTGTACCATCTCCAATGAGCAGCGACAGTGCCAGAGTCACCAGGGTGATGAGCAGCACTACATTTGCAGCCCCGTTCCCCAGATAGCCCACTCCTCTTCCGATAAAAATCTGGTCTACAATGTTGTACAGGGCATTTATCAGCATTGCCACCACACTTGGAATTGCAAATTTGGCAATTAACATCCCAATGGACCCGGTACCCAATATATTTTCCTGTTGATTTGATTGCTTTTGACTTAATTGCTTTTGTTTTAATTGCTGTTCCATCTATTTTTCCTCCAAAGCGGTGGCTGTTCTCATCCCCCGCTGTTTTACTTTTTTAATTTGCCCACAAAAAGAAGGCCGCTTAAGCCGCCTTCTGTCCGGGAGCATTTTCCCAATACAAAAGGCTGCAGACAAAACATCGTCCACAGCCTATTGATATCTGCATCTGCCATCGGAAACGGGTACACAAAAAGAAGTATAGCTGCCTACACTTTTGTATACGTTCCGATGAAACAAAGTAAGTTATCTATGTTCCGGCTTTGCACAACGTTTCATCGTTCTGTTTTGTCCAAAGCCCTCTCTTCTTCTCATTACATTGCTTAAAATGCACATCATAATAAATTTCCTTTTCCCGTTGATATAAAATCCTTATCTCATATTATAGGCAAAGCTAAGTCTTCTGTCAACATAAAAACGAGCTTCCCTACTTTTCATCACAGACCTGAAAGATGTAAAATTTCAGATAATAGGATTCCTGTGCCGCCCAGAGTATTGGATGGTCGGCTGCCTGTGTCCTGTATTCCACCTGGCGGAGCCTTTTATGTACATTCCCGGCTGCTTCCCGGATGGTCTTGGCAAACAGTTCCGGATCCATAAAATGAGAACAGGAACAGGTTGCCAGGTATCCTCCGTCTTTTACCAGCTTCATTCCCCTCAGATTGATCTCCCGATAGCCTTTCACTGCATTTTTGATAGAATTTCTGGACTTGGTAAATGCAGGCGGGTCCAGTATGACAACGTCAAACTTTTCGCCATTTTTTTCAAGCTCGGGAAGGAGTTCGAATACATCCTGGCACAGAAAGCAGACCCGTTCTTCCAGACCATTCAACACTGCATTTTGTTTCGCCTGGAGTACCGCAAGTTCTGATGCGTCTACACCCAGAACCTCTTTTGCCCCTGCCGCTCCTGCATTTAAAGCAAAGGAACCGGTATGGGTAAAACAGTCCAGCACTTTTTTGTCCTTACACAGCTTTTGGATTGCAAGGCGGTTATATTTTTGATCCAGGAAAAATCCGGTCTTTTGCCCGTCTTCTACATCTACCATATATTTCACGCCATTTTCTACAATTTCCACCTTTGTATCAAATGGTTCGGAAAGAAACCCTTTTGTCCGTTCAAGTCCTTCCTGAAGGCGTACCTTTGCATCGCTTCTCTCATAGATGCCGCGTATTTTTATGCCATCCTCCTTAAGCACTTTCTGCAGCAAATCCAGGATCTTCACTTTTAAACGATCTATCCCAAGAGCCAGTGACTCAACCACAAGAACATCCGCAAATTTATCTACCACCAGTCCCGGAAAGAAATCTGCCTCTCCAAAGATTACGCGGCAGCTGGAAGTATCCACCGTTGCCTTGCGGTATTCCCATGCGTCTCTCACACGCATTTCCAAAAACGCATCATCAATCAGGGTATCCTTTTTTCTGGACATCATACGGATTGTAATTTTCGATCTGGTATTTATAAATCCCCTTCCCAGAAAATATCCGTCAAAATCTTCCACACAGACGATATCTCCATTGATAAAATCTCCTTCAATCCGGTCAATTTCATTGTCAAAAATCCACATCCCGCCAGATTTCAGCAGGCGGCCTTCGCCTTTTTTTATTCTCACAACTGTCTGTTCCATATTGTTGTTCCTCTCTATTCGCTTTAAAATTTAACTCCCGGCTTTAAACAGCCACGGGAAGTCAGAAGCAAGTTATAAAACATACTCTCGTGTTATTATATTTCATTTGAGGAGGCATGTAAACAAATTTTGTTGTCGTTGTTATGAGACAGTTGTCCGGCAAATTCCGGGATTAAACTCTATCACAAAAAGAACAGCGGGTCAGACAATAACCATGCCGCCCCCTGTTCTTTTAACTATAACGCTTATTTACAATTATCAGTGCAATGCAGTGCCAGTGCTTCATATGCTCTTAATATAATGTGGTTTCCTTCTGTGCGCATTTCTCCATAATTGCTGAAAATCTTATCCCAGCTGCCGCTGCCATCCAGTACCATCTTCGATTCTTTGTTCTGGTAATTATGGATTGCTAAAATCTCTCCTTCAGCCGACACTCTTCTATAGGCAATTATATTCTGGTCTTCGGTTTCTTCCGGAACAAAGGTTCCTTCCGTGAGAATATTTTTATATTTCCCGGATTTTCTAAGCTGTATGAGCTTCTTATAAAAATTCAGTACGGAATCTTCATTTTTCAACTCACAGGCCACGTTTATTTCCGGATAATTTTTATTTACTTTCAGCCAGGTGCTCTCTGCTCCAGAGAAGCCAGCATTCTTCTCATCGCTCCACTGCATGGGAGTTCTGCTGTTGTCACGGCTTCTTCTGCCTGCCAGTTCAAATGCCTGCTCCGATGACATTCCAGAATTCACAGCCCGCTGGTACTGATCCTTTGTTGCCGGATCATTATAATCATCCATGCTGTCCATAAGGATATTACTCATGCCGATTTCCTGACCCTGGTAAATAAAGGGTGTTCCGCGAAGCAGCATGAAAAGAGATGCCAGCATGGTAGTACTGTATTGATTAATATCTCCCTCTGGCAGATATTTATTAAGAGAACGGGGCTGATCGTGATTCTCCAGGTACAGCGCTCCCCAGCCGCGTTTCTGAGTTTCCAGCTGGCTGTGGAACATATTCCGTTTTAAATCCTGCAGGGTCCAGTTGGTTGGTTTATACCACTCACCGGTCTGGGGGATATCGATATCCGCATAACTGAAATCAAATACCATGGAAAAGAACCCATTCTCTCCAATAAACTGATCCAGCAGTTCTTCCGGAACATTAGCCTCCGCTACGGTCATACTGTTGTGGGGCTGAAATGTTCTTTCTTTTAATTCTGATAAAAACACTTCGATTCCAGGCTGGTTTGCAATCCCTTTACCGACAAAACACATGCCGTCTTCACCGTCAGGTTCAAATGTAACGGCTTGAAAATTCTTCTTAATATTGGAAATGGCATCAATCCGGAATCCGCCAAGGCCTTTATCCAGCCAGTAATTGATCATTTTGTAAATTTCTTCCCGCAGTTTGGGATTCTCCCAGTTCAGGTCCGGCTGCTTTTTGCTGAATGCGTGTAAATAGTAACGGTTATCACCTGCTTTTTCCCACGCAGATCCCCCAAAATGAGACCGCCAGTTATTCGGAGGCCCGCCGTCTACCCCTTCTTTAAAGATGTAATAGTCCGCATATTCACTCCCCGGATCCTGCAATGCTTCCCGGAACCAGACATGTTCATCGGATGTGTGGTTTACCACCAGATCCATTAATATCCGGATGCCTCTTTTTCCTGCCTCCCCAATCAGCCGGTCCAGATCCTCATCCGTACCAAAGCTTTCATCTACGTGATAATAGTCAGAGATGTCATAGCCATTGTCATCCATTGGAGACTGGTACACCGGGCAGATCCACAGAACATCAATCCCCAGATCCTGCAGGTAATCCAGTCTCTCTATAATCCCCTGGATATCCCCGATTCCATCCTCATTGGAATCCTGAAAGCTTTTCGGATAACACTGGTATACAACTGCATTTTTCCACCACTTCTTTTCCATTCCGTCACCCCTTTACTGCCCCATCGGCAATCCCCTTCATAATATATTTCTGCAAAAACAGATACACGATAATAATTGGAATAATCGTAACCAGAACTGCCGGGAAAATCAATTCCCAGGAATTACTGTATTGTCCCGATACCATCTTGGCGAAATAAAGCTCCAGGGTAAGGGTCTTATACTGGGAGTTACCAATTGTTAAAAATGGCAGCAGATAATCATTCCAGATCCAGATTCCATTTAAAATGATAACCGTAACCGTAGTGGATTTCAGCATGGGAAATACCACCTTGAAAAACATCTGAAAAATAGAGGCTCCATCTATGGCTGCGGCTTCTTCCAAAGACTGCGGCACACTTTTTAAAAACCCATGATATAAGAAAATCGACATGCTGAGCCCAAATCCGCAATACATTAAAATCAATCCAGCCAGGTTACGAAGCTGCAGCCTATCGAATACACTGAGCAGGGGATACATTACTGATTGAAAGGGAATCAGCATTGCAGCCGTGAACAGTAAAAATGCTGCCTGGGACCATTTCGTTTTATTTCTCACCATCATCCATGCCGCCAGGGAAGATACAATAACCAGAACAAATACAGAAACACCGGTAATAAACAAAGTAATTCCAAATCCCTGGACAAAATGAATCTGACTCAGAGCACTTTTTATATAATCCAAAGTCCACACTGCTGGCAGTGCCATGGGGGAATCAACGATTTCAGCCTGGCTCTTAAAGGAGTTCAGAATCAGAAACGCAATGGGAAATAACGTATATAATGCCATAATAACCAGTAAGATACGAACAAGAACTGCTCCTGCTTTTCTTTTCATTACATTTCTACCTCCTTTTTCTTCGTATAGGACACCTGTACTAAGCCTACAATTGCAATTAAGATAAAGAATATGACTGCCTGTGCCTGGGCAAGACCGTAATCCGGCGGTCTGGTATCTTTTGTCGTCCTTAAGATCTGTAACGCCAGAAGCCTGGTATTAAAGTTTCCATCTGTAAGCGCAACGTTCTGATCCAGCAGTTTGAAGCAGTTGGATAAGGTTAAAAATAAAACGATGGTAAAGGACGGCATCAGCATGGGCAATGTAATTTTTCTGAATTTGGTAAAGGCGCCTGCTCCATCAATGGAAGCTGCCTCATACAAATCACTGGAAATATTATTGATTCCGGCTACAAAGATCAGCATCATATAACCTGCCATCTGCCACACCACCATGATTACCAGGGCAACCAGTGTTTTGGTGGAATCCTGGGTCATATTTGTCAAAAACGGGATATGGAAAAGCCCCTCTTCCCCAAATAACATTTTGGAATATACAATCTGAAAGATGAACTGCCAGATAAAGCCAAGTGCCAGGCCGCCAAGAAGGTTCGGCATAAAAAAGATGGTACGGTAAACACCGCTTCCTTTTCTTAAGACACTGATCATCATTGCCATTACAAGACCAGCCACACTTACGGCAATTACAGCCATAAGGGTGAATTTCAATGTATAGAGTAAAGCGTCCAAAAACTGGCTGTTCTGAAATACCTTTGCATAATTACGCAGCCCTACAAATGATTCAAAAGCATTGGCACCTCCATGGAAATAGGTTCCCCTCCATGCGGAAAATGAATAAAATACACCTATGATAAAAGGTATTACGATAACTCCGATAAACAGAATCACTGCCGGCAGAAGCAACGGCTTAAACCATTTCTTATAATATTTTTCCATCTTAATCTTCCTCCCCTAATTTTCTTAAGGCTTTCCATTGGCTGATACATTCATCGGCTATCTTTTCATAGGCATCCGGTTCCCAGTCTTCCCTGATAAAGTACTGTTCCATCAAAATCTTACCATATACTTCCTGCCCCCAGGTGGGCGGCGCTCCGTTGAATGGATTTGACAGCACATTTCCCTCCCTTAGATATCCGATCAATGCGTTATTTAAGGGATTCTCAAATTCTACGGATGCATCTGCGGTAAACGGTATAAAAGCAAAGTCATTGATAATAAAGTCCTGTCCTTCTTTTGATGTATTCAGCCAGTATAGGAATTGCTCCGCCTTTTCCTGCTCTTCCGGTGATGCTTTTTTGTTAATCGCATAGTAGCTTGGAACAAATTCCGGTACGGAACGGTTAAACTTCTCTACCGTCATCCTCGGCACTTTGATATCTTCCTGTGTAAACGGCATTTTGACCGGCAGCATGGTAATCGTTTTCACGATCTCCTGATTTATTTTTTCGATATTACTGTATACCCAGTTTCCCTGTTTGATAAAAATAGATTTGTGATCTGCAAATATCTGAATTGCCTGGTCATATCCGCTGGTTGTGGAATTAATAAAGTCAGGACTACGCTTCAATGCCCCTTTTGCTCCCGCCGCATGGCTTGTCATCAGATCTTCCACCTGAATGGACTTTTCCAGAGGGGATTTTAATTCATCCACCTGTTCATCCTCAGCATTCTGGGCAGCGGATAAGCTGTCCAGCACTGCATTCAATGCAAAATTGCTCATGTGATCACCGTAAGTCCATTTCTCTGCACCGGCTACTGCAAACACTCCGTTAAGCTGGCTGGAAATTTCGTTTTTTTCCGGCTGGAAGGTATATGCATTGCCGCTTAGTTGAACGGTTCCCGCGGTACCATTTTGTATGTAATCATCCGCAGCAATTACCAGGGCTTCAAATTCATCGTAAGTGGCTGTCTTAAAATCTTCCAGCCAGTTCTCTGTGTTTTCTTCCCCGAATAAAGCATCTACCATCTTGGTGTCTATGATATATCCATAACCTTCCACATTATAAGGTATTCCATAGTTGGTCCCATTTCCAGAAGACAACCGCATGCCTTGCGGAATACTTTCTGCAAGCTCACGCATTTCCGGAGTCGATGCTTCCCGCAGATCCTTTAAAAATCCTCCCTCTTCCCATTCCGGCACTGTTTCTGCATTTACCGAATAAATCGCCGGTTTGTTATAGGAATTCATATCCGCTCTTAAAAGGTCTATACCATCCGTGGTACCAATCGAAAAGACTTTAATTTTCTGACCCGTCTCATCTCCATAGGCCTTGCATACTTTTTCAAGTGCATCTGCATTTTCACTTTTTACATTGAAAATGTAAAAATCATAATCTTTCCCGCCGCATCCGGTAAGCAGTCCCATACATAATAACAACGTGGCTCCCAACAAAAATTTTCTTTTCATGTCCTTCTCCTTTTCTTCTGGGTGAAACATGTTTCATAATTGTTATAAAGTTATGGATGATTTTCGTTCGCCATAACATATTTAAATTCCCATTCCATCATTTTCATATACTGAAATATAGCATAATTTATATCTTTTTTTACTTCTTTCATTCGCTTTTTCAAAGTAATGAAACATGTTTCTTATGTATTTCATACTACACTCATTTTAGAGCTCTGTCAATATATTTAGGTGGTTTCCTTCTGTTTCATCGTTATACACAAAATCATTGTATCCGTTTTAGTACATTTGACTGAATTACCCTCCCACCCTCACGTACCACACAAGTACGGATCACATACGTTCAAATATGATTCCACACAGCTCAAAGTGGCTCCCACACAATGATTTTGTAATCACATCGTCGTATCTCCTTTTACCAGGGAAACTTTTAATTCATAGCAGTTCTTCTTAGGTGTCTTCCCCTCCAGCAATGTTTCCAATACAGCAATCGCCTGTTTTGCAATTTCTTTAATCGGCTGTCTGACTGTGGTTATATCAATTAAATTCATATTCACCACATAGGTTCCATCATAGCTCACCGCGCAGAAATCCTCTGGAATTCGCTTCCCAAGCTGTACTGCCGCCTTTAAAAATGCCGTACAGGGCATGTCTGCAGACATCATGCCGTCTATCTCCGGGGATTCCTGCAAAATTGTTTTTGCCATATTCAGATATCCCTCAAAGTCAAAATCATTCCATCGGACAGACATGCTTCTGCAGGCAATTCCATGTTCTTTTAGTACCCGCTCCAACTCTTCGTGGCATTCAAAAGAGAGAACTTTTTTCTTCGACTCTCCGCAGATATGAATTACAGACTTACATCCGCTGGCGATTAACGCTTTTGCGGCAAGCCGCCCTCCCAGACCGTGATTGGAAGCCACCACCGGAATCCGCTGGTTTACCTGATAATCCAGCATCACCAGTGGCTTCTGGAAGGATTCATACTCACTGTCATCCAGACTGTTTACCCCCATAATCACACCATCCACAATATTGGATTTCAGCATATTCATGTACTCCTGCTCCCGTTCCAAATCATCGTCCGTACTACAGAGCATGAGCTTATATCCGATTTCATAAAGTTCTTTTTCCATATACCCTGCAAGGCTGGAAAAAAACGGATGCCGGATATTAGGCACTAACATGGCAATGATTCCTGCCCGCTGGCGAAACATTCCCCTGGCAAGTTCATTGGGAATATAATTTAATTCTTTCATCGCCTGCTCGATCTTCAATTTCGTCTCAGGCGCCACATAGGCGGTACCATTTAACACCCTGGAAACCGTACACGCCGCCACATTTGCTCTTTTAGCCACATCACGAATACTCGCCATAATTAACAACTCCTTATGAAATATGTTTCATTCATTTTAGCACGGGCTGTAAAATATGTAAACCGAATTTAATAGCGGTGATATTCTACTGCAAAAGTCAAGTGATGGGGGCGGACCAGGACAGGTGATTGGAAGGCTTCACACCGAACTGGTATTTTAACCTTTCCAGGCACCTGTCCTGGTCCGCCCCCATCACTTGACTTTTGCAGTTTATTAATATAAAGCGTTCGCTGTAATACTTTACGAAAACCTTTCTCCCATCTATACCGTTTTCACTACAAATGTGTGAACAGAATGCGCCGGAATCCCAGCAGAAAATTGCCCATTGGAACAGATGCAGGTAAATTCCCGGTCACGATCCATACTGTTCAGCAGGGTAATGACCACTTCTCCGTCGGGATTTTCAAATGCAACTGCATTGGATGTCCAGCACCCGCTGGTTCGGATAACTCTGGCACCGGGTTTTACAAAGTGAGAAAAATGTTTCATCAGGTAGAATTCCGGCTGTAAGGTAAGTTTCCCTGTCTCCGGGTTCATCGTTGCCAGGGAATTCTGAGACCATCCCCAGGTAGAGACTCCCCCTTCTGGCAATGCCATATTCCAGTATGTATAACGCTCTGCACCATGGCGGAAATAATACCACATCTGCATGAAAATATACTCCGCCTGTTCCCATTCATTCAATCCGTCCCCGCACTCACTTTCGGTCTGCATGATATGCATTTGGGGATAACTGGCTTCTATCTGCTCCAGCTGATGTTTGCCGCCCCACTGTACGCCCACGCCTTTTATATATTTTCTGGCTTCCTTGTCTGACAGTATGGTGTTGGCAAATTGATCATAGAATTCATGATAGGGTGCACCATTTCCGGGCCATCTGAAATCCACAAAAGGTCCGTTAATGGTTCCCAGCCAGATCTGGGTATCCAGACCGCTCTTTTCAAACTCCGGTCCTAAATATCCTTTGATAAAATCCCGCATATCGGAACCATACCAGAGACAGGATGGGAATTTCTGATCCGCCATGGGTTCGTTCTGAACATGAACCATATTCACAGGTACCCCCTGTTCTCCATATGCTTCTACAAACTTTACAAAATATCTGGCATAGGCATCCAGCACTTTTTCTTCCATTCGAATTCGTCCATAATTGTAAGCCTTTTTTGTTTTCATCCAGACCGGAGGACTCCAGGGCGATGCAAAAAGACTTAAATCCTTACAATACTTCTGCGCTGCTTTAATAAATGGCAGCGTATATTCTTTATCCCGCTCAATATTGAAATCCTTCAGTTCATAATCCCCATCGGTATCATCACAGCTATACCATTCCAGGCTGAAGTCATTTGCGCCAATGGGAACTCTTCCCATATTGAAAGCACAGCCCTCCTCTCCATATAACTCTTTGATAAACGCTTCCGCAGTAACTTTATCTGTTTTTTTCAGAGCGTCCCAACCAAGTTCATTAAAGCAGCCTCCAAATCCCAGCACTTTCTGTCGGTAGTCCGCCGTAAGCATAAGGGTATCTTCACTTTTGCCCGTATGGGACACCTCTGCTTCTTTCCAATAATCACTTTCCCGGCTCATTACATGGGTTATATTTTTCATGATTCGCTTCTCCTTCCATTATCCATTTCTTTATTTTGATAATCCTAATATAACAATTATCCACTGCATTGAGTAGGTGCAAAGCAAACGAAAAAACAGGTCGATTTTAACTTTTAAAATCGGCCTGTTTCCGTACCGCCTGATGAAAGACGTTTTCTTAGCTCTTTTGGCGTACAGCCATAGGCATTTTTAAACATTCTCATAAACAATTTGTAGTTGTAGAAATGGTTTTTTTCCAGGAGATCTTTGATGCAGTAATCGGTATGCAGCAATTCGTTATGGAATCTTTCCATGCGTACCGTATTCAGATATTCCAGAAAGGTAATTCCTGTCTGCTGTTTAAAAAACCGGGAGAAATAAACCTGATTTAATCCGACTGCATCTGCGATATCATGCAGCATAACTTCTTCCTGGTAATGGCCATTCACATAATCCATAATTTGACGCATCCGAAGCTGATTCTTCTGTGACTTTACCAAGTTTGCTTCATCTATTCGCCTGGAAAAAGAATGGATACAGATGTACAGCAGTTCAAATACCAGGCTGTAGCAGTGAAAAACGTAACCCTCTTCCTTATTCTCATAGGCGAAAAGCAGGTCTTGCAGAAGAAAACGGATTCTGGCCAGCTTTGCCTGAATTGTCTCATCTTCTGCATCCGGGTCTGTTGAAAAATGATATTGAACCACCTCCGGCATAAACTTTTTAATAAATGACACCGGAATCTGCAGTAAAATCGCCTGGTTCCCGCCAATGCATCTGGTGGAATGGATACTCATAGGGTTAATAATTACAAAATCATTCTCTTGAAGGGTAATCATCCTGCTGCTGTCATGCACTTCTAATGTCCCCTTCACCAGATATACAATCTCAATCCAGTCGTGGAAATGCTTGGGCACCACACTCCCCTCGTCTATGGAGTATTCAAGGTTTATGTCAATTGCGTCATTGGGTTTTATAAATTCGTGTGTAAAGGATTCCACAATCATTTCTCCTTTGCAGAATTACGGATTCTTACTCATAAATCCGCTAATCTCTTTTGCTGCGGTATTCTGCTGTTCTTCCTGGGAAACAGCCGCTTCGCCATCTCCTTTTTGTTTCCCGTAGCTGCCAAACTGAGCGTGGTTTCCTCCCGCTATCTCGAATTCCTCATGCTCTTTTGGCATCAGTTTCAGACCTGCTTCAAATTTTTCACGATTCATCACCTGATCCATGCTTCCATACATACTGAGCACTTTCAGGCTGCTTCTGCTTAGATCACTTGCCGGATAAGCACCAAGGAGCACAAGTCCTGCCAGCTTATCACTGTTCTTTGCTGCAAACTCTGCTGCCATGGCACCACCCAGAGAATGGCCTCCCACATACCAGTTTTTAATTGTATCATATGTATCCATATATTCCTCTGCAGCATTCATATCAAAGACAGCCAGATTAAACGGCATTTTTACCAGAATGCAGAGATATCCTTCTTTGGCTATAATCTGCATCAGATCCGCATAAGCCGTGTACTCTACTTTTCCGCCCGGATAAAAGATCAGTGCCGTTTCCGGTTTCCGATCGGCTGGCGTAAAAACGTAACTGTTCCCTTTCGGGGTTATATCCACACCTTTGCTGCCGTCAGTCTGCGCCAGCGCTTCTGTTAGAACAGGATGTTCCGCATGATAGTAACTCCCTGTATAAATAAAAAATGCTCCCGCCATAACTGCCAGCACACTGGCCGTTATTATGGCTATTTTTTTCCATAAACTCATCTTCATTTTGGACTTCATTCTTTATGCCTCATTTTCTGATTTCTTATTCAAAATCCGGTGAATCTCATCTCGTATTTCTTTTATTCTTTTATCTTCAAATTCAGGATGGTCTAAAAACCACTTTACATTCAGCGGGGATGGATGGGGAAGCACAAATGCCGGTTTCCCATTCAGCCGCTGATTCTTAAAAATTAAATCTGTGAATTTGCATTTGGGGTAGAAAAATTCTGCCGCATAACGTCCCACCAGGATATAGATCTCGTTATTTACCAGTTCCATTTCCTTCAAAAGCCACTTTCCGGCACATATCTTCGGGGGCTTTCTGTCTCCTCCTCCCGGCGCTTTTCCAGGGAAGCAGTGAGCTACCGAGACAATATAAAAGCAATCCGGATTATAGAATTCTTCATCCGTTATGCCATACCATTCATGACGCAGCTTCTGTCCGCTGGCATCGTTAAAGGGCTTCCCGGTTTCATGTACTTTTCTGGACGGCGCCTGGCTGATCTGCATGATTCTGGCATCTACATTTCCAAAGAGAATCGGGCGGGGTTCATAGCCAAACAGCTCCTGACAGGTACGGCATTCCTGTATCTGTCTGCGAAGTTCCTGATAATGCTGTTCCTGTGAAATACGGTCTGTATAATCCTGCATGCCTCCCACCCCTTTTCCTGATAAAAGCACCCTTTCGGGTGCTTATACCTGCCTGATTTTTGGATTTACTGCTTCTTCTCTTACATTGTGCGATTGATTTTGATTCTCCGGTTTCACCTTCTGGGTTACACTATTGAATTCTTCCAGATTTTTCTTTTTATTCTGATGTTCCAGCTCTTTTTTATTCATATCATCACCTCAGTATTACTATGGCTGAAGTGTAGGATATTTATTCAGATATTTTGGAAAAATCACAGATCTTTAACCAGATCATAGCTTTCAGCCAGCATTCTTTTGATATCCTTATCCGGAATCGTTCCATCCAGTATCAGCGAATTCCAATACTTTTTATTCATATGAAACCCTGGAACTACGGATGGAAATGCATTTTGCCAGAATGAAATCCATTCCGGACTGCATTTCACATTCACCCAGACTTGCTGGTTTCTTTCATAAATGTATGCAAAACTTTTTTTATTTTTAACACATCTCATGACAGTCCAGTTATCATCATGAAACGGATAATCTTCATATATACCAGGAAATGTCTTACAATACCGGATGATCTCTTCTCTTGTCTCCATTTCTCTCCTTTTAACAACGCTCTTTCACAAATATTCTTCCTGCCTTTTCTGACAAATCCTATTTTCGCACATTTTGACAAATATTTCAAACACTTTATTCAGAAATCATTTCTTCCATGGTATGCCATCCCAATACCGCACATTTTACCCGTGCAGGCATATGGGAAATATCTTTCAGCGCCGCCGCTTCGTCCAATGCCTCCAGTTCTTCTTCCATCGCTTCCCCTTTGATCATTTTCCCAAATAGTTCAGCCAGTTTCAGTGCCTCCTGTTCTTCTTTTCCAATGATTAAATCCAGCATCATATCTGCGGAAGCCTGGGAAATGGCACATCCGGTACCGGTAAATGCCCCGTCTTTGATTATGCCGTCTTCCATTTTTAACTGCAGCAGAATATCATCCCCACAGCTTGGATTAACACCTCTTAACACCTTTGTGGGGTGTTCCATCTCCACCTTATGAGTTGGATGCAGATTGTGTTCATTTAAAATCTCCGTATACAATTCTCTAAGCCCCATATCCAAGCCACCTCCTTACCTGATTCAAGTTTTCCAGAAAAAGATCTATTTCTTCTTCCGTGTTATAAAAATATACGCTGGCTCTTGCCGTTGCATTCAATTCTAAATATTTCATAAGCGGTTCTGCGCAGTGATGCCCTGCCCGGATTGCAATATGTGCAGAATCCATGATGGAAGCAATATCGTGGGGATGAACATCATCTATGGTAAAGGTCAAAATACCGCTGTGTTCTTCCGGATTCCGGGAGCCGATGAGATGTACATGGGGCATTTTATGGATGCCTTCCATTGCCCTGGCAACTAATATCTCTTCTTGTTTCTGGATTTCCTCATATCCTACTTTCTTTATATAACAGACTGCTGCCTCTAATCCCGCTGCCCCCTGTGCATTTACCGTTCCTGCTTCGAATTTATGGGGGAGGGGTGCAAATACCGCATCCTGCTGGCTCACCGAGTCGATCATTTCACCCCCGGTCAAAAACGGAGGCATTTCTTCTAACAGCTGCTTTTTGCCATACAGTACTCCAATTCCCATAGGACCCAGCATTTTATGTCCGGAAAATGCATAGAAATCAGCATCCAGTTCCTGTACATCCACTGCCATGTGGGGAACCGCCTGTGCCCCGTCCACCAATACAACCGCTCCCATTTTATGGGCATAGGAGATGATCTCCTTCACCGGATTTGTGCATCCGATGACATTGGATACATGGGCGATTCCAACCAGTTTCGTGCGTCTGCTGATCTTGCTCTGCACCTCGGTCCAGGGAATTTTCCCATCCCTGCCGCAATACAGATAAACCAGCTTCGCCCCGGTGCGCTTTGCCACCATCTGCCAGGGAAGAAGGTTGCTGTGATGTTCCAGGATGGATACCACGATTTCGTCACCTTCTTTTATATTCGAAAGTCCATAGCTGTATGCTGCCAAGTTAATGGATTCTGTAGTATTTCTGGTAAAAATTATTTCACAATCGTGCCTGGCTCCGATCAGTTCTTTTACGGCAGTCCTTGCCCGTTCATACGTCTCCGTTGCCTGAACGCTGAGCTCATACAGCCCACGCATGGGATTTGCATTTTCTGATTCATAAAAGTGGGTCATGGCTTCAATTACCTGACGTGGTTTCTGAGATGTGGCTGCACTGTCCAGATAAATCAATTCCCTCTTCTGCAAAATAGGGAAGTCTTCTCTGTAATTATGTTTCATTTTGAAACACCTCCTCTTCATAGGACTGCACCAGTTTCACGGATGGCTCATGCGGTATCCGGCGGCAGACTGCTTCAATTCCGGCACGGATAATCATTTCCTTCGCCTCATCCTCCCCAATTCCCCTGGACTGCATATAGAATAACAGGGCTTCGTCTATTCTTCCAATGGATGCTCCGTGATTTCCCTCCACCTCTTCTTCGCCGCAGAGAATCAGCGGAATTGTCTTATTGATTACATCCCGTCCAAAGAGCAGCGTTTCTTCCTGTTCCTCTCCCACACTGCCTTTTGCTCCTCTGCAAAAATCGATCGTGCCTCTGAACACCTTTTCTGCCTGATCCAGCAGGGCACCTTTTACTTCCATACGGCTGTCGGTTTTTTTTCCTTCATGTACAGCGGCGTAATTAATATCCAGTTTTTGCTGCTCCCGGCAGAGATATCCCGTTCCGCTCTCAAAGCTGCTTTGATACCCTTTAAGTCTCGTATGACAGCCTGCCCATCCTCTGTTTCCACCGATCTCCAGCTGCACGACCTCAACTTTTGCCCCATCCTCACAAACAGCTCCAATATCATCAAAATGATCTGCCTTTTCTCCCAGAAGCTGCAGCTTGATGACCCGCACCAGTGCGTTTTTCTCTGCATAAATCCTTGTACGGATACCAAACAGCGACACGCTGTCTTTAGCGGAGCTGTAATCCATTATTACGGTAATTTCGCTGCCTTCCCGGGCATAGATGATCTGGTCTTCAAAGGATGCTCCCTGATCCCTGCTGGTATAATGCAGCAACAGCGGATCTTCAGCCATGCAGCCCTTTTCTGCCAGATATCCTATGGTTTCTGTCTGCATCTCGTGAAGAAATACTCCCACTTCCTCACCCATTCCCGTTTTAATCTCTTCCACGGCAGGCAGGATACGTTCCAGTTCCTCTTTTTCCATCAGGCGGATGCCACTTGGAACAGTCCTGCTGCACTCTATTTCCTCCTGCTTCACATCCATATTGAAATTCATCTGACTGTCATTTATTTTTAACCAGCTCCAGGTAGGAACCGGAAGTCTGTTTACTTTTTTATTACATACAATCTGCATTTTCATTCCTCCTCTCTATCCGATACACCCGCTCATCTCAAGCCGTATCAGATTATTCATCTCCACCGCATATTCCAACGGAAGTTCTTTGGATACCGGATTGGCAAATCCACTGACAATCATTGCTTTCGCCTCTTCTTCGCTGATGCCTCTGGACATCAGATAAAATACGGCATCATCACTGATTCTTCCGATTCTTGCTTCGTGTCCGATATCCGCATCTGAGGTCCGGATGTCCATCGCCGGTATGGTATCCGATCTGGATTCACTGTCCAGCATCAGAGACTGGCAGGATACCGAGGCTTTGCTGTGCTTCGCTTCTTTGGTCACCGTTACGGAACTGCGGTAAGTGCTGTTTCCACCGGATTTGGAAATAGACTTCGTATTGATAAAGGAAGAGGTATGAGGTGCCTTATGCACCATTTTCGCTCCCGTATCCAGGTTCTGTCCATTTCCTGCAAAAGTAATGCCGGTGAATTCCGCCCGTGCCCCTTCCCCATTGAGAATGCTCATGGGATACAGGTACGACACGTGGGAGCCAAAGGAACCGGAGATCCATTCGATTGTGCCTCCTTCTTCTACCATCGCCCGCTTCGTATTTAGATTAAACATATTCTTTGACCAGTTTTCAATTGTAGAATAGCGAAGCTTCGCATTCTTCTTTACAAATAATTCCACACAGCCTGCATGTAAATTTGCAATGTTATATTTAGGTGCGGAACATCCTTCAATAAAATGCAGGTCTGCGCCCTCATCTACAATAATCAGTGTATGTTCAAACTGTCCGGCACCTGGTGCATTCAGCCTGAAATAAGACTGCAGAGGAATGGTAACAGACACACCAGGCGGTACATAGACAAAAGATCCGCCTGACCACACTGCCCCGTGCAGCGCTGCAAACTTGTGGTCTCTTGGTGTTACCAGCTTCATAAAGTGCCGTCTCACCATATCTGCGTATTCCCCTTTCAGTGCGCTTTCCATATCCGTATAGATAACGCCCTGCTCCAGCACTTCCTGTCTCACATTGTGGTAAACCAGTTCCGAATCATACTGGGCTCCCACTCCGGCAAGGGACTTACGCTCCGCTTTTGGAATCCCCAGCCTTTCAAAGGTGTCCTTAATCTCTTTGGGAACATCGGACCACTTACCGCTCATAGCGGTATTGGGCCTTACATAAGTAACAATCTGATCCATATGTAAGCCATCCAGCGCCGGTCCCCACTGTGGCACTTCCATCTGGTTATAAATCTGAAGAGAACGCAGGCGGAATAATTCCATCCACGCCGGGTCTTTCTTCTCTCTGGATATCTGCTCCACAATTTCCGGTGTAAGACCTTCCTTAACCCGGTAAAAGTCCTTTTCATCATCTTTTACATCATAAATGCTTCTGTCGATATCATCTACATAGGTCTTTTCCTTCATGCAATCTCATCTCCCATCTGCCGGTAAAACTGATCGAATCCATGCTTATTGATTTCCTCTACCAGTTCCGGTCCGCCGATTTTCACGAGTTTCCCCTTAATCATAACGTGGGTATAGTCCACATGGAGATATTCCAGAATCTTCGTACTGTGGGTAATAATTAAAAGCGCGCCATCTTTCTGCTTCTGGTATTCCTCAATTCCTTTGGAAACAGTTCGGACTGCATCCACGTCAAGCCCGGAATCCGTTTCATCCAAAATAGCCAGCTTGGGTTTTAACATCAGCATTTGCAGGATTTCTGACTTTTTCTTCTCACCGCCGGAAAATCCCACATTCAAATCCCGTTCGGCATACGAAGGATCCATCTGAAGCAGTTCCATTGCTTTATTCATGGAACGCTGAAAAGATAAAAGTTTTAACTTCTCCCCGGTCTGCTGATGTATGGCATTGCGAATAAAACTCTGAAGAGAGATTCCCGGAACCTCCAGGGGATTCTGAAAGGAAAGAAACATACCCATCCTGGCACGCTTATCTGTGGATTCTTCTGTGATATCCCTGCCTTCAAATAAAACAGATCCCTGTTCCACCCGATACTGAGGATTGCCCATGAGAATATTTCCAAGGGTAGACTTTCCGGCTCCATTGGGACCCATTAAGACATGTGTCTCTCCCTTTTTCATATTCAGGTCCACGTGCTGTAAAATAAGACCATTATCTATACTTACGGATAAATCATTTATTTGTAATAAATCTTTTGACATTCTAAAACCTCCTGTAAAAGTGTATATTTTAATTCCGAGTATTTTACTAGGAATTAATTTACTTACATTATAATCCCCTTCTTTAAAATTAGCAATAGGCAACTTTTAATTTTTTTAACTGTACAGCAAAAAGAGAACAGAAATGCAAGGATTTCTTATCCACGCAGTCTGTTCTCTCTACTTTTCCGCCACATCCACTTAGAGTTTTAATAACATTAAATAATCTTCCTCTTTCTCTTCCATGATTTGGAATCCCGTTTTTCTATACATGCCCAAAGCATAGTTATCTTTTGCTACGCTCAGAGATGCCTGTGCATAACCGTCTTCTCTCAATAGCTGGATCATCGCTTCCATCAGTTTGGTTCCAATTCCTCTGCCCCTGAAATTTTCATTTATGGAAATGGCGAACTCCGGAGTGCCTGGGTCTACATTTCCATACCCCGGATTGGGTCCAGCCAATATTCTGGTCCATACAGCTCCAACAATTTCCCCATCCGCCTCTGCCACCAGGCACCGGTCATCCTTTTTCCCAAAATCCTCAATATAGTGGTACAAATCCGGCTGATAGATAACTTCTCTGGGCAGCTTTGGCTCCTGCTCCGGCTGAAAGACTGCATCATATAACATGTCTTCCAGAATTTTCGTTTCCTGTGGTTTGAGCTTTCGAATAATCATACGGTTCCTCCCGACTGGTGCTGTAATAATTTTTATCTGTTTTTTCTTACCGGTATTATAACACCTCACAGATCCTTTGGATAGCAGAACTTATAAAGAATATACCTCAGGAATATACTCCTTTTCCAGGATCATTTATAAACAAAATCTGTTTCTTTGGGGAAATATCCCAAACTGGCCGCCGGTATGTATGAACAGCACATTTCCCGTCAATAGTGGATTTCGTTTGTACAGTTCGGATACCAACCCGTACATGGCCTTTCCGGTATAGACAGGATCCAGCAGAATTCCCGTCTGAAGTGCCGTTTTATGGATAAAATCCATCACCTGAGAAGAGGTGATTCCATAACCCTCTCCCACATAGTCGTACAATATCTGAATGCGGTCATAACTGATCCGGTTACGGCATCCTCCAATACGAAGCCCCTCTTCAACGATCCCGGCTATCTGCATTTCGGCATCTGCATTTTTATCATAGATATTGAATCCTACAATCCTTTTCCGGCATCCATACAGTTCATTTGCGGCATAAAGTCCGGCATATGTTCCACCGGATCCATCCGCTACGCAGATTGTGTCAAAGGGCTCCCGCAGCAAACGTTCCTGCATCATGATTTCTTCGTATGCCTGAAAATACCCAAAGAATCCAATTCCATTTGAAGCTCCTTCAGGAATGATATACGCCTGGATACCTCTGCGTGCATAGGATGCCCTGATATCCTCCATATATTGTTGTCTGCGGCATTTATAATCTTCTTCTGAAATAAACTGTACACTGGCACCAAAAAGCAGATCCAGAAAATAATTTCCATCCGGCTGCATATCGCTGCCTTTTAAAATCAAATGTGCCTTTCTGGAAAATAATGCTGCAGCCGATGCTACTGCTCTGACATGGTTAGACTGGATCCCTCCGCAGGTAATAAATACCTCTGCCCCCTGATCCATTCCATGTTTTAACGCATACTCCAGCTTCCGTACCTTATTTCCACTCATCTCAAATCCGGTAAAATCATCCCTTTTTATAAAAAGTCTGGCGTTTTCTCTGCAATAGTCCATCCCATCAAGAGACCATATTGGCGTGGGTAAATTGGCAAGCTCCAGTCTGTCCGGTTTTCTCATTCTGGCTGACCTCCAAATACGATTTATTTATCATATGCCCGTCTCACAGGGAATAGAATGCTGTTGCCAATCAAAATCTGTCTGTGATAAAGTTTTCTTTATTGTATATTAGATTAACATTTTTCCATATATATATAACATTAAAGCAGAAAATATCGCCCAGCAAACACAAGAAGTAATATTTTTTGATAATTGGTTATTTAATTATTCCTTTTCCTATAATTTCATGTTACATTTATACGGGAGGAAAAAGTTATGATAATGAAACTATCGTTGATTAGACCTGTTCTGCTATTTATTGTGGCTGCCTTATTATTGAAAACAGCTGCCATCCCTGTTACATATTGTTTTGCAGCTCCAAAGTATTACATTATGAATATCACCGATCACCAAACCGATGAACAGGGCAATTGCATTATCCATGTAATTATCCGTAATTCGCAGTTTCCTAATCAGGTAAGTAAAACTGCATCCAGTATTACTGCGTGGCATCGGGTTATGAACAATGAGCACTACCGTTACCGCACTTATATCTATCTTTACCATGATGTATTTGAATATCAGCGGCGTGAACCTTACAAAATACTTTCACAGGATATCCATTCCGAATTTACCCACATTTAATGTTTCAAATCGTTGCACATTAAGCTTATAAATTATGCTAAAGTTATTCTATATTAGCCTTACGCTAATATATTTCATAACTCATAGCCCAGTTCCCACAACTGGGCGACCCGATATTTTGACTCCGGATTCAACATAATCCGGAGTCTTTTTTGTATATTTCATCACAATTTCCAAACTGTATTCCAGTAAAATATCTGCAGGCAGCATTGATACACTAAAAAAGCCTTTACAAACAGGCAATCATCTTCATGATAACTGTTTGTAAAAGCTTCTTTCTCTTTAATAATTTTCAAGGAAATTGTATTTCTTTTTGTCTTTTTTATACCCAATCACTTTCGCCAGGTTCACATTTTCAACACTTCTAAAGATATTTTTTTCAATAATCTCATCTTTCTCTCTGAACTGCTGAATGAGTTCCTTCATTTCATCCCGCTTCGAGCCCTTTGCGCCTCCACAGCTTGCACAATTTTCCGTAAATCTGCAGGCGCATTGGATAAAATGCAAATCATTAGAATCCCTCCATGCCTTAATCGCTGCTTCTTTTACCAGATATAAAGGCCGTATTAACTCCATGCCTTCAAAATTGGTGCTGTGCAGCTTCGGCATCATGGTTTCAATCTGACCATTGTACATCATGCCCATCAATATCGTCTCAATTACATCATCATAATGGTGTCCCAATGCAATTTTATTGCATCCAAGTTCCTTTGCCTTCGCGTACAGATAACCTCTTCTCATGCGGGCACACAAATAGCAGGGGCTGTCATCCACTCCCGCTACAATATCAAAAATCTCCGTCTGGAACACCTTAATCGGTATCCCAAGCAGCTTGGCATTATTTTCAATAATCGTCCAATTCTCTTCATTATATCCGGGATTCATCACCAGGAATTCAACCTCAAAATTATTCCTGCCATGCTTTTTCAATTCCTGCATAAGCTTTGCCAGCAGCATAGAGTCCTTGCCACCGGAAATACAAACTGCTATCTTATCACCATCCTGAATCAATTCATATTCATTAATTCCTTTGGTAAACTGCCTCCATACTGTTTTCTTATACTTCTTAATGATACTCCGCTCGATATCTCCCCGGCGCTCTGTAATTTCATCTTCTTTTTGCACCAGTCTGCTTAAATTCAATCGAAGATAAGACCGGTAGCCGCCTTCTATATTAAATGCCTGATAACCTGCGAGCTGCAATGCATCTACAACGTCTTTGCTTCGCTCTCCGGTATGACATAGGATATAAATTGGTTTTACCTGATTCATATCCAACTGTGAGACTTGAAATTCATCCAGCGGGATATTAACTGCTCCCGGAATGGTTTCTTTTTCAAAATCACCCCTGCTTCTTATGTCAATAATTACACGGTCATTTTGATTGATTAATTCTAACTCTTCAATATTAATTGATTCCATGTTGTTCATCCTTAACTGTACCTTTTTACTTTTTTAATGGCTTAGAATAGAAATGAGTACGCTACCCAAATAGCGTACTCGAAACACTTTTGAATTGTTTCTTGAATCACTATATCATCTTATTCTTGCTTTTAGACTGCTTTTAGAACGTTTTTTGAATGCTTTTTGTTTATTTTTTGAGTTTCTTCATAAAGCTTCCAGAAAACACTAATTAAATACTCAATCAAGCTTAGCTGAAAAAGCCATTTATTCGTATTATTATTTCCTATTAAGACACTAGGATAACATATTATACACTTCATTAGGGGTTATTGTCAATTTGTAACATGTATTTGGCTTTCTGTTTATCGCATTCACGAAAAATTCAACCTGTTTATCATGCATTTTGCTTTTCATTTTGCTTTTCATTTCACTTGCATTTTATTTGCGGCTCTTTCGCTTATCATTTATCCTTTAGATCAATTACTCAAACAAATCATTAACTGGATTTTTTATTTTCACGCCGTCTTTCAAGCAGTATCCGCCCTTTACAAGTCTCCATTTCCCTGCTCCAGCTGCATTCCCTGCAATGCAGGCACCTACCGGTATCCCTTCCCTCCTGCGCATCTTTTGCCCAATTGGGATTCACCATAATTCCCCGCGCTATGTCCACCAAATCTACATTGGTTTTCTGAAGTACTTCCTCTGCCATTTCAGGACTCATAATACTGTTAACTGCAAATACCGGTACGGATACCACCTTTTTTATTTCCTGTGCCGCATAAATACACGGCTGAAACATAAAATCATCCGGCGCATATGGCTCATCTTCTCCAGAAAATCCATAGGAAATATCCAGGAAATCAATCCCTTCTTTTTCCAGGGTATTTGCAAATCGCTGGGATGTCTCAAGATCCGGTTCAAATCCTCCCAGGCGGATTCCCACCAGGAACTCCTGCGGAACACAGGCTTTCACCGCTCTTAAAATCTCTACTGCAAATCTTTCCGGATGCTTACCGTACTCATCTGTCCTTTTATTTACCCTGCTATTAAAAAACTCACACATCAGATACTGATGACAGCCATGCAATTCCACCCCGTCATATCCCGCTTTATAAGCACGAACTGCAGCATCCACAAACTCTTGTTGGATCTTATGTATCTCCTCAATGGTCATTTCTCTTCCAATGTTTTGGCTTCCATTTTTCTGAAAGCAATAATTGCTGGGGCATAGAAGCTCTTTTTCCACACCTGCAGCACCTGCATGATGAATCTGTATAAATATGGGACATCCTTCCTCATGCACAGCTTTCACAATATCAGAAAGTCCATCTATCTGACCGTCTTCCCAGATTCCAAGCTGTCTCCTGGACAGGCGTCCCATTTTATCTACACAGGTTGCCTCCTGGATAATTAAACCGGTTCCTCCTTTTGCTATATTCCTGTAATGTTCTATGTGTTGCTCCGTAACAGAACCATCTTCCCTTCCGGCGCTGTAACATACTACTGGTGGAAAACAAATTCGATTTTTGATATTCAGATTTTTAATTTGAAAAGGTTGGAATAATAAACCCATACTGCCACCTCTGCTTTCATTATTATTTTCGAGATAACTTCATTATAGATTGTACCACCAGATTCCATAGCCTTGGTTATTGGCAATCTGATACAGTGGCTCGATTGTCTGTCTAAGGGAGGTTACAAAAGCATCACGTCCCCTTTCTGTATTATCGATATGACGTATATCACGGTTAATCGTTAGAAACTGATCCATCGTCTTTTTGTTGATCCTCGGAATCATTTTTGCAGCCTGAAAAGCCTGAAACTGATATTGACAGAAGTCATTGAGATATCGATCTAAGTCCGGCAGTTTATTTCCCTTTTGGCTGTTTACATTTTTAAACGCCGGATATAAATTCCATATTTCATTATGTAAAACAAAGCTCCATGGTATAAAATGGTCGATGCTGATCGTCCCAAACCGCTCCAAATTTTCTGTTGTAAATTGTCGTCCAGTGTATAAATCCGGCAAATGTTCACTTGCCTGTACCAGCTCCCAATATTTAGACGCTTCAGCCAATTTCCTTTGTACAGGAGGAAATATTTTAAAAGGGATTGCGGGAACATTCAAATTCCGTGCCTGAATATATTCAATCAATTTGAAATGCATCCACCCTTCAATTACTGCTGCATTCGTTTTGATATAATCAACCCATCTTTTGGAAACCGTAAGCGTTCCATTCATCCGATCCATAACGTATAATGCATGATTGTGGTCATTCTTGTTATACTTCTCAATCAGTCCATTAACATCTTTATCTTTAAATGTATGATCCGTTTTCTTTTCAAATTCAATTTCCCTTTGGTAAAAAGGACGGATTAACCGATAAGGCACCATATTCGTAAAATCTTTTACCTTTTTTAATAAGAGCTTATCATTACTACTATAAACAAATTCTACTATTTTTTCTTCCTGTTCTTCTCTGGCAATCTTTAGCTCTTTATGAATATACCAAATAGCATCCGCCAGCTTATCGGAATGTCCAAGACTTAGATTAAAGTAAACTACCGGATACCAAGCCGCTGCGATCATTCTGGCAACGAGTCTTTTGTATTCCAGAATTCTTTTCCCTTTTCGTATTTCTGTAAATATTCCTTTAAACCAATATAACTTATAACTGGAAGAGAACTTATCCAGCATACTTTCCAGGTAGCCGGATTCCACGGTATCAGATGCAGGGAGCGTTTGAGGTAGGGGTGGAGTGGACATTGTTATCCCTTCTTTCTTTTGAAATTTATATAACAAGATACAACAATAATATTATCTACAGCATATTTTTTAAAATAGCAATCAGCTCCGTATCCGCTGGAAGCCAATCTACATTATCTAGTTCTTCTTTGGTTAACCATTTCGCAGCTTCATGCTCCACCAAGGTAAAGTTCGCCTTCTTTAGCTCACAAAGATAACAATGCATAATTAAGTGAAAGTTCGGATATGAATACTCTACCGTGTGTATAAATTGCCCTATCTTAATCTCCGTATTTAATTCTTCTCTTATTTCCCTTAACAATGCACCTTCTAAAGACTCACCGGGTTCCACCTTGCCACCTGGAAATTCCCAACCATCTTTAAATTCCCCATAGCCACGTTGGGTAGCAAGAAATTTATCACCGTTTTGTATAATAGCAGCTACAACCTCGATTGTTTTCATTGATGTTTCTCCTGATGTTAGTGAGATTATTTTTTACTCCTTAATTTGTCATAAGCTTTTAGTAGATCATATTGTCTTTTGTTTTGTTCTGCAATTCCTTCCAGCATAATATTATCTTCAGGTTGGTTAAGCACATGTATTTTCCTATGACAGTTTGGACATATAGCTACCACATTATCTATGGTATCATTTCCACCATCCGCCAGTCTTTTCACATGATGCTCTTCTAAATATGGTTCACCGTTCATATCAATGAAAGGAGCTTCTTCTCTACAAAACTGACAATGTCCACTAGCAATTCGTTTCACAAGTTCCTTTAAATATGGATCCCGGTAATAGACGGTAGTTTCCGTTTTCTGCATTTTCTTTGATGAATCACTTCTTTCAGATCGATGAATCAGCTCTTTATCCGATAGTTTAATTATTTCTTTTTCTAATGGATTCTCTATACAATTATCCGCTAATCCAGCTGGCTTCAACGGAAAAATCCACACATTTCTCATTTTGCTATCTTCATCTGCTTGTTGTGAAATATAAGGT
The DNA here is from genome assembly GCA_018365455.1 of Clostridiales bacterium. Taxonomy (GTDB): domain Bacteria; phylum Bacillota; class Clostridia; order Lachnospirales; family Lachnospiraceae; genus Robinsoniella. Next base: position 42,013 of record JAGZJZ010000022.1, read on the forward strand.
TTCTCAGCTAATTCCATTAAACCTCTATATGTATACTTCGCTTTTTTCATTACCTCAAAAAGATGTACCGCTATACCATTTGTATCAGAATGATATAAAGTAGCATTTTGATTACCTTTTAAAACCTGATCTCCCTTTTTGCCCATTCCAGTATAATGTAAAATGCCATCCTTCCAAACATCACTGTATAAGCCTTTTGTATCATCAGATATTATTACCAATGTATTGGTTTTCTTTGAACGACGCATTCCACCCATATTGCCACAAATAAATGTCTTAACAATATCAGCATTTGTATATTCATTACCTATTTTTAAGTTTGGTTTGAATTCCATAGTTTTTCCTCCTAAAGTAATTTGCTAAACTCTAAGATATTCATTACTAATATTATGTTTGACTTTCCTTTATCAGAAATTTACATTTGTTTGATTATATCATGGTCAAATTCAACTCTTCCCTGTTGCTTGCAATAAATATGCATACCAACTTACTAAACTTACTAAATGTAAAACACCCAATATTTAAAAACGAAATCCTAAAATAATTACATATTATTCATAACCTTCTATAGAAACTCTATCAGCCCTTTTTCCATACAAATAGTGTAGTTCAACGTTTTCTTATCATTTCCAGCAAAAGTTATATAAAGCATATCATCTTGCAGCTTCGTTACTGTTCCAACGCCGTATGTTTTATGTTTTATTATCTTACCTTTAATACCATACACTGCCTTACTTCTTTCTGAAGATTTATTCTTTGCTGGAAAAAGTTGTGCATACTCTTTATCCACATTCAGTCCACGTTCTTTGTAATCTTCCATATCTTTAAATACGTATAGTGCTGGCTTAACTACATTATTATCTGGAACTGGCTGTACTGGAAACATCCATACTAAGCGATCTCTGCCATTTTCATCTGGTTGAGTCTCTGTATATGGTTTATCAACCAACTGAACACGTCCACAATATGTATATTCGCCTGGATCCATAACCTGAAACAGATGCACATCCACACCATTGTATCCTGATTCGCTTAGTGTTCGATTCTGCATATAATTGACATCCTGATCACCCGAGGGGCCCATGCCTGTGTAATGAAGGACTCCACCTATCCATTTATCATGGTAAATGCCACGTGTGTAATCAGTAACAATAACTAACGTATTTGTTGTATTTGATTTACGCATTCCACCCTGCTGACAACATTTAAAAATGCTCATTAGCTCTTTATTTTTGATATGTTGTCCAATTTCTAATCTTGGATTAAACATTTGTACCACTCCATTCTTCTAATCAGGAGTTGCCCTTAATAACATTACTGAAAATATATCCACATTTTATTGGAATCTATGAATTATTTTCTCTACTTCCGCAATTAATTTTTCTTTATCTGGAATATAATAGGTGTATTTTGATGCAAATATATTATTTGACAACCCACCCAACGCATATTCTGCTGTCAATGCATCTTTATCAGTACATAAAATAATACCAATCGGCTTATTATCATCCTCTTCGTTAACCTCATTTTCATAATAATTCAAGTACATATTTAACTGTCCCGCTGCTTCTGGCATTAGTTTAGTAGTCTTAAGTTCAATTAGCACGTATGACCTAAGTGGCTTATTATAGAAAACCATATCTACATAATAATGAGTATTATTAATAGTTACTCTTTGTTGTGTACCAACAAACATAAAACCACGTCCGAGCTCTAACAAAAACTTCTCTATTTGTTCTACCAATGCCCTCTCAAGGTCATTTTCCAATACAGGCTTATTATCCGGTATACCTAAAAACTCAAAAACATATGGATCTTTTATCATATCAGAGGGTGTCAATAACTCAATTCCCTTTGTCGCTAATTTATAAACTTCTTCTTTATTTATTTGTCCTTTAGATAAAAGTAACCGTTCATACAATGATGTTTCAATTTGCCTTTTCATCTCCCTTACAGACCAATTTGAGTTTTGTGCTTCATTCTCATAGAACTGCCTTTTTTCTTTGTCTGTGATACTTAATAATTCACAATAATGAGTCCAACTTAATTTGCCAGTCACTGACTGGCATTTTTCATAATACAAGTAAAATGCTCTCATGTTTTGTAAATTTGATCTCGAAAACCCTTTTCCCAACTCTTTCGTCAATTCCTTAGATAACTGCTTTAACGTCTGCTCCCCATATGCTGCTCTTAAACTATCATTTTGCTCATAACGCACAATTATTTCACCTATTTTCCAATAAGCAATAATCAGCTCATCATTGACCTTCCGTGTTGCATTTTTTCTTGCTGCTTCAAGAATATCTTTTATTTCATTAATCATTGGATTTGCCATCTCGTATGCCATCAAATCACCAACTTTCTAAAATATAGTCCTAATACTAAATATCTTGTTTTTCTATATTCATTTCAATATCAATAGTCTGAGTATCTTTTTTACGGGTTAAGAGCACCACAGTCTCAACATGCCCAGTCCCAGGAAACATATCAACCCCCACAACCTTCACAACCTCATACCCTCTCCCCTGCAGCACTTCCAAATCCCGAACCAGACTGGTAGGCTTACAGGAAATATAAACCATTCTATCCACTCCAAAATCAATAATCTTCAACAACGCCTTCGGATGAATCCCATCCCTTGGTGGGTCAAGGACAATAAGATCCGGTGTTTCCTTCACGAGATCAATTGCTTTTAATACATCCCCTACAATAAACTCGCAATTATCCAAATTATTCAAAGCCGCGTTTACTTTTGCTGCTTCCACCGCCTCTTCCACGATTTCAATACCAATTACCTTTTTGGCAACCGGAGCTAACATCTGTGCAATCGTTCCGGTACCGCTGTAGAGGTCGAATATTATTTTATCTTTCGTCTCTCCCACATAAGAACGTGCTGTCTCATACAACACCTCTGCGCCAAGTGAATTTGTCTGGAAGAAGGAGAATGGAGAAATTTTAAATTTCAGACCTAACAGCTCTTCATAAAAATAATCCTGTCCATATAATATTTTAGTTTCATCATTCTGAACGACGTCGGCAAGACTATCATTTAATGTATTTAATATCCCTACGATTCTGCCTTCTAATTCTAATTCCAAAAGCCTGTCACTCAGTCCTTCCAGATTGGGCATTGACTGAGTACTGGTTACTAGATCAATCAGGATCTCTCCTGTCTTCTGTCCCTTACGAACCAACAGATGCCGTAAATATCCATGGTGAGATAATTTATGATAGAAACTCAGATCCGTCTCTTTAAAATATTCCAGCACACAGTCCAGAATTTTATTATAATCGTCGTCTACGATTTTACACTGATCAACCGTTACAATATCGTAAAAGCTTCCACGTTTATGCATCCCTAATGCCAACGGGCCATCTTTTATTTCATCCCCAAATGAAAATTCCATTTTATTACGATATGCAAATTGCTGGGGACTGCCTTTAATTCCTTCGAATTCATAATCTTTACAGACGCTGTCTACCAGATCTTTTACCTGCTTTTCTTTCATGGCAAGCTGAGTCGGATAATCCAGATTCTGATATGTACAGCCACCGCAGATACCAAAGTGCGGGCAGGATGGTTCTACTTCCACAGGCGACTTTTCAATAACTTCTAGCAATCGTCCCTCGCATTTTCCCTTTCGGATTTTATTGATAGAAAAGCGAACTTTCTGACCAGGAACACCATTTTTAACAATAACTGTTTTTGATTCATTCTCTACTTCTACGATCCCTTTGTTTGGAAATACTACTTCTTTTATAACACCTTCTAATACTTGACCTTTTTTCACAATTTTACGCTCCATTTATATTTTATATTTTTATTATTATCGTCTTTTTTATTGTCCTTCTTATTATCTTATTATTGTCTTTATTGTTATCTTTATTGTTATCTTTATTGTTGTCTTTATTATTGTCTTTACTTTCTAATATTAAACTTTCTTGGTTAAACTAATTACAATTACAAAATAATTAAAACGTAGTTTCAAAGAATTGATATTAATTACTTTTGCTCTTTTTTCTCTTGCTGTTCAATCTTTTATTTTTTCTTCTTTTATTTTTTCTTCCTTTACTCTTTTATTCTCTGCGGCAGTTTCCTTTACCTCCATATCAAAGTTGATATTGACTTCATCTATCAAAAGATTCGGAATTGGAACCAGCCTTATATATTCGGGTGCTTCTGACTCTATAGGATTTCTATGATCGTTTCGTTTATGGCACTGTTCTTCGTTTTTGTCACGCTCCCTGGAATCTGACTGTACCGGAACTTTATTAGTTTCTTCCTGATCGCTAAGGTATTCATTAAAGTAATCAGTACCATTCTTACTCTCATTACAGATTTTGTCATATTGTAACTTGCATTCACCGTTTTTATTCATAGTAGAACCCCCATATAATATTAGTATTTTTCCAACAATATGAAATCTCTCTTAACAGTCAACTTCAGATACGCACAAGCCCTTTTATACTTTTTAAATCCATCTGTTTTCTAATCTCACCGCTAACCACTAACCCCTGCTTCCATTCTACCAAATCTAACCCCATAATACAAATTTTTCGTAAAAAAAAGCAGGTGCCAAATGACATCTGCCCTTTTATGCATTTTTAATTAATCTACTGCGTCTTCAACGGCGTCTTTCACTTTTTCTGCTGCTTCTTTGACGTCTTCTTTTACATCGTCAATAATATCATCAGCATCATCAAAATAATCATCGAAATCATCATCGAAGTCCTCTTCAAAGTCTTCCAGATAATCCGGCGTGAAATAACGATAAACACCATAAGCGATTGCTGCTACTGCTGCTACAGCACCGATAATTGCCAAAACCCAAAGCACTGTATTTTTGTTTTTGTCATCCTCTTTTTTCTGTAATGCAGCCAGTAATTCTTCAAATTTGTTCATATCCCTTACACGTCCTTTCATTAGATTTACTCTTATGACTAGTATATCACTAAATACTAAATTTTACTATATGAAAAAAATATTTTATACTTTCTTTAGTTTTGCAAAGGCCGCAAACATCTTTTTTACGCCTGCTTTTTCGAAGTTGACGGTTACTTCATAGTCTTTGCCGCCCTCTACAATTCCTTCGACGGTTCCCACACCGAATTTAATGTGCTTTACCTGATCTCCAACGCCGTAATCCAGGGCATCCGCCTTCTTTACCTGGAACTGTCTGGGATCAAATATTTTTGTTTTGAATGCTGTTTTTGCCTGTGCATAATTGGTTGGCTTTGGTATGTCTTCTACCTTATCTTTCACCTGTCCGCCCACGGCTACCAGCTCACGGGGGATTTCCCGAATGAATCTGGATACTTTGTTGTACTGGGTCTCACCGCGGATCATTCGCGACTTGGCGCTGGTCAGGGTCAGGCGCTGTTTTGCTCTTGTTATTCCCACGTAACAAAGGCGGCGTTCTTCTTCGATCTCAAGTGGATCATCAGAAGTTATCGTCATATAACTTGGGAATATACCGTCTTCCATGCCAGCCAGATATACATTTGGAAACTCCAGTCCTTTGGCACTATGCAGGGTCATCAGAACCACATGGTTGCTGTCTTCTTCCAGGCTGTCGATATCTGCTACCAGTGCTACTTCTTCCAGGAATCCACTCAGTGTGGGCTCTTCTGCATCACTTTCGTAGGATACGACTTTGGTGATCAATTCATCGATATTCTCGATTCTGGCTCTCGCCTCATCGGTGTCTTCCGCTTCCAGTTCTTTTACATAACCGGTTTCGTCGATGATTGATGTAAGGATTTCCTGAACTGACAGATAATCCTGTTTACTGCGCAGTGTCTGGATGAAAGTTACAAATGGTTTTATTTTTACCGCACTTCTTCCCAGGGTTGCGATGCTCTCAGCATCTTTTAACGCATCGTAGAAGCTCATATCATACTCATCTGCATATTCCTGCACTTTTCCCAGAGAAGTGGCTCCTATGCCCCTTTTTGGAACGTTGATGATTCGTTTAACCGCCAGGTCGTCCATGGCGTTGTCTACCGTCTTTAAATAAGCCAGAAGGTCTTTGATTTCTTTTCTGGCGTAGAAGTTTACGCCCCCGATGATTTTATAAGGAATATTTGCCATCAGGAATTTTTCTTCGAACATACGGGACTGGGCATTCGTTCGATAGAGAATGGCGCAATCCTTATATTCATAATTGCCTTCTCGTATATTTTGCGCAATATCTCCAACAATATACTCTGCTTCGTCAAAAGCTGTTAAAAATTGACGAAAATGAATTAAATCGCCCTCTTCATTATCGGTCCAGAGTGTCTTTTCTTTTCTGCCCACGTTGTTTCGGATCACATCATTGGCTGCATTTAAGATATTCTGTGTGGAACGGTAATTCTGCTCCAGCTTAATTGTTCTTGCATCGGCGAACATTTTTTCAAAATTTAAAATATTTCCGATATTGGCACCCCTGAATTTATAAATGGACTGATCGTCATCACCTACCACACAAAGGTTTTGATATTTCTCTGCAAACAGACTTACCAGTTTAAACTGTGCGGTATTGGTATCCTGGTATTCATCCACCATGATATATTTGAATCTTTCCTGATAGTAGTCCAGTACGTCCGGGCAATTCCGGAATAACTCTACTGTTTTTACAATCAAATCATCAAAATCCAGTGCATTGTTGCTGCGCAGCTGCTTCTGGTATTCTTTATATGCCTGGGCAATTTTCTGCTTCCCAAAGTCTCCTGCCGCATTCAGTTCATAAGCCTGCGGGCTTACCAGTTCATCTTTTGCAGAAGAGATTGCACCCAGCAGTGCTTTTTCTTTATATACTTTCGTATCAATCTGCAGGCGCTTGCACACATCTTTCATCAGTGTTTTCTGATCATCGCTGTCATAAATAGTAAAACTATTGGAATAACCCAGCCGATCTATGTAACGTCTTAAAATCCTCACACAGGTAGAGTGGAATGTGGATACCCAGATGCTTTCCGATCCGAATCCCACCAGGCTGTCTACACGCTCCCGCATCTCTCCTGCCGCTTTATTGGTAAAGGTAATTGCCATGATATTCCACGGGTTTACCCCTTTTTCCTCAATCAGATATGCAATGCGGTGTGTCAGTACACGGGTCTTGCCGGAACCTGCCCCAGCAAGAAGCAATAACGGGCCTTCCGTATAAAATACCGCCGATTTCTGCATGTCATTCAATGTATCGTATATGCTCATTGTAATACCACCTAACTTTTAGTCTCGGGTTTTATTATATAATAAAATGCGCCTTCTGTCATCAAGAATCCACATTTTTCATCTTATTTTAAGATTATTCGCCACTCTGCCTGCCCTGAAGATTTTATTGGCACCTATGCGTTCCTGTTTGCTGAGTATAAGATCGCCAGAATCTATTTTCTAATGGGCACTATTCTTCAAAAGCTGCTGTGACGATGTAGCCCCGCGGAGTATTTTCAATTTTTTTAATAATCCCTTTTCTGGCCTTTATTCTTCTGCTGGAGGGAAAGCATCCCGACATGGCAACTGCCGGTTCAATGATATAGCTGTAATTCATGGAAGTATTAATTTCAACAATCTCTACTTCCTGCCCTTCTTCCACAAGGCCCGGTCTTTCCATCTTAAACTGTTCTTCTCGCATTGATTTTCATTCCTTTCCATGGATATACCTCTAATATCTTAGTACATTCCTCCATATTTTGCAACCCTGCAATCTTTCATCCATCATTCTCAACCTATCATCTTTCATCTGAATCAACGCCTTTCTCCAGCACCCTTATCGTGCAGTTCATAGAGGAATACCGCATATAACTGCAATATCTCAATCACAAAATGCTTTACCTTAAGCTGCATCGATTGAATGCCTTCCAGAACAGTGCTACACTTATCCCATGACCGCTGCAGATCAAAACGAAAGGAGCTGATTTTATGAAACGGCGATACCTCATTTATAACATCCTAATGTGCCTGCCTGTGATTCTGACCCTGATCAGCATGCTTTTTCTTCCTGACAGAATCACCACTACTGCTCAATTATCTGGTACGGGAATGGACGTTATCGGAAGTAAATATGAACTGCTGATTTTCCCTGTTTTTACATTAGCACTCTGTGCATTTGTAAAGGTTATTCTAAAATCAAAGAATGCATATGCTGCCGGAATCATTCTGGTTGTTATTTTTAATCTCATCACAATCATTACTTTAGCAGGAACATTTTACATCGAAACTGATATGCCTGCATTTTTGAAAAGTGGAATAAACTTTAAGCCTGCACTTGCCGTGGTTTCCTGGGTTTTTGGATTCTTTATTTTTGTCAGCGGAATATCCATGTGCTTTGCTAAAAAGCCGGTTGGCATCTATTCTGTAATGAAAGCCCCGGGATCTGATAAAGTTTCGGATATCAAAAAATATAATCGCGCTGTGGGGTTCCTTTTTATGGGTTATTCCCTGTGCTTTATTGCCAGTGGATTTGTTGGACTTACCGATCAGACTTTGTGTACGGTCTGCCTTACTTTAAGCGGCATGCCGGGGTGTATCATTGTTATGATCATCTACGAATGTGTCATTGCTAAAAAATATGTTTTAAGGTAAATATTACAGTTATGTTTTCCCCTCATATTGCAGATAGTATTAAGAAATATTACAAACTACAATAAAAACATTTACAAATAGTAATGAAAACTATATAATGTAATAAGAGGTGAACAAGATGACAATAGATACAGATGATATGATAAACAGCATAATGCGCAGCTTATCCAGAATTGATTATATCAAACCTGCAGATATTCCAAATATTGACCTATACATGGACCAGGTAACTACATTTATGGATTCGCACTTAGCCCATTCGAAACGAAATTCAGATGATAAAATTTTGACAAAGACCATGATTAACAATTATGCGAAAAACGACCTGCTTCCGCCGCCGCTGAAGAAAAAGTATTCAAAAGAACATCTGCTGGTTTTGATTTTTATATATTATTTTAAAGGCGTGCTATCCATCACAGACATTCAGACACTGCTCCACCCCATTACGGAAAAGTACTTTCACAATGAGACCGATTTTAATATGGAGTCACTCTACCAGGAAGTATTCAGTTTGGAGAAAAGCCAGGTAGATAAAATTTCTAAGGATATTTTGGAAAAATACAATACTTCCCAGAAGACCTTTGAAAATGCAGATGAAGAAGATCAGGGATTCCTGAAATACTTTTCTTTTATTTGTCTGCTGAGTTTTGATGTATATATTAAAAAGCAGCTGATTGAAAAATTAATTGATGAACTGCCGAAGAAAAATCCAGAAAAAGAAAAAAGTAAAAAATAAATCATAAAAACAGGCAAAGTGCTTTCCAATAAGCTTCTTTGCCTGTTTTATATTCTAATATCCTGTTTTCATTATTACTGCTTTTTTTCCTGCATACGGTCAAATACCATTTCATAACCGTCATTACCATAGTTCAATGATCGGTTTACCCTGCTGATGGTTGCTGTGGATGCCCCTGTCTTTTCTGCAATTTCCAGATAAGTCTTATGCTCTCTCAGCATCTTAGCCACCTCAAAACGCTGTGATAAAGAAAGCAATTCATTAACAGTACATACGTCTTCAAAGAACAAATAACATTCTTCTTTATCTTTTAAGTTTAAAATAGCCTCAAACAGTTGGTCTACTGCTTCTGTCCTGATTTTTTTGCTCATAAAATTACCCCTTCATTCGTTCGTCGTTGTACTTTATATATTAGCACAGCAAAACTTTAGTGTAAAGAAGTTTATCGATTTTTATAACGGTTGATATACTTTTTATATTCGTCTACAGAACGATTTACGATCAGTTCTTCCGGAAATTCAAAACACTCAAACAACTGGTCGATAAACTGATGATTCCCTACATCTGCAGCACAGTGAGCATCACTGCCTAAGATAATAGGCACCTGATATTTCTTACACATTTCCAACATTGCGATATCATTCGGAATTGGATTTTCCCTGGCTCCAAGGGGATGTAAGGAATTGTTGTTAAGTTCTAACAATACCTGATGCTCTTTTGCCCCCAGTACCAGTGCTTCGTAGTCCAGCGGGAAGCGGCTGTCATCGGGATGCCCGATTATGTTGATATACGGATTCTTCATGGCATTCAGACATGCCCTTGTATTCTCTTCTCTTGTTCCTGATTTGATGCAGGGTGTGTGCAGGCTTGCAATTGCCACATCCATTTTCTTAAGCAGGCTGTCATCCATGTCCAGATTACCGTCATAATCTAAAATATTAACTTCCGCACCGAATAAAACTTCTATCCCACACATGCTGCGCTCTAAAATACGCAGGTTCATGAAGTAGTACTCATGGCAGGTTCCCGGCATCTTGGGCGCGTGCTCGGTAATGCCCAGCAGTTCCAGCCCCTTTGCCGCAGCCTGGTAGGCCATTTCGTGTATTGTACTGTATGCATGTCCGCTGGCCAGCGTATGTGTATGTGAATCTAATACGTATTTCATCTCGTTAACCTTCTTTCTCTTCTAACAGCTCATCAAGCTTTATGAGCTTCCAGTACTTCCTGCGGCCAGAAATCAAACTCGCCGGATGGAGTACGTAAGCGCATTAAAAAATATCTTTCTGTACGCTCTAACATGGTTATTATACGTGTTTCCTCTGGAAATTTCAAGTTCCGATTTCCCGTTGTGATCATTTTGTATCATGGTGAGTGTCTTTCACAGAAAAACAGCCCGGCTAAAACACCGGGCTGTCTGTAATTATTTTTTCTTTTTCTTTTCACTCACATAACCAATAAAATTGTTCTGATACAAGGTCTGAAAAAATCTCGTCATACGCTCGTACAACGGATCGGCTTTATCGCCAAACTGTTCTTTCATCTCATTTGCGATTTGAAATACTGTTTTTTTGCCATCCATCAGCTGCCACGCAAAGCTCCCGTAGTTATCCAGTGTAATATGACTGAATCTGGGTCTTTTAAATACTTTCTGGGCAATCCAATTGTAGAAGCCTCTATTTTCCATGTGAACGACTACGTTCCCTTTTTTATCCAGATCCCATTCAAACTTGGGATTACAGATTGGAACAAAGTCAAGATAATTCTTCTTGTTTTTCTTTGCCATTCTTATGCCTTAGCTTTCTTTTCCTTTAGGAATAAAGAGAACTTCAATAATGAGAAGATTAAAAGTGCAAAGAAGATTAATCCAACGATCTTAGCAACACTTTCCGGGAATATTCCTCCGCCGATTTTTGCAAGGGCATCTCCAAGAGATCCGCCTGACATCGGAATAATAGCAAATACTGCTAAAAGAATACCAATTAAACCTTCTCCGGCAATCAGACCAGAACAGTAAAGAACACCGCCGTCGATGGCATTTTTCTTCTTCTTCTCGTCCATTCCCTTTTTCTTTTCAATAAATAATCTTACAAGTCCACCAGCCATCATAGGTGTGCTTAAGTGGATTGGCAGATATAAACCAACTGCAAATGGAAGTACCGGAATACCTAATACTTCTACTACCAGTGCGATAAACACACCGGCAAATACCAGGTTCCATGGTAAGTTACCGCCCATAACACCTTCTACTACCATCTTCATCAGAGTAGCCTGTGGTGCAGGAAGTTCAGCAGAACCATATCCCCATGCTTCATTTAACAGATATAAGATACCGCCGATCGCAATCGCTGCTGCTAATACACCGATAATCTCACCAATCTGCTGCTTCTTAGGTGTGGCACCTAAAATATAACCTGTCTTTAAATCCTGTGACGTATCGCCTGCAATAGCAGCGATAATACAGATAACAGAACCGATTGCGATTGCAGCTGTCATTCCGCCCTGTCCAACCTGTCCGGTTGCTTTTAACGCCATAGATGAAATCAACAGAGTTGCAATAGCCATACCGGAAACCGGGTTGTTACTACTTCCAATCAATCCAACCATACGTGAAGATACGGTTGCAAAGAAGAATCCGAATACTACGATCAGAATAGCACTGAATAAGTTAACCGGAATAATCGGGATCAGCCAGATAGCAATTGCCAGTGCCAGGATAGAGATAATAATAACCGGCATGGAAAGATCCTGGTCAGTACGAATGCTGGAATTAGCAGCTGCGCCTTTTCCGTATCCCTTAATAGCATCCTTAAATGTTTTGATAATGAGTGGCAGTGACTTGATTAAGCTTAAGATACCGCCGCATGCTACAGCTCCTGCACCAATGTACTTGATGTAGTTAGACCAGATACCAAAAGATCCGCCCTCTTCATAGATCTGAGCGATTGGCACGGTAGCCGGGAACAATGTAACATTTGAACCGAATAATACGATTAATGGCATTAATACAAACCATCCAAGTACACCACCTGCAAACAGATATGATGAAATCTTTGGTCCGCAGATATAACCAACACCTAAAAGCGCTGGTAATACGTCCATACCAACACCCGCTCCTTTGTAAGCAGGAATTTCATAATGTACTTCACTTGGGAATAATTTAAATCCGTCTGTGATAAATTTGTAAGCTGCTGCGATACCTAAACCGGCAAATACAGTAGAGGCTTTTGCACCACCCTGCTCACCAGCTAAAAGAACTTCCGCACATGCCATACCTTCCGGATATGGAAGTGTTCCGTGTTCCTGTACAATTAACGCTTTACGAAGAGGTACCATAAAGAGAACTCCTAATGTACCGCCGATAAATGCAATAATTGCGATTTCAAGTAAAGAAGGTGCAGCTGTTCCCCACTCTTTTGCCCACAAAAATAACGCTGGCAGTGTGAAAATAGCTCCTGCAGCTACAGACTCACCGGCAGAACCAATTGTCTGTACCATGTTGTTCTCCAATACGGAGTCTTTTCTCAAAATGACGCGGATAACGCCCATTGAGATAACGGCTGCTGGAATTGATGCAGATACGGTCATACCTACACGAAGACCAAGATACGCATTCGCACCGCCGAACAGAACAGCCAGCAATACACCCAGGATGATGGCTGTTGGCGTAAATTCCGGAACTGACTTATCAGCAGGAATATACGGCTTGAAACTTTGTTTTTCGTTCATGTGTCTTTCTCCCTTTATCTTTTTTGTTCGTGTTATTATAACATGATTTTGTTTATAATATCAACTAATTTTACATAATTTCTTTAGTATTTGTTAATGTTTTTCATTTATCTTTTAGATTTGTTGGTTTTCTTTGCAACTTTTACGCAATTTTTCATATCTTATAGCATTAGAACTTTTGGAGGTAAGTTATGAAAAAAAAGCTTTTACTGCTGGCTGCTGTTACGGTTCTTCTGGCATTGACCTGTATCGGCTGTAAAAAAGAATCGGACACACTCACCAAAGTTACACTGAATGAAGTGGCACATTCCATCTTCTATGCACCCCAATATGTGGCGATTCAGGAAGGTTATTTCGCAGAAGAAGGAATTGATCTGGAGCTTGTCACAGGATTTGGTGCGGACAAAACCATGACCGCCGTAGTATCGGGGGATGCCGATATCGGATTTATGGGAAGCGAATCAACCATTTACGCCTACAACGAAGGAGCCTCAGATTATGTGGTAAACTTTGCCCAGCTCACACAGCGTGCAGGAAACTTCCTGGTTGCAAGGCAGGATATGCCTGATTTTACCTGGACTGACCTGAAAGGAAAAAATGTTCTTGGCGGCCGAAAAGGCGGAATGCCTGAAATGGTATTCGAGTACATCTTAAAACAAAACGGAATCAATCCGGCAGCTGATTTAAATATCGACCAAAGCATTGATTTCGGTTCTACCGCAGCTGCATTTTCCGGCGGCCAGGGAGACTTTACCGTGGAATTTGAACCTGGTGCCACTTCTCTTGAAAAAGAAGGCAGCGGTCACGTAGTTGCCTCTCTTGGTACGGATTCCGGTTATGTGCCATACACCGCATACAGTGCCAAAGGCAGTTTCATCAAGAAGAATCCTGAAATTATCCAGGGCTTCACCGATGCTCTGCAAAAAGGTATGGACTATGTGAATTCCCACACACCGGAAGAAATCGCAAAAATTATTGAACCCCAGTTTAAAGAAACTGATCTGGCAACCATTACTACCATTGTAAAACGTTATCACGAACAGGAAACCTGGAAAGATAACATGGTATTTGAAGAAAACAGTTTTAATCTGCTTCAGGATATCCTGGAAAATGCAGGAGAACTCAGCCAGCGTGCACCTTATGATAAACTGGTTAATACTAGTTTTGCCCAAAAAGCGGCAAAATAACAATAAAATGCCATCTGCCTCTCTGCAGATGGCATTTTATTGTTATCGTTGTCTGTTGTCCTGCAATCGATAACTGCTCCGGGCCTGTAATTTTTTGCCATAATTAAACCCTACTCTCCTTTTATTTTAATCAGTCAAAATATTTAATGAGCGCCTGGGTACCAAGATCACCGTCCCCTCTTTTTTCCAGTTCTTCGTATGCCGCAAGGGTCTGATTCAGCACACTTAAGGTCAGTCCATCTGCCTCAGCCTCTTCTTTTGCCAGCTTCATATCTTTAATAAAATGCTTGATAAAAAATCCCGGTGCATAGTCCTGTTTCAGCATTTTATCAGCCTGCATTTCCAGCTGCCTGCTTCCTGCCGCCCCTGTCGCCACGGAATCCAGAACCGTTTGTATATTCAGTCCCTTCTCTTTTCCATAGGCAAATGCTTCGCAGATACCGGATATTGTACCTGCTATCATGATCTGGTTCACCATTTTGGTATGCTGTCCGCTTCCGGCTTTCCCTTCCAGATGAATGTTCTTACCCATTGCCTCAAAGATCGGGAGACATTTCTCATATGCCTGTAGATCCCCCCCTGCCAATATGGACAGGGTGCCATTTTTAGCACCTACATCTCCTCCGGTAACAGGCGCATCCAGAGCGTAAATCCCGCGTTTTTTGGCTTCTTCATAGATGTCTTTGGCTAATTTGGGACTTGAGGTTGTCATATCAATAACATACGTTCCTTCCGAAACATTCTCCAGTATGCCATCCTTTCCAAAATAGACTTCTCTCACATCTTTTGGAAAGCCTACAATTGTGATCACCGCGTCACAGCCATTTACGCACTCCGGTATAGTTGGATGATAAACGGCTCCTTCTGCTATCACATCTTCCGTTTTTGCCTTATTTCTGGCATAGAAAGAAATTTCATATCCCGCTTTCATTAAATTCCTTACCATTGATTTTCCCATAATTCCAACACCGATAAAACCAATCTTCTTCATGTCACCGTCTCCTTTTCCCATAGGGTATTCGTACTGCAGAACTTTTTATGCAGCAGGGGTAAAGCAATAACTTTATTTTACCTGCACTAATACCTGAATGTCAATAGTTCCTGTTTCGAACCAGGAATTTTAAACTCCTTCTGAACACAGGCTTGAACCCTCAGGCACTTTCCAGAATTTTCAAAAATCCCTGCATTGGCTCAGACAAAAACTTATCCTTATGATAGACCAGATAATTTTGATTCTCCATATAAAGTCCCGCTACCGAAAGCGGCACAAGTTCATTTCTCTCACATTCTTTTTCCACCAGTATATCTGGCATAACGGTAACACCCAGATTATGTTTGGCTGCCTGAATCAGTGCCTGGGAGTTTACACTGGTCCAGGCAGGAGTCACAGACAGATTATGTAAGGTCATTGCACTGTGGAAAGTATCCCGTATTGCACTTCCTTTCTCTCTTAGCAGTAATTTCTGCTGTGCCAGCTCTTCTATCTGCACCTCACCTGCTGATGCCAGAGGATGTCCATTGCCGCACAATACTACAAGGCGGTAAGAAGAAAAGGGAATACAGACCAGATTATCTCTGGGAAAAACTCCTTCTATCAGTGCCAGATCCACTTCATTTTGTAAAAGCTTCTCGTTAATCACCCTGGCACTTTCCACTTCCACCCGGACAGGAGTATTCTTCCATTGCGCTTCAAATCTCTTTAGCAGGGAGGGCAGCCAGAAATTAGCGATCGTTATGCTGGAACCGATTTGTAAGACAGCCTGCTCTTTTAAGGAGTCTAGTCCCCCTTCCAGATCATCGTACAAATCCAGTACACGGATGGCCTTGTCTAAAAACAGTTTTCCGAATTCATTCAGATAAATCCGCTTGGATACCCGGTCAAACAGAGAATTACCAATTTTTTCTTCCAGATCGTTAATAACATGTGATACAGCCGGCTGGGTCATATACAGTTTTTTTGCTGCTTTTGTTATATTTTCTTCTTCACAGACGATTTTAAAAATTCGAAGATGGCGTATTGTCATTTCATACTCCTCCTAATTCATTACTAATTTCTTATGTTCTATATAAAATAATATTATTTTAATTATATACCATGTAAGGGTATAATGAAACTGCCAAATGATTATTTGACAATTTATGATGTAAAGGAGATTCACTTATGAAAAAATTACCTCTGCTCTGCTGGCTCTTTGGAATTAATTTCTTTATCAGCGCATTTACTTTCGGAGGAGGCTATGTAGTCATTCCCATGATCCGGAAATATTTTGTCCAAACCAAGAACCTGCTCAGCGAATCGGAGCTTCTGGATATGGCTGCAATCGCACAGTCCTCACCTGGTGCAATCGCCGTTAATCTCTCTGTGCTCGCCGGCTATAAAACAGCCGGACTAAAGGGTGCCGTTATCAGCGGACTGGCTTCTGTCCTGCCCGCACTGCTCATCTTATCCGTGATCAGTGCCGGTTATCAGGCATTTCGTGACAATGCGGTGGTATCCGCCGTTTTAAAGGGAATGGAAGCAGGTGTGGCAGCATTGATCGTAGATTTGGTCTATGATATGTGCCGGGGCATTTTTAAAGAAGGCAGACTGTTTTTTTCAGTTCTGATTCCTCTTGCTTTTATCGCCAGTTTTTTCCTGCAGATAAACGCAGCTCTTATCATTGCAGTCAGTGCCCTGTGCTGCCTTGTGGAATGCTTTTTACGCAGAAAAGAGGTGGCTGTATGACAAAACTTTTGCTCATGCTTTTTTATAGATTTACGCAGATCGGGCTATTCAGCATCGGAGGGGGATACGCTACAATCCCTCTGATCCAGGAACAGGTAGTAGAACTGGAACATTGGCTTACCCTGCAGGAATTCACTGATATTATTACCATTTCCCAGATGACTCCCGGCCCTTTGGCAGTCAATACCTCTACTTTTACGGGATTGAGAATTGCCGGCATTCCCGGAGCTGTCACCGCTACAATCGGATGTATCCTGTCCGGCTTTATCATATCCATATTGCTGTACCGCTTTTTCAATAAATACCGCAACAATCGTTATATGTCACAGGTATTAACCGGATTGAAAGCAGTATCCGCCGGACTGATTGCATCCTCCGCAGGTGTGATCATTCTGATCGCTTTTTGCGGAACATCAGAATTAGATATTTCTGCACTGCATCCTGATCTATTTGCCTGTTTCCTCTTTGGAGCCTGCCTGATACTGCTTCGTAAATGGAAATGGAATCCCATTCTGGTTATGGTGCTTTCCGGTGTTGCTGGTTATTTCATCTATTAATCTGTCTTATATATTTCCGTACAGAAAAAGCAGCCGATTGGATATTGTTAACGATCCAACCGGCTGCTATAATTCATCTTTCTTCCTGCTTGGGTTTTACTCTGCAAGATAAAGGTTTACTTTCTGCATAACTGCTTTTACCGCTTCATCGATACTTGTAGTTCCATTCAGGCAGTCATCTGCTGCACTGTTTACTGCTTCCCGTATAATGCTGTCTGTGTTTGCAGGTGTAGTCAGTCCTTCTGCTAATGTCTTAAATTCTGCAGCCTGTTCTTCGGTAGGCCATTTCAGTTCCAGAGAGATATCTACACCACTTTCACTAACAGTAGAAACCGTCATTGCAGGAACACTATTTCCAGCTTCATCTGTAAAAATATGATCAAAAGCTGCTTTATTTACCGGGAATCCCCCTCCCTGGCTTACGGTCTGGGCATCTTTGGATAACATGAAAGATGCCAGTTTTTCTGCAGACTCTTTGTTCGCCGCCTTACTGCTGATACCAATCATCGTACCAGGTATAAATACTTTGGAAGCCTGGCCATCCAGTGTTTTATAGCCACTGTCTTTTAACTTTCCATCAACAGCCAGTACCTGCATAATATCATTTATAGAATTGATATTTCCGATATTTGCCATGATACTTTTTGCAAGATAACTAATGGAGTTATCTCCGATACCGCTCAAGTGAGCAAAACCTCCAAAATTCATAATCATAGAGTTATTTTCATCTGCCTGCCCATCTTTTTTATCAAGATCATAAATTTTCTTTAGCTGGGTAAAGAATTCTTTTAATTCATCTTCCTTCAAAGTTCCGTCTTCTTTGATCCACTCTCTGGAAGATGTATCATACAATCGTTTTACTAAATCCTCCGGCTGTGTGATTCCCAATATATCCGTATCTGCATTTTCCTGTTTCATGCCTTCCAAAGTTTCAGCAAGGGTCTTTAAATCTTTCATACCATCCAGGTTCTTCTTAGCGGACTGAATAGCCGGTACAATGAATCTGGTTGGTATGGCGTAGGTTTTACCATCTTTTTCGTATGGTTTTGTAATATTTTCCATGAGCCCATCCTGTTTGGAGACATTTTTTATGATTTCACTCATATCTTCCAGCAGACCTTTATTCTCATATGAATCAATGGACATACCATCTAATATAAACAGATCCGGCCCTTTTCCAGCCATTATATTCGTATTTAAAGTTCGAATTGCATCGGATACTGTGACACCATCATCGCCGGTAAGCCCAACTTCATAATTTACACGAATATCCGGATTTTGTTTCTGGAATAATGCAATTGCCTGCCGTACTTCTGCATTTTCATTCAATGAGTAGATATTGACTTCTTTTTCCGGAACAGACGGAGTATCTTCGGAATATGTATACCGTACCAGATGACTGCTCATATCTTTCCGGTAAGCCAGGAAGAATGTACCGTCTTTCATTGCTGCCATATTGCTGAATGAAACACTTGGATCCGCTATAGAATTTAATGATCCATCTACAAGCTGTTCGGATACATTACCACCCAGGACATGGCGGAAAATACCCTGTTTATTGCAATAGTAAAGAATATTATCTTCTTTCCCTCCCTGCAGGAGAACATCCGATTCACCTCCGCCAACCAAAATGCCTTTGTTTTCATTCTTGATCCCAAGCTGCTCATTCAGTACCTCATCCTTTTCCATGGCACTTCCTGTAGTCATATCATAGTAATAAACGCCGCTGCTTGCATATGCCGCCAATGTATTTCCTATAAAACCTGTATTGGTAAAGTAAGCATTACTGTTTTCGATAGATTTCAGCACTGCTCCGTTTGCGGGATCAACAATGTGAATTTTTCCATCCATTCCCAGACCTACTAATTTGTTGTCCGGTGAATATTTCCAGCTGTTCAAATACTGTGGTATTTCCATCTGACCGCTTTGTGACCCACTGTCACCTGCTTTGCTGCCTCCCATAGCCACCGGTAAGGAAGCGGCTTTTCCCGAATCATCCATTGTCCAGTAGCCGATCTCTACTTCTCCCTGCCCGCTTTGCATATCTATTTTAGAATAATCAGTTATGATTGCAGCTGCGCCTCCCTTTGGTGACAGGGCTACAGAAGATAAATATTTCATTTCATTTCCCTTTAATTCTTCGGGATAATCAAATACTTTCTCCCACTTCTTTCCCTGATCCCTGGTTTCCCAGACACCTCCGGAATACTTTTCCCCCATTCCTGCTAATCGCAGGCTGCCGTCTTCCATTTCACACAATGCCTGTATATCTGTAATTCCTTCCGGAAGATTAACATCCTCTTCCAGATACCTCCCCATAGCAGCAGCCTCTTTTGCATTCCCTTTATCCGTGCCATTACTGCCATCCGACTGCTTGGTTCCATTCGTGGAACACCCTGTTAAGAAGGTTGTTAACAACATCGCTGCCATAACTACTCCTGCCATCCTTTTAAGAATCATCTTACTGTAACCTCCTGTTTGTTAGAATAATTTTACATTTCTTTTTCTCATTTTTTGCACGTTTTTATCCTAACAAATCCATTTGTGGATGGTTTGTATTTTATATGTGTTTTAGATGGAGAATATAAATGCCACACCAGTTAAGGTATTTTCTATCCGATAGCCTGCTTTGTGTAGTTCTAGAATCATTTTAACAATATATAGCCCCAGACCGCTTCCTCCTGTATTTCTATTTCTGGATTTTTCAACACGGTAAAATGCTTCAAATATACGGGGAACTGCTTCGTCATCCAGATGCACACCGGAATTCTCCACCCGAACCGTCAATTTCCCGTCCTCTTTATATGCTTCAATCTGAATTTTGGCTCCATCGGGAGAATAGTGGATAGCATTGCTGATAATGTTATTTACCGCCTTTTGCAGTAACTTCTTATCTCCCCAGGCATACAGATCACTGTCGAAATGATATTGAACATCCATTTCCTTTCTGATAAACAGATCATCCTGTTTATGGGCACACTCTTTTACCATTTTCCCCAGGTCAAATTCTTCCATCTGTGGCATAAAACCGGATGCTTCCATCCTGGATACCGTCAGAATCTCCTGCACCATATCTTCCATTGTGCAGGCAACAGAATAGGATCTGGCGAGATATTTATCCCTGTTTTTATAGATCCCAACCTGATACATCATTCCTTCCAGCTGCCCTTTCATGACGGTGATCGGCGTCTTCAGTTCATGGGATACCGCTGAGAAGAATTCAAGCCTTTTCTGTTCCAGTTTACGTTCTGTTTCAATATCTTTCTGCAGAGATTCATTGGCACTTTTCAGTTCGCTTAATGCGGTAGATAACTTCTGGGACAGTTCATTCAGGCTTGAGGACAGCACCCCGATCTCATCATTGCGTTTTTCATCACAGATCCAGTTAAACTCCAGGCCAGACATCTTCTTTGAAATTTTACTAAGTCGTACTACCGGTCTTGTTATATACCTGGAATATAAATAAGCAGTTAACGTAGATATAAATACAATGACAACCATAAGCCAAGGCAATATTTTATTCATCGCTTCTACCGCCTGATTTACAAACCGGTATGCCCCTAAGACGTACAGTTCATATTCCTGATCCGATCCGGAAAAAGTAACCGGTTTTTGCATACCATAATCCACGCTGGAACGCGAAGTCATGACTGATATGTTCATGGGTGCTTCTAACAAACCATTGATGTTTGTACTTGCTGCAAGAGCGTTGGAATATGTGAGGAATGTATCCTTTTTTACAGCGCTTATGTCGTCTACCTCAATTGCACCCACGGTATTCGATGCCTGACTGTCTTCATCGAATGCATGCGTGGTTCCCACAGCAATACTACTGGCCTTGCCAGCCGAAGTCTGATCAACTTCATTTAAAGTAATGGACAGCATCGCCTGGTTTCCAATACTTTCTACAAATCCTGACTGCACGCTGCCCGGACGCTGGATTACTTTACCGCTGGAATCCAATAATTGCAGGTCAACTGTATTATTTACAATGAAATCATCAAATAGCGGACCGCTGTCCTCAAATTTCGTATTCTCTAAATCCGCCACAAGAGCATCCATTTTTTTATCC
This sequence comes from Clostridiales bacterium, assembly GCA_018365455.1. Lineage (GTDB taxonomy): Bacteria > Bacillota > Clostridia > Lachnospirales > Lachnospiraceae > Robinsoniella. Next base: position 63,582 of record JAGZJZ010000022.1, read on the forward strand.
ATATCCTCGCTGATTCCATAAGTATAGGTCTGGGGCATAAAATAAGCGATAAAACCATATGTTACACCACAAACACAGATCAGAATCAGGCTGGTTATGAGAAATATTTTAAGTGTCAGGCTTCCTCTAATTCGTCTTATCAATCCGATATCCCACCCCTCTGATTGTCTCAATATAATCTACATCCAGTTTCTTGCGTAAATTTTTTATATGGGTATCTACAACCCGCTCATCTCCATAAAAGTCATATTTCCAGAGTCCGTTCAACAGCGCCTGCCTAGTCAGTACTTTTCCCTGATTTAGTAGCAGCTCCCGCAAAAGTTCATATTCCCGCTGTGTTAACTCAATATTTTCACCGTCAATAAATACTTTATATCCGTCCAAGTCCAGCACCAGATTCCGGTAAACCAGCTGATTTGTCTCCTGTACAGGAGAAGTCCGCCGAAGTACTGCTTGGATCTTACGGATCAGGATCTGCATAGAAAACGGTTTGGTAATATAGTCATCTACCCTCAGATCATAGCCTTTTACCTGGTTTTCTTCGCTGTCCAAAGCCGTCAGCATTACAATCGGAACGGAAGATTCCTGACGAATCACTTCACATACGCCATAGCCGTCAATTTTGGGCAGCATAATATCCAGCAGCACCAGATCAAAGGGACGGCTATGGAAGCTGGTAATTCCCGCAACTCCGTCACCTGCTACCGTGACCTTATACCCGGAATCCTCTAAAAATGCCGTTAACAGTTCCTGTATGTCTGCTTCATCTTCAATGACAAGTATCTCTTTCATAATACACCTCTTATTATAGTTTAAAGAATCAATGTCATCTTATCATACTTTTTTGTGTTTTGTGTGAAGTTTTGGTATTTGTCCAGGGTAATTTATGCCATAAAAAAAGATGGATGCCGCCTGGGACATTCATCTTTCTTTATTCTTATTTCTCATTTAACTATTCCTAAATCTTTTGTTATTCAGCACAGGTCATGTATCTTCCCATTGCATCTGCTCCCATGATGGCTGCATATACATCCTCCGGGGTAACTTCAAACGGCATGTTGTGTATGGTTTCACCCGGTGCGCATGCGAGCTTTGCAGCTTCCATGATCTGTTCCGGAATTACTTCCTTAATGCCAAGGCCTTCGAGCGTAACCGGCAGGCCCACCTCTTCACAGAAACCAATTACTGTATCGATTTCATCTGAATCCGCATCTTCCAATACCAGCTGAACCAGGGTGCCAAACGCCACCTTTTCTCCATGATAAAGGGAATGGGTCTCTTCAATGGCTGTGAGCCCGTTGTGGATTGCATGTGCTCCTGCCAGACCGCCGCTTTCAAAACCAATTCCGGACAGGTAAGTATTTGCTTCTATTATATTCTCTACCGCTTTTGTACATACTTTTTCTTTTACAGCCAACGCTGCCGACAATCCATTTTCCAATAAGGTGTCATAGCAAAGCTCTGCCAACGCCATAGCTGCTTTTGTGGACTTTCCTCCCACGCAGTTGGATGCATTAGATTTCTGGCAGGCTCTGGCTTCAAAATAAGTAGCCAGTGCATCTCCCATACCGGCAGTTAAAAGCCTTGCTGGCGCCTTGCTTACAATATCCGTATCCACCAGAACCATATTCGGGCTGGATGGAAGGAACAGATATTCTTCAAATACCCCTTCCTCCGTATAGATTACGGACAGCGCGCTGCAGGGAGCATCCGTAGATGCTATGGTTGGTACAATGATAACCGGTTTATTCATATAATATGCTACTGCCTTTGCTGTATCATGAGTTTTTCCTCCGCCGATCCCAACGATCACTTCTCCGTTTTTTTCCCGGCATACATCAATAATCCTGTTAATCTCAGTCTTGCTGCATTCTCCGCCAAATATTTCATAGGTAACTGCCGAAGAAGTATCTTTCATCCCTTGGTTTATAACAGATTCTACCCGTTTTCTACCGGATTCACTGGTTAATACAAACAGGTTCTTTCCATATTTTTCTCCATGGCCGCAGAGATTTTTTAATTCGCCTTTTCCTTGTATATAACGGCTTGGGCTTCCAATAATATTTGCCATATTGCTTTCCTCCTTATCCAAAATCTGATTATTTGCTGATCCATATTCTTATTGATTTGTAAAAAATGCGGACTGCACGGTGTATATTATATCACGCTGGGCAATGAAAGTAAATTATGGACAGATATAAAACCAGCCGGGATGCAGACGCATCATGCAACCTCATATGAAGGTTTGTATCATGCTTCTGCCTCCCGGCTGGTTTTCCCATGTCCGGCTATTCTTTCATATGGGGTTTAAATACCAGGCTTGCAAGGTATGAAAATACCAGTGCAGCGCAGACACCTACTGCGCTGGAAGTAAATCCTCCCATGAAAATCCCGATAAACCCATCCGATTCTATTGCTTTCTTAACTCCGTTCCACAATACGTTGCCCCATCCCAGAAGCGGAACGCTTGCACCGGCTCCTGCAAATTCCTGGAAAGGTCCGTAGAGCCCCACCGCTCCCAGTACCGCTCCCAGGCACACCAGAATAACCATGATGCGTCCCGGCATCAGTTTTGTTTTTTCCATCAGGATCTGTACCAATGCACAGATCAGTCCGCCCACCCAAAAAGCATTAATATATTCCATAACTATCTCCTTTGCTGACTAGCAATGTTCTATTACCACACCGTGTGCAACTCCCGGCACACTCTGTCCTTCATTAAAACTGGTAGGGGAAAGTAACGCTCCGGTAGGTACAAAAAGTACTCTTTTCCAGGCTCCCTTTTCTACACTTGGCAGAATTTTTGCTGCCAAAGTGACCGCTGAACATCCACATCCGCTGCCCCCGGCATGGGTATCCTGTTTGTCCCTGTCGTAGATTTCAATCCCACAGTCCATATGCACTTTGCTGATATCAAACCCTTTTTCTTTTAACAAATCAATCAGGATCGTCTGTCCCACATATCCAAGATCCCCTGTTATGATTTTGTCATAATCCTCCGGCTGACGGTTAAAATCCATCAGGTTCTGGTAAATCGTATCACAGGCTGCGGGTGCCATACATGCTCCCATATTCAATGAATCTTTTACCCCGTAATCTACAATCTTACCAGGGGTTACGCCTGTAATTCTGGCATGCCCTCCCTTTTTAGCCAATATAAATGCACCGCTTCCGGTTACGGTCCAGGTGGCTGCCAGGGGGCGCTGATTACCATATTCCAGTGGAAAGCGGAACTGCTTCTCCGCACTACCAAAATGGCTGGATGTAACCGCCATTACATAATCGGCATAATCGGCACTGATTGTCATTGCTCCAAGGGTCAGTGCTTCCCCGCAGGTGGAACAGGCTCCATACAATCCAAACATTGGGATATTAAAATTCATAACACCAAAGGAGGATGCAATCAACTGCCCCAAAAGGTCACCGCAAAAAACATACCGCATCTGTGCAGGAAGCAGTTTAGCCTTTCCAAGAGCCAGCTGGCAGGCTTCTCTTTGCAGTGTACTCTCCGCTTCTTCCCAGGTGTTTTCACCAAAGTTTGCATCTTCTCCAATTAGATCAAATAATTTTCCAAGAGGACCTTCTCCCTCTTTTTTTCCTACAATTGACGCTGCGCTTATGATATGGGCAGATCTGTCAAACTGAATGCTTTGCTGTCCTGCTGACTGAGTCATCCTACCACCCCCGTTATTCTTAGAATATAATAAATAAGTCCCAATGCCCAGCTGGTAAATACCCCGTATAAAATTACGGGACCGGCAATGGTAAAGATTTTACAGCCGATACCGAAAACCTGACCTTCTTTTTGGTATTCAATTGCCGGTGCTGCTACTGAATTTGCAAATCCGGTAATGGGAACTAACGTTCCGGCGCCTCCGAATTTGGCTATTTTCGGATAAATATTAAATCCCGTCAGAATAACGCTGATCAAAACCAGAAGCATAGAACACCAGCTGCCTGACGTTTCTTTATCCAATCCCATATTAGCAGCGTAGTTCAGTATAAACTGTCCGATAACACAGATGATACCTCCTACCAAAAATGCTTTCGCCATATTCGCCCAGAGATTATGGGTGGGTGTTACTTTCTTGACGTAATCATTATACTGTTGATCTTTTCTCTCTTTTAAAACATCCGCCATTTTAATACTTCCTTTCATCATACTGCACAAAATATTGTTATTACGCAGCAGTTCAGACAATTTTGAACTGTTCGTTTACCACCTCATGTAGAATTGCAGAAGACTGGTCAGAGTTTTGCCCAGTGCGATTGTAATCATAATGAAGCTTACTCCCTTTACCAGACCAATACGCCTGAAAAATATAGGAAATATATTAACTACCTCTGCAAGAGCTAAAATCCAACCTCCTACGAACATTCCGGAACATATACCAATGATGGCAAGTCCAAAACCGCCAAGTGGAATGCTCACATTATAAACAGTCAGCAGATTGCCAAATAATCCGCCAAATAAAATGCAGGTTTCAAAGATACGGATATGTTTGCCCGTATGGGTTACCCCTATCAGTCTGTTTATAATTCCAAGTCCTGCAATCAGTGCAATGACACCTCCTGCTATGACAAATCCGGAGCTAAAAGCTATGAGGGATAATATTAAATGTATAAACATACTTTACCTCCTGGAATTAGAAAGCATGCCTGCGTTACTGCCTCACATGCATCTTCCTATTGTTTCATTTTCTTTTCATTTTTCGGTTCACGGTTGCTGGATTCAATCAGTGCCTTATTAATATCGTCCTCATAGGTACGCATCTGCACTTCCATCGGTGTTGGATCAGCAGTAAGTTTTTTACCGGCAAAGTGGTTGAAGAATATAATGATTCCAAGCCCAAGTCCGATGGAATATGAGATTTCCAGTATGGTAAACCCATCCGATACGGTTCCGGTAAACTGTTCGTAAAGCTGTGCAAATAATTTGGTGATACTGACATCATTATTAAATGTCATAATGGAAAAACCTGCACCGAAAAAAGACATGAAACATACAAATATAGTCTTCAGCCAGCTGAATGCCTGACTGGGCTGTTTGGCTTTTTCATAGGTAATGATAAAATCTGACTCCCCAATATTGTTTACCTCAAGGCTGGGATAAACCGCATGGATCTGGGTTATAATTTCCATTACAGACATGACATGGCGCCCTGGCTTATTGCCGGTAGGATTATCCAGTTTCAAGGTTTTTATTTTATTTTCAATAGCCTTGTTACTGCATTCTAACTGGGCGATATCCTTTAAAAATACACAATCATCATGCACCTGGACATTTTGATCGATCTTTAAATAAAGCGTATCATTTGTCATATCATTTCCTCATTCTCTTTCATCTGAAATGTATTGACAAGGGTTCCTTTCATCTGGCCATCATGATTATTCAGATAGGTCATATAATAAAAGATTCCTACAATTGCTGCCACGATCATGAAAAGCGCAAATCCCTTCGCAATCTTTTTATACATTTTTATCACTTCCTTTTTCCATCATTTTTGTTTATTATTTGAATTTTGGCAAAAAATATACGGGGAATTATGATATCTTTCCCCGCATCTTTTTCAATATTTTCTTTTCAAGCCTGGAAACCTGCACCTGGGTCATTCCCATGGCCGCCGCAACCTGTACCTGAGTCTTGTCTCCAAAGTAACGGAGATAGATCAGCGAACGCTCCTGAGCGTCCAAGGAATCCAGCAGTTCTTCCAGCACAATATGATTAAGCAGCTCCTCGTTTTTATTCTCCTTTTCCTCTAATTTATCCATCAGCAATATGGCGCTGCCATCTCCCTGATAAATTGTTTTATGCAATGATTCCACTTCGGCAGATGATTCCATCGCCAGAACAATATCTTCTTTTGCCGCGCCGATCTCGGCTGAGATTTCTTCTAATGTGGGTTCTCTGCCCATCTTTTTTTCCAGGGCTTCCCTGGTTGCATAAGCCTTATATGCAGTTTCTTTTAAGGAACGGCTCACTTTAATCATACCGTCATCCCGTAAAAATCTTTTTATTTCACCTGTAATCATGGGTACCGCATAAGTGGAGAACTTTACATCAAACGACATGTCAAATTTATCAATCGCCTTAATCAGTCCAATGCTTCCTATCTGGATCAAATCCTCCATCTCATAGCCACGGCCCTGGAACCGCCTGACAATGGTATAAACCAGCCCCATATTTTCCTCTACCAGTCTTTCTCGTGCATCTTTATCCCCTTGGTGTGCCTGTTCAATTAACGCAAGGGTATGCTCCATTTGACCATCCTTTCCCGATATCAGATTTCATATTCACTTCTGGGTCTGCCTATTTTCTTTTTCATGATTACCCTGGTTCCTTCGCCCACTGTAGATTCCACTTTTACCTCATCCATAAATGCCTCCATAAAAGCAAATCCCATACCGGAACGCTCAGAATCCGGCTTGGTGGTAAACAGTGGTTCCATTGCTTTTTTTACATCTTCAATTCCTCTTCCATGATCAATTACATGAATAATAAAATCATTTCCGTCAATAAAACATTCGATCAGAATCTTACAGATCTTCCCTTCATATCCATGAAGAATTGAATTTGTAACCGCTTCGGAGATCGCCGTCTTCACATCTGCCACTTCCTCCAGCGTGGGATTCAGCTGTGTTACAAATGCTGCTACCGCCACCCTTGCAAATCCCTCATTGCAGGATCTGCTGTCAAATTCCAGTTTCATTTCGTTCGCATAGCTCATATTGGCTCCCCCCTTTAATTAAGCGTTGATTGCTGCGGCAATCCTTCATATATTTCTATCATTTTATAGATTCCGGACAAGGTTAAAATTCTTCTCACCCGCTCATTGACACGGACAGCGATTACGGTTCCGCCCATAAACCGCATATCCTTATAACGTCCCATGATCATGCCGATTCCGGAACTGTCCATAAAATTTGTTTTTCCAAAATCAAATACGATACTTCTTATATTCTTTCCCTGTACGATTTTATCCGCCCCTGTCCTGATCTTTTCCGCACTGTGGTGGTCTAACTCCATTGGAACCACGATTGTAAGATTCGTCCCCTTTACTTTAAAGCAATCATCCATTAGCCTAAATCCCCCTTTGCTCCCCATTAATTCCGCTTCTAATTCCGCCTCTAAAGCCATTTCTAATTCCTGTGTGTATAAATTTGATTCTTCCGGGTTCATATCTATTTCTCCATTCTTATTAAGAGCACCATCGAACTTCCTGTAATGCTCCGGTACATTTTGCTAATCTGATTCTAAAACAGAAAAGGGACGTATACATATGCTGTACACGTCCCCAATCTGGAGGTTTCTCATTTTGTATGGTAAGGTCAGGTCTACTGGACAACGCCGCCATTTCCGCCTTCCTGTCCGCCTGCTACCCCATTGCCGTCGCCTGCGGGCGTCGTTCCATCCCCGCCTGCAGTTCCGTTGCCACCGTTTGCGGTGCCGCCGCCTGTGGTATTGGCATCACCGCCGGTTGTGTTGGCGTCTCCGCCTGTGGTATTGGCATCACCACCGGTTGTGTTGGCGTCTCCGCCTGTGGTATTGGCATTGCCGCCGGTTGTGTTGGCATCTCCGCCTGTGGTGTTGCCATTTGTACCGCCTGCCGCGTTTCCGGTAGTATCTCCGGTATTAGCACCTGGGGCGTTTCCGGTGGTTCCACCGGTATTTCCTTCTGTACTATTGTTTCCTTTATTGGAAATATAGCCATTAATATTATTTGCTGCTGATTCTGCAGGGAATTTTTCTAACAGCTGTTTGAATATTTTATCCGCATTGGTTGTATCCTGAGTGTTATAATAGGCAAACGCCAGATAATACATCGCATTCCATGATTCAGGATCAGTCTGGCTTGCCAGAGTTAACTGCTCAATGGCTGTCTTATAATCACCTGCTGCGTAGGCTGTAGATCCCTTGTTGTATTGTTCTGCAAATAAAGCGTCTTTAACACCTGCCATAATCTGCTCATATAATTCCTTTGCTGAACCATCCAAACTCTTTGCATCTACGGTGCTAAGCGCTGTAGCCGCCCCAGTCTGGTCACCTTTAATCAGCAGATTTGCTGATTTCAGCAAATCTTCATATCCGGCAGCTTTTGCCTTTGCTTCGTCCATGGTCTTATTTGCTGCGTCAACCTTTGCCTGGTAGCCATCGATTTCTTCCTGAAGCTTCACATTACTGGCATTTTCAGATGCCAGCTTTGTATTCGCCTCCGTAACCTGCTTTGTGGCTGTTTGATTCACGCTCTGCTTAATCGCCGGTACCGCTAAGAACCAGACAATTGCACCGCCCAGCAGAAGTCCCAGGAAAATGTTGATAAATGTTGCAATGGTGGAACTGTCTCGAAAAGGTGTGGGCTGTATGATGGTATCATTCCCACTTAAGTATGTCATGGGTCCTGTAAATTTCTTCTCCATGGCATCTTTGGCATAGCGTTTCCGCCTTTTCACATCCAGGCTTGTCCCAATACCGGTTGCATCCTCGATCTCATGGAGGTACCGCAGTGTGGTGGTATTGGTGGCATCAATGCGGATGGCTTTCCGTAAAAGCTTCCTGGCACGTTCATACTCCTGCTGCTTCAGATAAAGCAGTGCCAGAAGATGATACCCTTTGATCAGCTTTGGATTTTGTGTCAAAACCTTTTTCAGCTGAATCACAGCCATATCTTCGTTATCCTGCCTGCAATACTGCAATGCCTGATTGTATTTGCGGATGGTATGGTTGATCGTATCCAGTTTATTTTTATTCGCCTGCAGCTTGGTTATGTAGCCGTCTGCCGCATTTTCCGGCACCTGCAGATTTTTACTGATTACCCATTCGCTCAGCGCTGAAACCACCTCGCCCATTTCATAGTAAACCAGTCCCAGAAGATTTCTGGCATCAATATTTTCTTTATTAAATTTTAAACTTCTTTTCAGGCAGGCAATCGCTCCAGATAAATCCCGAACCGTCGCCTTTTCCAAACCTTCATTATAAAGGAGGTTGGAAATCCTTATGGTTCTTTTCTGTAAGCTGATATCAGCCCCACATCCGGTACAATAATCTATGGCAGATAAGGGGGTGCCGCAATAAATACATCTCATATGATTCCCCTTATTTTCTCTTTTTCTTTTCTTCCTGAAGCAATTCTTTCAGGATATCGGTAATATCGGTAAAGTCTCTGTTGTAAATGGCGTCTTCTGCTTCATTTACATCCAGGCTCGGATGAAATTTCTTCAACTCTTCTTCGTAATCAATCATTCGTAATTCTCCTCAATTATTCCTTTAATCTCGCCGACCAGATACAATGAACCTACGCAGAATAATAACCCATCCTGCCTCTTTTCCAGTGCCTGCGCGAATGCTTCCCTGATATCCGGAACTTCTGTGACTGCCGCCTTTGTATACCTCTTAAAGATATCCTTAAGCCGTGATGCAGGCACAATCCTGTCTCCCTGTATTTCAGTCACAATTACTTCATCCAATTTCGCTGATTTACAGACAGACTCTATCATGGATTCGTAGTTCTTCTCCACTACTGCCGAGAACAGCAATACGACTCTTCGTCCGCTGTCTACTCTTCCCAGGGTCTTCACGAACTCTTCCACTCCTGCGGCATTATGGGCACCATCCAGAATTACTCCCGGCATAACCGTCTCCATTCTTCCCGCCCAGGTTGTAAGTGCAATGCCGTCCACAATGGCTGAAAGGCAGATTTCCTGCTTCTTATCAATCACTTTTATCGCCAGCATTGCCAGTGAACTGTTCACCACCTGATAGGGTGCAATATAAGGAACGGTAACCCTGACATTTTCATAATAACTACAATACAGAGAAAAATCAATGCTTTTATCCGTATTTACTAAAATTTCATACATTTTTTCATAGAAAGGAAATGTCTGTGCATGCAGTTCTTTTGCCCTTTTTTCAATTACTTCTGCTGCCTCTGTATTCCTTGCATCGTAGATGACCGGAACACCTTCTTTGATGATTCCTGCTTTTTCAAATGCAATCTTTGCAATCGTATCGCCCAGTATTTCCGTATGGTCCAGACTGATGGATGTAATAATTACAGCCAATGGTTTTTCTACAATATTTGTAGCATCCAGACGGCCGCCAAGTCCCGTTTCCAAGACTACATACTCCACGCCGGCCTCCTTAAAAGCTACCATGGCAACGGCAAATAATATTTCAAAATAAGTAGGATGGAAGAAACCGTCCTTCTGCATTTCCTCTATGGCTGTCCAAACCTGCCGGTATGCACCTAAAAAGGCTTCATCCGATATGGGGACATTATTAATCTGAAACCGCTCATTTATTTTAACCAGATGAGGTGAGGTAAACAGACCTACCCGTTTATCAGCCTTGTCCAATATAGAGGAAAGGAAAGCACAAACAGATCCTTTTCCATTTGTACCGGCTACATGTATGATCTTCCTGCCACGCTCCGGTCTGCCAAGACGCTCCATTAATTCAATCGTGTTTTCCAGCTTATTTTTCTTCGTAAATTTCGGAACACTCAATACGTATTCCACTGCTTCTGTATAGTTCATTTCATGGTCACTCCGCTTTCGTTGTTCTTTTCCTATTATAATATAGTCTATATAATATGCAAGTAATTTTTTTCGCAATATCCGTCATCAATCGTTATTGAGCATACTTTTACAGAAAGATGGCACCGCCCAGCTGTTATGAGAGCTGATGCGGCGCCCCTTGTAAATAGTATAAAATCCTTTCATATAACGGAAAGAGCAACCTCTGCCTGTCTCTCTGCCACATTCATTCTAATTTCCAGATAGACAATTCATCATATGATCCATTTTCTTCTTGCTCCCGGAATCCTTCATTGAAATAAATCTCGATTCCGGAGGGGTCAGGCTCACCCTCTTTTACCAGTATAACAAAATAAAACTTCCTTGTTTCTCCTACGCCAAGATTTTTTATTAGGTCGCTCTCCTGCTCATTGGCGAAAAGGAGTTTTCCCTCACAGACATTTTCATCATTCTTGCCGCGAACCAGGATATGTTCTGCATCCACTGCCTGACCGCTCTCATTTGCAGCTTCACCGGATACGACAAAATAGTGATATCCCTGTTGTTCTTCATAATAATTATAGTAACCGTTTGGTTTTTCCGGTTTGACCTCTTTTTTATTTTCCGCTTTCTCCATTGAAAAGCAAATCCCATTTACGTTGATCACATTTCCGGTAACGGTTTTCATATTCTTCACCTGTATGTCATCTGCCTGACACCCGCATATACACAGAACTGCCGCCAGGATAAATACCATTAATATTCTTTTCATCATCTATTTTACCTTCAAAACTGCTTCGATTGCCCCGCCATTGTAGGCATTGTCCGGATTATTCAGATCTACCGTATCCACTTTTATAAGAATGGGATATTCCCCTTTTGTCAGCTTTTCTTCGATCTTGAATTGCGTTACGGCAGTACCCGGCTTGATCAGTCCGGTCTGATAGTACTCCTTATTATCATTTTTTCCTATTATATGAAATCTGAAATAGCAGTCATTGCCTTCCGGGTTAAACAGCGCTATATCCACCAACTGCGTCTCTGCATTCATTTCTAATATATCATACCCCGGCAGCATGATGGATTCCGGGTCCGTATTCTTAACTCCTCCAGGCATCTGATATGCAATAGCTGTTTCGTCCAGTTTCACTCCCTGATTACGCAATGCAAATAGAAATCCACCCAGTGCCGCTATAAACACCAGTACCACAGTAAGTAAAATTTTCATCACAGATTTCTTCCTGCCTGTACCATGTCCCTTCTTGTCAGCCGGGCTGTCTGCCTGTGCCTGCTGTTTCCCAGCATGTTCTTTGTGTTTTAAATTCATTATTAATCTCCTCTACTCCATTTATACTGCCTCATATAGACTGTTGTCATTCTGATACATCCAGTACGGCATCTATGTTCCCGGCATTATATACCGTTTCGTAATCTTCTGTATCTCTGGTTTCTACAATTATCGTTACGGGATATTCACCTGGCTCCAGCATCCGTATCAGATCAAATTCCGTCACTGCTTTTCCAGGTTCTATAAGACCGGATGTATATAAAACTTCCTTTGTATCCGCCAACTGTATGATATATTTGAAATAGCAGGTATTGCCCTCCGGATTTACAAGTGCGGTATGAATGCGGACCTCACCGGCTTTTACTTTTAATCTGCTGATCCCCGGTAATAAAATAGATTCCGGATCCGTATTACGGACACCGTCTATGTGATAGGAAACAGCTGTTTGATCCAGCCCCGGTGTTTCATCCTGCTTGGCAAACCACATACCTCCCAGAAAAATGGAAGTGCCGGCAATCAGCATGCACAGCAACAGAAATGGTCTGATCCAGGTATTTGTCAACACACGTATAAACCCTGTTTCCCCCGTTTCATCCTTAACTTTGATATACCCGATGCTCTTCTTTATCCATGAATTCTTACTGGTGTATGGATATAGTCCGTACCAATCCACATCCGGCTCAGTTCCGGCAAGAAAATGATCCGCATTTTTATTGACTTTTCTTTCCATGTCCCCAAAGATTTTAAAACCTCCGTTGGGATACAGCACCTGTATTTCTTTTTCATCCAGATAGCTCCATACTCTCCCCTGGTTATCCTTAAATTTCTTACACGTATCCGGTAATGTCTCTATTCTTAAATACATACCCGCCTCCTTATTCCGAACCGGCTTTAAACTCTGAAAAAAGCCAGCCGCATGAAGCGGCTGACTCTGTCATGTCTGCGATCAGTTATCGGTGAATGTAAATGTCACAGCCTTAGTGAAGGTTCCCTCAGCATCTGCTGCCGTTTTCAGGTATGCATATCCTTTTCCTTCATTTTCCGTTGCCGTATCCTTTTTTTCCATAGTTGCCAAAACAAATCCACCACTTAATTCTGTCCCGGTATTATCGGCAAGCCCTATTACTGCACTGCCTCCGGTGCCTCCCTCCATACTGATTCCTGCATTGTAATCGGCTACGCTGACGCTGACCGTCTTATCCCCGGTGTATGCAGATGAATCTATTTTATTTAGCAGCTCAAAGTCCAGGCTTACTCCTTTGGATGCATCTGCATTGTAATCGGTCAGTACGATCTTCTTGGGAAATCTGACCATCCATGCTGCATTGTCGGAAGAAGCGGAGTTGGCAGTATAGGTTACTTCAATTCCTCCTGACGCTGTTTCCGCTGCAAATGCCGGTATAGATGTTGTCGTAATAATCATGGAAGCTAATGCAATTGTAGTTACCGCTTTCATTTTTCTCATATTCGTTTTCTCCTTTTTCTTTTCGAATTATATATAATTATCATCAGCGAACCTGCTGATGCAATTACTAAGATCAGATAAGTACCTGTCCTCATTTCATCGCCTGTTTTCACAACGCGGTTTTTGTCCAGTTCCCCATTCCCCTTGGGTATTTCTTCAAACACAGGTCTTTCCCTTGCTGAATATATAATGTTGGTCTGCCCTGACTGCTTATTCTCCCTGTCTGATTCCTCCGCTGTGACAGTGCTTCCCGCCATAAAAAACATATATGCCGCAATCATTAACATTGCCATTAATCGCTTTGTCATCGTCCACCTCCCTAATTAGCCGGATAGATATAGAACAAGGTGCTGCTGCCCGGTCCTGCAGCATCTTCAGAATCAATTGTAAAGTCCCCCTGGTAATATGCCGGACCATACCTGGATTCTGTGTTAAAATAAATTATCTTCTCGGCTGTACTGCTGTTCAATAGTCCTACTCTGGCATAGTCTGGATATACACCATCCTGCCCCAGAATCTGCCCTGACTGGCTATATGCTTTTACTTCTATCTTTTTCGATTCATCCCCGGACAGGGCGAGTTCAAAGCTCTTTTTCACATCAACTGCAAGATTGCGGTCATTTCCGTTTACACTCCTGTACCCAATCGTCACCTTTGCCCCTGCATAATCCCCTGCTGGTGATAAATTTGATCCATTATCCAGAATTGTTATTTTTTTTGGAATTATAATATAATCTGATGGAAGGATGTCCTTCCACACAGCCGTTAACCGGATACTCTTGTTATTGGAACCGGGCCCTGACGCAAACACATATTGGGCTGTATTGCCGGCACCGGGGCGTATTTCCATATCGGTTTTGATATGCCAATCATCAGCGGATATGCGCTCTTCTACCTTCCAGTAGTCGAAGGCTTTTCCCACCGGTGTCTGACCGGGCGCAGGAAAACGGATATCAGCGGTATTTTGACCGGCAGATGTGCGATAAATATTGGTATCGGCTATCCCTTCAAAATCTTGCCCTTCTGCGTTTTTATAAGCCACCGTCAGACCCCTGTCGTATTTCACGGATGCCAGCTCACTCAGATCAGCCTCCACTCTGTTTACAGAGGTTGTTCTGTCTTTATTTAAATAATAGGTATAACCATCTGCGGGATATACAAATTCAGGAGCAAAATTAGTAATTACCAGGTTAGATCCGCTAATAGCATGTATACTTTTGGTATCCGCCGGATTCTCCAGATATTCCAGCCCGGACGCTGTAATATCCTGCACATATTTATTAATATATCCCGTTACAAATCCCCCTTCTGCATTTTCACCATCTCTATAATCCGCTACGATATTTACTTCATATTTCGATGTAAACATCAGCATCAGCAAATGCTTCCGGTCATCTTCAGAAAGAGTTCCATTCTTTGTCCATAGATCCTTTAGCATATCTGCATTCTGATAATAATAATCCGATACGCTGACCACATCCCCAGGTTGAAAATATGCTGTCCCCTCCTGGTTTTTGTATAATTCTCTTGTATAGTCCGGTACGAGAGGATTATTCCCTGCTGCCGGCGATATCGTGGCGTGGAAACCGACAAAGGTCTTACCCGGTATGTGTGCCGGTACATAGTCTTCATTGAAAACGATTTTATCATTCTCCAGTAAATCAAAGGCCTCCCCTTTGCTGACAGTGGGATTGTCTGCATCTACTCCTTTTATTTTTCCTGTTACTTTCTCTGCCTGAATATCTACTGCCCTCATATTATGTACGGCATTATAGGCTTCAACAGGCATAAAAGAAATGTACTGAAAGGGGCTGATTTCCTCTCTCCCCCTATAACTTTCATGAAACCAGGAGTAATTACCCATCGTAAGTTCATGCAAGGAGGCTGCCTGCAGTTCTACCGGTTTTATGGTGGAAACAGGGCTGCTCCCACTGTCGTCATAACTATTAATAACCGGATATACATATCCACGACTGGGGGTAACCGCAAATTTAAAAGCAATCCCGGAATTGGAAATACCAGGGGGCACACCATGACCTTCACCAAAGTACTCATTGCCAATCGCCTGCTTATCCAAAAAGCCCGTTCCTTTTTCTAAATTTAACTGTGACGGCGAGGCTCCATGTTTGTCTGCCGGATCATACAAAATGTAAGAATCATATTTCGATTGATTGTCATACAGAGCTGACGAGATTCCCGTCGTTTCCCTAATATAATGGGGAGCCTGTATACTGCTGGCGGAACCAGCCTTTAAATAAAAACTGTTTTTTGCATTACGTACAGTGATTCCTACCTTATATTTATATCTCACCGGTTTTCCATCGGTAGGAGAAACCGTCATATCACTTTGCTTGATTTCTAATTTTATGCTGACTCCGTCTCCCAGATCATATTCCGGTATGTCGGTGCCTGCATTCCATCCCGGATTCCACATGACGATACTTTTACTAAGTGGTATTGACGAGGAGTAATCCATCCCGCTTGGATAATAATTAAAAGTCAGCACAGGAGAGGGCCAATAAATATAATTCACACGTGCCCGTTCAAAGCGATCCATTAAGTATTCAAAATACAGATCCTGTCCACTGGTAAAAGTTCCGGTAGCCGTATTTCTTGCAGACGGTACACTGGAACCAGCAACGTTTGCTATTAAAGCTTTTTTTGATGTTCCTCCACGAACTCCCGGCTCTACTCCGTAACCCCTGCAGCCATACCATGCAGAGCCATCCACATAGGTTCCATCCTCGTTGACAGCCTTCATATAACTCTCTCCCTCTTCCAGCCGTCCAAAGGCACTGGTATTGTCATAAAGCCCATATGTCAGCGGTTCTGTATCTTCGTCTCCTGTGACTGTCAGCAAAAGCTCCTTGTCGGGGCAGATAAAATCGTAAATAATCGTCCTCTCATCCAGATTACTGACGCTTGTAACGGTCATATCAGGAATGCTAAAGGAAATACCAACTGGTGTTTTGCCATTCTCATCAGTCACACAATATCCTGTGGGATAACTTAATTTTACTTTTACCGGATTGTTGAATCTCGATATAAATTCTCCATCAGAACCAGCTTCGGCTCCATATAGAAATTCCACATGGAAGCCTGGTAAAGAATTAGCTACACGTATGCGATGTTCGTTTGTTCTTAGAGAAAATATGAATTTCACCACGGCATCATCCGGCAGCTCATATGCAATCTGATAGTCCGGTACTGCCCCGTCTGATTCATTAGCCAAACCGTAATATTCAATACCGTTTATCTCGTCATAATAATTTATATGATAACGTTTACGTTCTGTGCCCTGTCCAATTTCTACTTCCGCCCAGGCAAACTGATAGGGCAGTTCCAGAAAGACCTGATCTTCTATATTTTCAATATTCCCCCCTGAAAAAGAGTAGTACCCCATCAAACTCTGATCGTAGTCTCTATAGATCGGAACTGACAGTGCAGTATTTGCTGCAGCATTTCGTTTTAAAGCTTTCAATTTACCGATGGTATATTCTTTTTCGCTCTGTGCTGATGATGCTGAGTCTGTTGTGTTTTCTGACTCCGGCGTTGGCTCGGATTCTGCATCTGATGTGTTCCCGGTGGCATCTATGTTCTCGGTCTCCGGCGTTGGATCAGAGGCTGCATCTGATGTGTTCTCGGTGCCATCTATGCTCTCGGTCTCCCCCGTTGGCTCGGAGGCTGATGTGCTCCCGGTGCCATTTAGGTTCTCAGTCTCCGGCGTTAACTCTGCATCTGATGTGTTTCCGGTGCTATTTATGTTCTCGGTCTCTGACGTTGAATCTGCATCTGATGTGTTCTCGGATCCATTTGTGTTCCCGGTCTCCAGCGTTGGCTCGGAGGCTGATGTGCTCCCAGTTCCATTTAGGTTCTCGGTCTCTGACGTTGAATCTGCATCTGATGTGTTCTCAGATCCATATGTGTTCTCGATGCCATCTATATTCCCGGATTCTGCCATGTGCTCTGGGCCCGATATCAGCTCTGTCCCCGATTCTACTGCCATTTCCGTTTCGCCCTGTTCTGCTTTCACATTCATATCCTGACTAAGCCCGGAAAGAGAAAATACCAGAGAAAATATGATGATATAAGCCATTATGATTTTTAACTGTCTGATTACTCTAACCTTCATAAAGTATCTCCTCCAAAAATGTATATTAAATAACTGTTTTCGCCTATAACGCTAACCCATTCTCACTGGATGTAATTTGGTCTTTTCCTTGAGGCATTGTAAAAACAATTCCGCCAGGACCGGGTCAAACTGACTGCCTGCATACGTTTTTATTTCCCCGCAGGCGTACTCCATAGAAAATTCCTTCTTATTATATTGCCGCCTCCCCATCATGGCATCATAACTGTCTGCGACAGAACAGATTCTGGCTGACAAAGGTATCTCCTCCCCTTTTAAACCATTTGGATACCCTGTGCCGTCCCAGCGCTCATGGTGGTACTGCGCCATATTCCAAACAGTCAGATGATATTTTCGCTGGGATTCTTTTAGCAGGCTGACGGCGATGTCCCCGCCATACAAAGCATGGCAGTGAATCAGGGATCGTTCTTTTTCCGTAAGTATATCCGTTTTACACAGAATCTCTCTGGGTACCTGAATCTTGCCTGCATCATGAAAAAGAGCTCCAAGCCGGATACCTTCCAGGCTGATCTGAGCAGTTTCTTTTGGGTATGCATACATTTCATATAGCTTCTTAAAAAGCATACAGGCATATTTTGCAGTAAAACTCTCATGGATCAATACTTCCTTTGGCAGGTTATGATAAAGCCTTATCACCATTTTCTGCAAATTATTTGTTTTAGATGTTTGCATATTTTTCTCCTCTTGATTTTGCTTTATTTCATCATGCGTTCTACAAGCATTTGTTTATATTTTCTGGCTACGGGAATTACATCTCCGCTGGTTAAGTACAAGTCATTTTTATCTAAGCAATCCACATAATTCAAATTCACTATGTAACCCCGGTGTACTTTCATAAACATTTCGTCATTCATCTTCTCTTCCACACTTTTCAGGCTTTCGTAAAATAAAATTTTTGTCTTATCCCTGCACTGGATACTGATTAAACGATGATCTACCTTCAAATATACAATCAAATCAAACAAAACCCTCTGAATTTTACCGTTATTCGTATATCGAAGTGAATTTTTCTTGCTCTCCATGATTTCCTGAAAACATTTTCTCATAATCAGTTCAAATTTTTTATGGGTGACTTCACTTTCTATAAAATAATAATATGGATTCACCTCAAAAGAGGCCAAAACTTCTTGTGCATGGCTGCCCAAAAAGAAGATCTGTGACTGGTGATAGTCTTTCCGGAAAACCCTGGCAATTTCAATTCCTCTTATCTGACAGCTCTCCCACCCGATAAACAGAATATCCAGTTCCTGATACCAGTCATCTTTACAAAACACGGCCTCTTTCCCGTTTTCATAGATGATAAAGTCCGTCCCATACCCGTACTTATGCGCTGCATACCGAAGTAAGCTTTCATATACTTGCAGCAAATACATTGACGCGTTACATAATAAAATATAAAGTGTCCTGTCCCGGACATCATCGGCTTCTGACATATCTAACATGATATTGATTCGCTTTCTGTTTTTTATCCAAAAATACTTTTTTATTACCAATATTCCGAATTAATCATTAATATTTCTTTTTTTACTTCTAAGCTATACTTTGGACTGAGCGGTATCATTTTCCCGGAATACATTTCCAGCTTATTTTTTACAATATTCTTAACATACTTTAAATTTACAATATAAGACCTGTTGGTTCTCAAAAAGCCTTTATCTCTTATTTTTCCTTCGATCAGCTCCATATTAGCCATAAATTCAAACACATCTTTTTGCATATGTATGATAATATTTCTGCCATAGACCTCAATGTATTGTATGTCGTCCAACTGGATTCTTTTTATCACCGTACCTTTTTTACATAATATTTCATTTTTTGATTTCTCTTTTTTACGCCGCAGAGCCTGAATGAATACGGCTTCCAGCTTTTTTGCACATTCATTTTTCATCAAATAGTAAAATGGAAAGGTATCGTACGCATCTACTGTAAATTCACTGCTGGAAGTGAGGTATATAATCTCACCGGCATAGCCCTTTTCCCTTAGCTGTCTTGATGTCTCCACACCACTCATCTTGTCCATGATGATGTCCATAAAAATAATATCGATGTGATTCTCCGAAAAGCTTTCAAAATAATGAATGATCTCTTCCCCGCATGTAAATATCTTGATATAGGCATCAAAGTTGTATTTCTCAGCCGTTTTCTTTAAGCATTCCTTACACTTTTCTAATATCACTTTGTTATCATCACACAAACAAATATTTACCATTTCATCACTCCCTGTCCTATTTCGTAATTCAGGTCGCCCTGCCCAAGATACTGCACAGCAATATCCGTATCATAAATATTCCTTCATGTGTGTTTAATTCCATAATTCCGTCATAACGTTTCACCGCTTTTTCTATGTTTATCAACCCATACCCGTGATATTCTTTTCTCTTTTTTGTGGTCTCTAAGCCTTTTCCGCTTATCTCCACCGTCCCCTGCATTGCATTTTCTATGATTATTTTAAGCAGGTCTCCCAGACTAACAGCAGTAACACGGATAAAACGTTTTTCTTCCGGAACTTTCTCACAGGCTTCTATGGCATTATCCAATGCATTGCCAAAAATTGCACACCAGTCTGCAGGCTGTATTTCCAACTCTTTTTTCAGGTTCAGGTCCATGGTAAACCGAATCTTTTTTTCCTTTGCCAGAAGTGCTTTCTCCGACAAAAGTGCATCCAGAATGTAATTATCGGTATGAATAATTTTTTTGTCATAATATACCTGGTTGGTTATATCTCTGAGATACTGCTTTGCCTTGTCTGTACTCCCCACTTCCAGCAGGCTGCCCAGGCACAACAGATGATTTTTTATATCATGCTGATACCCCCTGATTTCCCGGTTCATATGAACCATTGATTTATAATGATTTACCTGGTTCTCCATCTCTTGTTCCAGAAGCTGCTTTTCTGTTTCCAGAATCTGCTTTTCCATTTCTGCATTCCGTTTGGCGATCTCTGCCCGTTTGCTAAGCTGGGACACCATAATCTTGAATGCCTGGGAAAATTCCCCCAGATACTGGATCTGTATATTAAAATTTCCTTTTGCAACCTGCATTGTCTGCCATGTGATATGGCTGAGCTTAGCCTGTAAGTCTTTTAAGGGACCCAACAGCGGATTGTCCCTTTCCATTTTCCTGTCCAGAATGCCATCTGCCATCTCCCCTGTGTATTCATATGCCTTCATGACGGAATTGCCCAGAAATACTAAATTTTCGGAGAACTCCCTGTATTGCAGATCCAGTTCCTTCGGATCCAGGTAAGCAGCAGACTGGTTATACAAAACATGATCCACATATTCCTGCATCTGTTCTAAATTCTTATCCATAAAACATCACCTGCAATCCTGAATTTATACGTCCTTTACAGCCTCAAACCTGCAGACGCGGTCCCCCTTTGCCCAGCAGTCAATTTCCGTAACCGTATAGGACTGACCGGTATATTCCTGCAGTATGCCGTTGAGAAATCCCTCATCATAATTGCAAACAGCCATTCCCAGTACCGGAAGGCCGGAGCAATCCACATCCTCACTGATTGTAAAAACCGCTTTTCGGTTTCCTTCATCAAAAGCTTCTATACGCAGAATCCCTATCTTGTACTCTGACAAAATATTCTGCAGATGGATCAAAAAAGAATCCCTTTCCAGTGACAGATCCAGGACCTTTTTTGCAAACTCCGTCCCTGCTTTTTTTCCGCATTCCCGCAGTATGCGAATGGTCTCTTCCTGACCAAATTTCTGCTCTAGTGTATCCCTCATGCTGTACATAAATAAGCGATAAACAATTACCGGCATTTCCGAGCCCAAATTCTTACGCCCGGTCCGCACATCCCCCAGAATTTCCAAAGAATAAATATCCGGTTTTCTCTTTTCAAATTTTTGCATCGTAACCATCTCTTTCATTCCCTTACGTTAAGCTGCTGCCATCCGTCTTAAAACGATGTATCCGGCATTTTCAGCTTACATTTGGGTTAATTTGTAATGCAAATATTTTTATAACAAAATTATTGTTATGTTGTAAAAAAGCCTCCTGTTTTGGGGTTAACAATTGCATAGGGTATGATTTTATTCTAAAATTATTGTGTTTTGAGATATTTTATAATGAAAATTACCAGATTTTTCAGATCTTAAAAGAATAGGTTGTTAAGGTCTTTTTTTGCTGTCTGAATATAAATTCAGATACAAAAATAAGAAGGGGGGTGCCAAAATATTACATTTTTCTATTGACAACATCCCTGTAAAATGATAGTATATATCATGATTTTACATATTTTTCCATATGCCGATATTTTTTTACAACATAACAATGTTGTATTTTTTATTCTATATCTTTATATCGCTCTAATTTAATCAATCCCATCCTTTCCATATTTTGTCGAAATACATTTCCTGATTCCGCTGTATAAATTCGGGTCACATCCAGACTGCTGTGCCCAAGTAAGTCCGCCAGTCCTGCAAGATCTCTGGTAAGCTGATAATAAGTCCTTGCAAATAAATGCCGCAGATTGTGAGGAAATATTTTATTCACATCTACACCTGCATCCACAGCGAGCTTCTTCATTTCTTTCCAGATATTACTTCTATTTTTGGGTCTCCCTGACCGTGTCACAAATACACAGCCATTTTTAATCCCTTTTATCTTGGAAAAATAAATCAGTTTTTTTTGTAAACTTTTCGCAAGCAGCAGTATCCGCCGCTTTCCCTTGTTGACAATTTCAATTTTACCGCTGCGAATACGCTCAATGGAAAAATAGGCCAGTTCACTGACCCTTGCACCCGTGGATGCCAATGTCTCGATAATAAGTGCCAATTGATATTTTTGTTTTCTTTTTGCCGCTTCTCTTAATCTTTCATACTCACTTTTTGTCATTTCCTTTTCCCGGTCCAGGAACATCTGCTTTTGTATTTTCAGACGCTTGACTTTAAAATTCCCCAAACCAAGAAACTCTAAAAACTGATTGAGTGCTGCCAGAATAGTATTCACACTTGAAGAAGCATATTTTTCAATAAGTAATTTCTTATAACTTAATATATGTCTTTTACTTATTTCATAATTTCCATCCAAATAACGATAAAATTCTTTGATATCCCTGATATATTTATGCACGGTACCTGCTGCACTTTCCTTTTCATACAGGTGATTTTGAAAAAATTCAATCATATTTGGATTTAAAACTATTTGTTCTGCTTTTGTATTCATTTTACTGCCTCCCAGATTTGTATGCTATTCACTAATTCTAACCCCTTTGGAATTTACTTTCCACTGTTTAAAATTGGTAATATTTACGTTATAAGTTAGTTACTGTCAAAGTTGTATACGTACGCAATTATATCTTATTTCTGAAATCGTGCAACTGGTCCTGCCAGTAGTAAGAACGCAAAAACAGATGCAGAAGTTCACCGGGAACTTTTGCATCTGTCAGTAAAAATATTTATTTAACCGTTACCTTACATTTTATTGTCTTTCCGCTTCCATCGCCTGCCATGGCGGTAATTGTTGTTCTGCCTCGTCCGGCAGCCTTTACTTTTCCTTTGCTGTCTACCTTTGCCACTTTACTGTTAGCGGAGGACCAGATCAGCTTTTTATATGCCGGCTTCTCCGGTTTTACGATTTCTGCCTTCAGATTAAAGGATTTGCCTTTCTTCAGGGTAAGACTGCTTTTATTGATTTTGAGCCTGGTGATCTTTTTACCGTATATTACTGTAATTTTAGCGCTCTTTTTGCTGCCATCCAGGGCGGTTGCCGTGATCGTAACCCTTCCTTTTGATGCTTTGAACTTCACTTTTCCATTTTTATCTACTGTTGCAGTATTCTTATTTCCTGACTTCCAGGATAAACGCTTGCTGCTGGCGTCTTTGGGATTGATTACAAGGTATTTCTGCAAATTAACGGTCTGGCCTTTCTTTGTGACGGTACAGGCCGGCGTTTTAAACTTCATGCCGGTAATCCGCTGTTTTACGGTAAGCTGGCATGCTGCCCGCATATTTCCGTCAGCCGTAACCGCTGTAATCGTTGTCTTTCCGGCTTTCACACCAGTCACTACACCATTTTGATCCACTCTGGCTATTCCGTTATCTGCGGATTTCCAGGTTAATTCTTTACAGGTGGCATTGGACGGCTGGATGTCTGCCTTTAATACCGTTTTTTCTTTTGTATAGAGGGTGGCTGTATTTTTATCCAGCCGGATACTTTTTACCGGGACTGTCTGAATGTCTTTGTTTACAGTCACTTTACAGACCGCACGAATATTGGGATTCACTTTTGTTATTGCTGTAATCGTAGCGTTACCAGGTCCTGTCGGGGTTATTTTCCCGTTTTCCACTGTAGCTGCTTTTTCATTGCTGCTAACCCACTGGATCTCTCTGTCATCTGTGGTATCTACCGGATTATAAGTAACTTCCAATTGAACCGGGGCATCTCCTTTTTTCATGATTATGCTATCCTTACTCAGATGAATACTTTCTAACGGAACTTCCACATCTCCATAGGTATCTATAATAAATGCTGACTGGACGGAATCCAGTGACAAATTGATTTTCGTCACTTCTTCTCCATTTTCCATTCCTCTCTCAAAGTCTGCCGGCTTTTGTTTTCCTGTTTTGGGATCCCAAAGCAACGGTTTTTTCATCCTTCCACGAAGCGTAACCACACTTTCAACTGACACGTCGCTGGAGTTCACAAAGTAATAGACATCCCGTCCATCCTTTATTTTATGTATGTAAGTAAAACTACCTCCCGGAAGCTGATCGGCTACATTTTCTACGGTAACATCGGCTACCAGAAGCATTTCATCTATGGATTTCCCCAGCGTCTCCGTATAATTGCCTCCAAGGAATACTGCCCGACCGCCATTTTCATTGGTTTGGTCTCCCAGTCCGATGGGGTAGTCTTTGGGGCATGCCAGGTTAAATCCTTCTTCTCCGTAGATCTCAAATTCCTGAATGGATACACTGTCGGATACAATGGTATCAATATACAGACGAATTTTATTCGTCGTTACCGGCTGTCCAAACTGAACCTCCTGCTGCTGACCGATTTCTGTTCCCTCCGCGGCATCCTCCCAGGAATTTCCATCCCAGTACTGGATCCGGAATTTAGTGGTACGGTAGGGATTATTCTCCTTGATGACTACTTTTTCTACGGTTACCGCTTCTTCAAATTCAGCCATCAACCACTGGTCTCCCCCTGAAAGGTCTGCGGCGTTCCATCTGCTGCCATCGGAAGCAATCTTATCAAATGCCTTTTCCGGACCGTAATTATCATTGAAACTGGAAGACGCACTGTACTGGATAACCGGTAGTTCCGGGTTTATTTCCTCCGGAGTTATGCCAAACATCCCGGTGATGATATCCACCACTTCCTGATTTTTTCCGGGTTCCGCTGACTGTGAAGGCAGTTGTGTCGTTGCGATAACCTGTCCACCAGCATCATAGAAATCTTTTACTTTTTTCAATGCTTCCAGACTGATCGTTTCTGCCCCCGGCATGATGATCACTTTATAAGCTTCCGGATATTTTTCATTATTCAGGTTAAATGTACTGCCATCCACACTGCAATTTTCTGCAACTACTTCCGGGTGTAGGAATGTATAGTCTTTTCGGATTGCAGACATCAGATATTCCCCAACTTCCATATAATCTGCTTCCTCCGGTGCTACACCCATATAAGGATCTCCAACACCGAACATGGTATGGGCTTCCAGGGTATCAATTGGATAAAGCACCCCTATATCCGCTCTATGGCTGCCCTCCTGCAAAAGTCCCTGCACCCGCCCGATATACTCGTTATAGACAGGCAGTTCCGGACCATACTGCTCGCTGCGATAAGAAAGCTCCGGCGGATTATCAACCGCCTGAGTATTGTTCTGCCAGATTGCATGTGGTACTACGTAGTTAATTCCCCGGGTAAACTGGTTCATAATATCTTTATACAGCACCGGGATTCCCATTCCTTCTCCCATAGCGCCATAAGTTTCACTCATAACCAGGCCCTTATCCCAGTTGTTTGCCGAAGAACTCACAAGCTTGTACGCTTTCAGGGCACGGTCATAGAAACTGATCTCATCCACCCCGGGTATATCCTGGTATTTAAATACCTTCATCATATCCCCACTGGACTGTACCGGATTTATATTTTCCTCCTGGTCCATATGTCCAGTCAGCTTAATCCCATGGTCGTTACACCAGTCATTCATATTTTTGATATACTGGGCAGCGAACAGATCCGAACGGAAGGAGAACAGCTCACTTCTTGCCGATGCCGTATCTTCCCCGATGTCATACCACAGAGCCGGATACAGTGTAATGGGATTATAACCTTTGCTCTCTGCGAACAATTCGTTAAACTTACCGGTCCAGGTTCTCCCCTGTGCATGATAAAGGGGAGGTTCATCATAAAATACACTGTCAATTACCGTACCAAAATATTCCGAGAAATTCTCGTAGTATACATCATGGGTAATATTGATAAATGCATCTACCGACTCTTTGCTGAGATAATCAACCAACCCCCGACTGTTCGTATCATCTTTTACGCTTGCGAAGGTCATCACTTTCCATGAACCTCCTGGTGCATCCCAGGTGACATGGTCATAGCTCTCATCTGTATTTTTAGGCGGCACCACCTCACTGGAGCCGTTATAAAATTTAACTTCCTTAATGGACACCGGCTCGTGGTCTGCCCCACCGCGGTTGTGAACGATCAGACGGAAACGCTGTGCCGTGGTCTGTGGAATACTGATTACCTTATATTCGCCAATTGTAGTTCCGGCATCCAGCTCCTCCCACTCTGTTCCGTTATAATACTCCATCTGGTATTCATTAATCCTGTTTAATGCTTCGTAAACTTCTATCCTGTCGATTGTCACGTCATCCGGGAAATAAGCCTCCAGCCACTGATCCACCACTTTGCCGCTAGCTGAATTCCAACGGGTATTCAGATCACCGTCAAAAGCCTCCTCCGCATTAAAGTGCTGATCCTGAATGGCTGGATGAAAACTGGATGCATAGACACCAGGACCTATTTCCTCATAAATAACAGCTTTGTCAGAAATATCAATTATTTCTTTCGTTTCGTTATTCATTGCCACAGCTCCCAGATAAGTACGGTATTCACCCTGTGGAATCCGAACGGTCACTTTCCCTTCTTCTTCCACATCTTTTTCCTGTTTATCCAGCCGCTTCAGCGTGGCTTCCGGATACTTGGATGCCAGCATTCCCCCTGCCGGCCCGCTGGGGAACCCGTCCTCATCATAGAGACACATCTTCATGCCCAGTTCTTCAGCCGTTTCCAAAGCGTATCCGTACAAATCCAGATACTGATCACTCATATAATTATCCAGCCAGTTGGGCAGAATCCCAAAACCAAGATATCCACTCTCATTCTTAGAATGTACCATAATTTCCCGAATGTCTTCCTTAGTGATATCACTCAGGCTGCGGGTTGGACTGTTCCAGAACCAAAGCGGTCTGGATTTACTCTCATACGGCGGCACTTGAAAGGTCTCATACAACGGATCCATCTCACCTAAAATTTTTTCTTCTTGCTCATTAAATGCATAACTTGTAAAACCGCTCTGAAGTGCAATCATTACGCTGAGCAATAATGCTATTTTCTTTTTCACTGCAATCCCTCCATTACATTTTTAATAATCTTAAATATAACCGGTTTATACTTATAACCATTATATTTAGGAATGAAAGCTTGTTCAATAGCTTATCTTGTTAAAAAATACGAGGATCTTGCAGGACGTGTCCGGAACGTAAGCTTCGGGTATCAACTCCAGCAAATCCTCCAACGCATTTGGATTGCTGACCTGCCCCAAATCTAGCCCTTTTAAAACATTTTGCAGCGCCCATGCCAGCTGCGGCGGCCTGGCTTTACCAGCCATATATCCTTTTAACCGCTTGTATGATTATTTAAAAAACTGCTTCATTATTTCATCTTTCGTAATATATTTATCCCGTTTTATCATATATGTTCTGACACATTCCTTGGCATGTGCCTCTTCCCGCGCCTTTTTCTCCTCGTTCCGGAAAACGGAAGCACCAAATTCTATCAGCTTCTTCTGTACCGCTTCCACATCCATATCTTTTGGCTGGATTTCCTGAATGGCGCACAGCCCAGCCAGGACACCGGAAGCCTGCCCAATTCCCATAATACCTCCCTGGGTGCGGTAAGAACCATGTGCTTCACTGGTACCGGAAATACATCTTCCACTTAAAACCATACCATCAATACCCATTGGAATAAGACAGCGCATGGGAATGTCATAGGTATCTTTTAGTTCAACCCAGCAGCCGCCCTGGCTGCCTTTCGTATATCCGGAAGCGCCATCCGGGTTGTGGATGTCCATTGGAAAATAGCCTCTGGACACAACATCCCAAAACATTCTCCCTTCTTCTGCATCTTCTCCCGTGAGGGTATAAAGTCCCTTAATATGTCTGGTTTCCCGCACCCCCACTTCGTTGCTGGTAACACTGACGTAGGATTTTTCAAATCCGGGCACATATTTAATCATAAATTCTGATACCGATTCAATCTGACGTCTGCCCTCAATCTCACTGAGTGCTTTTTCCTCCGGATTGGAAGCGTCATAACCGCTCACTCTGGTAGCATTAAAGTGAATACTTCCCGGATGAATTCCATTTAGGACAATGACACTGTCTCTGCCAAAATGCAAATCCCCTGCTTCCATTGCCTTTTTCACCAGTTTCTTAAAGCCTTGAGCCACAAAATAGTGCTGTTTCAGCCTGTCGCTGTATTCCCGAATGGGAACCAGGTCTGACTTCCATTCAAAGTCCTCCGGATTCTCATATATGTAATCGTAGACCTTATCAGTATCCACATCCACCATTTCAAACATGGCGGAACCAGGCTGTGCCTTTCCTGTGTTCTCATTTCCATATACATATTCTGCTCCAGCCATAACTGCCGCGTCACCGTCTCCGCTGGCATCTACTAATATTTTGCAGGCAAATTCCCTTGTTCCCGACTTTGTAACAGCGGTCACTCCCCTGACACAATTTCCATCTTTTTTCACCTGGCTGATAAACGCATGATAATAGATTTGAACACCGGCATTCAAGAGCATTTCTTCTGCCACATATTTGTATTTCTCCCGGTCATAAAAGCCCAGATATGCACCGCTGCCATATGGATCAAGTGCTTTTAGATGTCCGGTGCTTCCATGTACCTTTATTAATTCATCCATAAATTCCTGGGGAATCCCATTGATCACCTGCTCATCTCCAAAATGGAAGGGGGAAATGGGACCTAATACGGAATTTGTCGCTGCCCCTCCCAGAAATCCGTTTCTCTCAATCACCAGTGTACCAGCTCCTGTTCTGGCACTTGCCAGGGCAGCCATGATTCCAGCCGGCCCTCCGCCTACAATAATCACATCATATTCTTTCTGAAACTGTTTCACCATAATATTTCCCCTTTCCTACAGTCCGTTTTTCTCGTTATACCAGTTTGCTGTTTCATCTAATGCTGCCTTCGCATCTGCGCCGTTAAATACAACATTCTGCGCCGCCTGTACCAGTTTCACAGAAAGCTCCGAATAATCTTCCGGATAGAATTCCACTGAACCGGTGGCTGCATATTCGTTCCACATTTTTAATTCATCATAGTTGTCAAGAGCCTTGATCTCTTCATCATCATATACACTGGAAAGAACCGGAAGTACATTTGCTTTCAGCCACTTAACCTGATTTTCTTTCGAATAGAAGGTTTTGATAAAATCAAAGGCTGCGTCTGTATTTTTACAATATTTACCGATTCCAAGACTCTGCCCTGCAACCACTGCCGGACTCTCCACTCCATCTTCAAATCCGAGGATCGGAGCGGATGCAATTTTAGCATTTAACTCCGATGAGCGAATGGCTGCTGCCCTTTGGGTTCCTGCATTGCAGGAAAGAATGGTGCCTGCCTTAAATGCATCTACCACATCATCTACTCCAAGGCTTAGGGTTGAGTTATCCATCGCTCCCTTGTCAACCAGACTCTTCATGTATTCCAGAACTTTCACTCCTGCATCATTATTGAACACAGCTTTTCCATTGTCATCAAACAGGCTGCCCCCTGCTGATCTCAGGAAGGGTATAAAGGATTCCATGAAGCTGGCTGCATTACTCCCATCCGTAAGCCCAATTACAAAGCCCTGCTCCAGAGCGGTTGACTTAGCCCCCGCCGTATCAGCCAAATCACTGAGGGATTTGGGCACATCTCCAAATACATCGGTGCGATACCAATAGGTAAAGGTACGGCTTTCCCAGGGCAGGGTGTAAATTTCACTGTTAATTTTCAGGCTGTCAGCAGAATAAGTATAGCCTTCCATCTCAGGAATAAATGCTTCGGCATATTTCGTCATCGTCTGCACCGTACCGCCTGCAATGTGCTGTTTCAGCATATCGGTGTAAATATTGATGATATCCGGTCCGGTTCCTGCTGCAGCCGCCTGTATCGCCTGGGATTCAAATTTGCTATAGTGGATACTTTCTACAGTCACGGTATTTCCCATGGTATTATTCTTATTATAATCTTCTACAATTTCTTTCAAAACCACATTTCTGGGATCCTCAGCAGATTCGGGATTTAAGAAAATCCAGAAGGTAAGATCTGTTCCACCTTTTGCTTCATTTTCTGTTTTAGCAGAAGTTTCTGCTCCGGTGCCTGTCTGATCTTCCTGTGCAGGATTTTTCTTTGTCTCCTGCCCGCATGCCATTAGTCCTGTAGTGAGAACCAGTGCTGCAATCACGCTCATTGCTTTCTTCATCTTCATATTCTTCTTCTCCTTTATCATATAAATTTTTATACTCGGTCATCCCTTTACCGCCCCCGCTGCCATTCCGTCTACAAATTTCTTCTGAAGACAGACAAATAAAATAATAATTGGAATTATGGTAATCATCACAGCTGACAATAATTCCCCCCACTGCACACCGTATTGTGTAATATAGGAATATAAACCAACGGATACCGTCCTTAGTTCCTCTTTTGTTACAAAGGTAAAGGATACCAGGAAGTCATTCCACACATAGACCGCTGTAAGCAATGCACTGGATACAATGCCAGGCTGTGAAATCGGAACTACAATCCGGTAAAACGTCCGCAGTCTTGAACACCCGTCAATCAATGCCGCTTCTTCGATTGCTTCCGGTGTGGATTCAAAAAATCCTTTTAATATCCAGGTAAGCATGGGAGTTCTCCAGGCTGTATACACCAGTACCAGCATAAACCTTGTATTATAAATACCGATTTTTACAGCAATTATATAAAGGGGTATTAACAGGGCTACTGCCGGAACCATGCTGGTCATCAGAATGGCAAACATAAACTGTTCTTTATGTCTGATGTGAAATCTCGCAAGTGCATAGGCTGCATGCCCCGCAATTATGGTTGAAATAATGACACACAGAAACGTGATTATGCAGCTGTTCTTAAAGTATGTTGAGAAATTTGATAAAAATAAAACTTTATAATAATTTGCCATGTCTATGGCTTCCGGAAAAATAGTTGGCGGAAACCGGCTGATTTCCCCGGTACTTTTTAATGATGTCAGAAATCCCCATAAGATTGGAATTATCATGACAATAATAAATATCCCTAAAATTAGATAGGTCAAAAACAGGGATAGCCTTACCTTTGTCTTTCCTCTCATCTTATCTTCTCCTCTCATGACCTAATCTTCTTTTTTGTTCAATATCCCCATGTAGATGATACTAAATGCCATATTTAAAAGAAGAATCACAATACTGCTTGCAGATCCATATCCCAGGTGCCAGTAATCAAACCCTTCCTTAAATGCCAGGACACTGACTGTTTGTGTCGCATCAAAAGGACCTCCTGATGTCAGGGTATAAATTAACGTAACCATGTTGAAATACTCCATGCTCTGTAAGACTACAGAAGTCAAAATGGTCGGCTTCAAAAGAGGAAGCGTAATCTTAAAAAATGTCTGCAGCTTTGTTGCGCCGTCTACCTCAGCCGCTTCATATACATCTCTGGATATGGACTGTAACGCAGCCAAAATCAAGATCAGTACAATGGGAAAAGAGTTCCATACATTTGCTATTACAACTGTCAGCTTTGCTGCCATGGGAGTATTAAAGAAATCCACTTTCTGCCCCGTAAGCACATATACCATATAGCTGACCGGTCCATAGTTGCTGTTTAAAAGCCATTTGAACAATAAAGCCGTCACGGTCTGGGAAAGTACCCAGGGAATGATAATCAGTGTCCGGATTGCCGTCCGCCCCTTCATCTTGCGGTTCAGCAGCACTGCACTCACTACCCCCAGTGGAATTACCAGAACCAGCGACATCAATACATAGGTAATGGAATTAAAGATACTGTTCCATCCTTTCGATGACCCAAGAATCTCTATGTAATATTTCAAACCCACAAATTCCTTTACTTCTGCATATTCGGTGTTATGCAGACTCGTATTGATAGCAATGATAATAGGCAGAACCGTCATGCCAAGAATTAAAATAACTGCCGGTGCCAGAAAAATAACAGCCAGGAGTTTTTCTTCCCCTACTCGTCTTTTTTTTGCTGTCTTTCCTTCCATACTGCTACCTCCTCACCTCATAAGCTTCTGCCAGTTCCTCAGACACACGGGAAAGCATATCTACTTCCTTTTTAAAAGTTTCTGTCAAGCCTTCCTCATCCTGTACCCTGCAAATCGTCCGAATCGGTAGTTTTTCCTCATCTGACAGATAATACTTTGCATTTACCGGATAATACTGGCGTTCAATAAGGGACATGAGGGAAAGCTGGTCCGACAGCTCCTTTGCTTTCTGTTCCGTAAAGTGCCTGCACAACCATACGTAAAGCTCCGGATGGAAGTTGGCCATTACCCCGCTGTAGCCTGCTGCGCCAATCTGCAGGGATTCCAGAAGCGTTGACGTATTGGCATTATACAGCTTTAATTTACTTCCTTTCAGCCAGGATAGCTTTTTCTCAATCTGACGGATATCACAGCAGGTATCTTTCAAAAAGTAAAAGCGCTTCGTCTCCAGGCACCAGCGGATATTATCCTCAGACAAAAGGCGTTTGTAAGGATACGGACATTCATAGAAACCCAATGGGATATCCTCTGGAATCTTTGCCAGAAGCAGTTCACAGTTCTTCTGCCAAATGTCATCTTCCTCCTCTTCCCTGGCGAGCCTGTTGGTAATGAGGATAACAGCATCTACTCCCGTTTCAGCCATATCCGTAATTTCTGCCGCCTGATCCTCCAGGGCTTCTGAAATATGACCGGATGCGATAACCGGGATTCTGCCATTGGAGGCTTTTACCACGGCTTTTGCAACCGCGATCCGCTCCTTTAGTGTAAGCTGAAACATTTCACTTGACTGGCATACTGCGAATAATCCGGAAACCCCTTTTTCTATGTACCACTCCACCAGACTCCCCAATGCTTCATAATCCACTTCGTTTTCTTCTGTGAAAGGAGTCAACATAACCGGCCAGACCCCTCCTGGAAATTGTTTTACCATTCCTTTCTCCTCCTTTTGTTCTATAATATAGAACAATGTTCTCTTTATATTGTTTAAGGAAAACTTAGATATCTATGTATCTAAGTTCTCATCTTAAATCCTGCTTTCAATGAGCTTTACGTATTTCTTAATCAGTTCTGCTATCTCTACTATTTTTTCATCTGTGAATTGTACCGATGCCCCGCTTACACTAATAGCTGCCACTACCTGCCTCCGGTTATCGAAGATGGGAAGTGCGACACATTTTATTCCAAATTCATGCTCCATGTTGTCGACTGCATATCCCCGGACCTTCGTAAGCTGCAGCTCATCCAGCAATTGTTCCCTGTCTGTAATGGTATTTTCCGTATATGGCCGCATATCTGTTGATATGCAAGCCTCTATCTGCTCATGATTCATACCGGATAACATTGCTTTCCCTAAACCTGTACAATACATCTTAGCCCTCTCCCCCAGCAGTGAGCGCATCAGGTAGGTAGCATCTGCCGGATAGGTGGCATCCAGATACAATACTTCATCCATTCTTGGGACTGCCAGATAGACATTCTTATTCGTGATGTTTGCCAGCTCCTGCATGTATGGCATAGCAATCTTTGTCAGTGTAAACCGGTCACCCAGCGCCCGGCTCAGGTCAAATATTCCTATTCCCAATCTGTACTTTCCGGTCTCCGCATCCTGTTCTAAATATCCCATAGCCTTATAGGTATTCAGAATATTATGTACATTGCTTTTGTACAGGCCCAGCTGCTCACTGATTTCTGTCACTCCCAGATTGGGCTTCCTGGTAAAGCAGTTTAAAACTTCAATTGCCTTTTGGAGACTCTTCACTTTTACTTCAGTTTCCATAAACTCACCCCTTGCTCGTTCTCTTTTATAGAACATGGTTCTTAATAATTACTATGACTTTATCATAGCACAAACATCCAGATATGACAATTGTCTGAAATACGCAAACTTTGTCTTTTTGATTTGTTCATTATTAACATACAGGGTTCTTTATGGCAGAACTACAGGCTATAAAAAGAAAAAAATATCCCGAAACAGCCAGAAAAGCCGCACACCACGAAATAGATGCTTTTCGTAATTGTGCGGCCTTAATGACGTCCCCTCTTCTGACAGTCTACTTAACTATTTTTACTGTTCTCTTCTGTCCAATTAAAATTCCACTAATTCAGTGACAAATTATTCTATCGAATTATAGGTTACTCCGAAACAGAGGAAATCGTAGCCTGGATCAAGCTGTTATTATCCAATTTTGCAAGCTCTTTCACTTTGTCCATGGATAAACCTGCCGCTTTGGTAAAACGCTCTCCATACTCCGGATCTGCCAGGTAACAGTGAACTGCATGACGATACTTAACATTAGGTGAAACACTCGCCATATCGTCTGCTGTATTTTGTATCAGTATCTGCTTCTTCTCTTCTGTGAGAACACGCCATAAGTCCCCACCTGCGCGGAAACAGTCGTCCGTTGGATCATCCTTAGGATCGTAGCGATACATAGCACCTTCCAGTGAAAGCTCAGGTTCCATAACCTCAGGCTGGGCAGTCCATGCTCCGGCACTATTTGGCGTATAGGCAGGGGTCCCACCATAATTGCCATCTGTACGCATGGCTCCGTCTCTATGATACTCATTTACCTCTACCTTTGCCCGGTTTACGGGGATATGATTATGGTTTACACCCAGCCTGTAGCGCTGTGCATCACCATAGGCAAACAGTCTTCCCTGTAAAAATCGGTCAGGGCTAAATCCAATCCCCGGCACTACATGTGCAGGAGCAAATGCAGCCTGCTCCACCTCTGCAAAATAATTGCCAGCATTTCGGTTTAATTTCAGTTCCCCTACTTCAATCAGAGGGTATTCTCCATGTCTCCAGATTTTCGTGATATCAAATGGATTTTCATAATGGTTTGCAGCCTGTTCTTCTGTCATAATCTGGACATACATCGTCCATTTTGGAAAATTCCCTTCTTCAATCGCATCATACAAGTCTTTCCCGTGATATTCTCTGTCCACACTATTGACTTTAGCCGCTTCTTCATTGGAAAAATTCTTTATCCCCTGCTGGGTTTTAAAATGAAATTTACACCAAACGCGTTCATTTTTATCATTGTATAGAGAAAAAGTATGCTCTCCAAAGAAATGCATATTACGGAAAGAAGCCGGAATTCCCCGGTCACTCATAACTATTGTTATCTGGTGAAAGCATTCTGGAAGAAGAGTCCAGAAATCCCAGTTGTTTTGAGCAGAGCGGCGCCCGGTCCGCGGATCTCTTTTGACCGCACGGTTCAAGTCAGCGAAATTATGTACATCTCTGATAAAAAAGGTAGGCGTATTATTCCCAACCAGATCCCAGTTGCCTTCTTCGGTATAGAACTTTGTGGCAACACCTCGAATATCACGTTCACAGTCTGCAGCTCCTCGTTCTCCCGCTACTGTAGAAAATCGAGTAAAAGTTTCTGTTACCGCACCTGGCTGTAACACCTTTGCTTTGGTGTACTTAGAAATATCATGTGTTACAGTAAATGTTCCATAAGCACCCCAGCCTTTGGCGTGCATACGGCGTTCCGGAATGACTTCCCGGTTAAAATGTGCCATCTTCTCCATCAACCATACATCCTGCATCACTACAGGACCTCTTGGACCGGCGGTTATTGAAACTTCATTATCAGCTACCGGAGCGCCGACCTCATTCGTTAACTTCTTATGCTCATTCATAGTAAATCTCCTTTCGTGGGTGAAATAAGTATCTTGTTAACAGTTACAGTATTACTCACACTTTGGATTTCGTGGAAACCAGCCATTTCTACAGAAATAGGCACATGCTGATAACCCAAAGATAACAGCCTGTTTTGGGAAGCATCAGCATTCCTATTTTGGGGTTACGGTTTGTAAAAAGAACAACCGGAAGATAAAAAGAAAAGCTGAATAAAATTGCCAGCCACATATAATGGATACTTATTATCACATTCCGATTCAGGAAAAAAAGTATTGATACCATAATTCCTATTATAAAAAAAGGGATATTGCGATATATTCCCCATTTTACAGGTGGTTTAACATCTACCCAGCGGTTTGCTGGCAGAAAACAAAGAACTACACGCAGAACAGCCATCGCGTATATCAGACAGTTCCAGAATGGAAGAACTGTAGTACTGCTTATCTGCAGTCCTATTTGCCAGAGCAAAAGGTAAAATAATGTCATAGAAACAGAGGTGATCTGTTTGCCACGCCCCAAGGCAGTGCGCAGGGCTTTTTCATTTTTGGTAATAATGACCTTGATTCGGGGAATCAGATGAAAAGAATCTCCAACCACCAATATGATAGTCATAATTCCAGCCTGCGTATGCAAGTCAGAAGAAGATGTCATAAGAAGCACTATTCCTATTATAAAGGCTGAGACTAAATACATGATATCAAAAGCTATTTCAAGATTGCCAAAGACTCTTTTCATGATACTTCTCCAATCGTTTAAAATTAATAATAGTTCCTGTTATTAATATAAGACATATCTATGCAATTGTCAAGAAAATATTACTCAGTTGGATAATATCTAAATATCACATTATTTTTCTTCTAAAAAAGGTATACGGCTATATATGCCGTACACCTTTTTACTGAACTGGGGTATTTCCATCGAATTGCTAATCTTGGCTGTGATCTTTCCATTCCATAAGCCGTGGAAAATTCCACATTCATCTCAATTACGATTTCAGATATGCGTCAAGAATCTTCTGTGTCTTTAGTGAATCTTCATGCAGCATAATCATATTAGATTCTAAAGCATCCATCACTATTTGTCGGTTTTCCAGTGCTTCACGATATGTATCTTCCTTAAACGATACCTCCGTAATATACTCTGTTGAATCTTCTGTTTTACTATATACCGGCCATATTTCAAGATCGATATCAATTCCGGATATATTACCGGCATATTTACTGTAGTAAACAGGACCGCATTTTTTGCCGTTTTCCAGGGTATCTTTTCCCCAGTTTTTCCCCTGCCAGTTTTCTAATTTTCCCGGCATTCTATCTTTTAAGATTTCTATTGCATCATCTTTTTTTGGTAATTCTAACTCATCATACCCTTTATTTGGCTCTTTTTTCTTATTGCTTAGACTAAGGGTCATTTTCGCATATCCCCAGTCTACCTGTGCCTCATAATTTGTGTCAGAAATATCAAATCCTTCACTGTTAGCCACTGAAAGAGCTGAATCAATATCTCCGTTTTCAATAGAATATCTCTTCTTATATGTCAGTTCAAAATTGTCACTGTCTTCTTTTATTCGAATTCTGTTATTCCACCCCTGATCAGAAAAATCATATTCAGGTGTTTCAATGTACAGAACCCCAATCGTTTCATATGTTTTACCTGTGTTGAAAAAATCACGATATTCACTCTTTAACTGTTGGTCACTGTTAAGAACTTTATCCGAATCAATAAGAAACTTCATTTCATAGTCCGGTACCATATTGGCTTCTGCCTTAACAGGAACTGTATATAATAAAGAAAATACACTAACGGAAGCTAAAACTGCTGTAAATAATCTTTTCATTTTTATTCTCCTCTAGATTTCCAATGTATCTTTTACAGATACACATTCTGTCAATTGACTTTTATCAGATATTATATTTGCGGAATGAAATAGTACCACCTTTTCAAATTGGTTATCCGAACAAACCGTTCTTGCCTGATGATAATTCATATGTACAGGATACTGAAATAGCTGCGCATTCCCGTTGTTGAACAGAAAATCAGCATACGTATTTTTATAAATATGGCCGGTAAATACGATATGACCTCCAAGTTCGATGAATTTATCTGCAAATCTTTGATTCCGGACACTGCTTAACTGCGCATCAGAGACTACTATTATCGCGGGTTCTCTACACCAGTGGCTCAGATGCCGTATCTGTCTCTGGATTTGATGGGTGTGCCAGTGTTCATCACTCACTTTAATCTGCTGGTATAGCATGCTGTCAACATATATATGTATGGATTCTTCTATCGCTTCAAGCATACACACCAGCTCCAGTCCTCTTCCATACTTTGGTACCGGAAGCAGTACTGTTCCCTTTTCTTTTATACAGTTTTTCAATTTATTACACAGATTTTCTTTTAAACTGTCTGTATCCGCTTTACTATTTCCGTCACCACAATCCAGTACTGCAATATTTGCATTTATGTTCTTCAGTTTATCACATTTATATAGATTTGATTTTTCACTGTAGTCTCCTGAGAAAAGAATCCTTTTGTCCTCGAATTGCAAAAGATACCATAATCCGCCTGTGCAGTGACCGCTTCGTCCGTATGTCACTGAAAGACTGGCATCTATTTTTACTTTACCTGGACAGCAATTATCAAAATATAATCGTTTCCAGTTTTGATAAGTTATGCCGGACTGCTGTCTGGTTTCCTCCGAAGAAATGATTTTTCCTGAAAAACCTTTTCTAATCAACCATTCTATACCGCCACAATGGTCTTTATGAGAATGCGTCAAAAACAGATATTTTATTTTGGAGATATGCTGTTTTGACAGATACGGATACGGTTGATTATCTCCTTCTGAAATCCCGCAGTCTACTAAAATTGAATACGGCTTTCCTATAATAAGAAACGAATTTCGGCCATGTTCCTGACAGCCTCCGGCGATATATAATTCCATAATCAGTATTTCCTTCTGTCCATCACATAGTTCAGAATAATCAGAAGTGTTGTTGTGATAAGAACACAGATTAATGCCATGGCCATTGCCACTGAAGCGCTGCCCTGTTCAAATTCACGCACTATAAATGTTGAAACTGTCTGAACATTTGGAGGAGATATGAGACTTGCGCCAACAAGTTCCCTAAATACGATAATAAATATCATCATCCATCCCTGAATCACTCCCCTCTTTATAAGAGGTAGTGTCACATGAACAAAAACATAGAAATGATTACCGCCACATATTTTTCCAGCCTCTATCAGAGATTCTCCTGTCTGCATTAGAGCTGAACTTACATACTGTACAGAATATGGAAGAAACATTACTACGTAAGTTAATATCATAAATCCCAATGTATTATACAAAGGCAGCCATTTATATATACGATTCCAGAATAGCATCAGTCCAATTACAAGAACAATGTTTGGCAGCATTTCCGGCAGAAGAGCCTCTGCATCTATGATCTGCTTCCATCTCTTTCCCTTCTTAATCAGCACAACTAACAGGGTTCCGATGAAACATGCAATTGTAGCCGATATTACTGCAAGTAAAAAGCTGGTCATCATCGCTTC
The DNA here is from genome assembly GCA_018365455.1 of Clostridiales bacterium. Lineage (GTDB taxonomy): Bacteria > Bacillota > Clostridia > Lachnospirales > Lachnospiraceae > Robinsoniella. The sequence goes on from JAGZJZ010000022.1 coordinate 102,767, forward strand.
CCACCCTTTGCTGTTTTTCGTAAACAAATCAAGGTAATGCCGGAAAGTAAAGTTCCCTGGTGAAAGACCATAGCCACGCAATTTAATTAACGAAGTTGCTATGACTGAAAAATAAGGGATTCCGATCGATACTGTAATAATAAAAATAAGATAGATACCCGCAGCTGCTTCTGTCAGCTTTCGGCATGTATAAATATACTCACGCTTTCCCTTACCTCCAAGAAGATTATAAGTATGACGTGAAGTTATATTATTCTGAATCAACCACATAAGCATACAAATAAGAACCAGTACACTAGACAGACTTGATGCTTTGCCAAAATCGATTGGCGATGTGGAAGCATACCGATGTATATCTGTTGTAAACACATAAAATCCGATTCTATTGCCAATCGTAGAGGGAGTCCCATATTCAGACATCGTCTTTACAAAGACAAGCAGCATAGCAATTGCATAGTTTCCTGTTAGTAAAGGCAGAACGATTTTTTTGAATCTGTAAAAAAAGCCAGCACCGCTAACAGAAGCGCTTTCCTCAAGATTTATTCCAATATTGAGCACTGCATTCTTTATCATCGTAGTCATAAATGGAAAAACATGAAAACTCATAGCAAGCACTAATCCGCCAAGTGAAAAGAATTTTTCTGAAAGACTTCCTGTTCCCGGAAAGATCTGCTGGAACAGACCTCTTTTCTGCATAAACAGTATCCATCCCATAGATGAAATATAAGGCGGTGTCATAAATGGAATCATAAGGATGATATCAAGCCACTTATATCTTGAGAATCTGGTTCTGGCTAATAAGAAAGCCAAAGGGGTTGAAATAATCGTCGATACGATGACTACCAGAATCCCTAAAATAAGTGAATTCGTTATTGTCTTAACATTCTCCTTCGACACCCATATCTGCAAAGCATTCGTAAAATCAAAGCGGCCATCTATAATGACCGCCTCTCCAAAAACTGAAATAATCGGCAGAATAATTAGAACAAATAGCAAAACAAATATTGTAAAATATATGGCTATTTTTCTTTTGTTTGTAAGGTTATTCACACTCTGCTTCTCCTCTACTGGCAAAGCTTATTAAGCTTTGATGCTATTTCTCCTGAGTTTTTCATCATAGTATTCCAGTCCATATTTCTAAAGGTAGTAATTTCGCTTACATTTGTCCGATTACCACAGGTAATATCACTTCTCCCTGGCAGAAGATATGCATCAGCAACCATCATCTGTGCTTCATCAGACATCAGATAATCAATAAATGCTTTTGCATTGTCTACATTTTGGCTTGATTTCAAAATCATTGCAGGCCGTGGATTAATCACCGTCCCGGATTCCGGATAATAAATATTCAAAGGCTCACCTTTTTCCATATTGGTGTATGCATTATAGTCAACACCTGCCACCAGTATTCCTTTTTCACCTGTAATAACGCTTTCCAGTGCTGCTTTATTTGCACCTGCGATCATCATTCCGTTATTTGCCATCCCTTCCCAAGCACTCCAGTCATTATCTGTATCGCACATATAACCCGCAAGAAAATCCTTACACGAGCCGGATTTTTCAGGATCCGGAATTGCTAATAAATCTTTATACTGTTCATCTGACAGTTCGGACCAATCTGCATTTAAGCTTTCAATTATTGTAGTATTGTAGATTACGCCAAGAGCGGAAGCACTGGTTCCAAACAGCATATTATCTTCATCCACCCATTCCTTATACAATTTGTCTTTATTATCTGCTTCCGGATAACTTAACGTCTGTCCGCTATTTTTCATAGAAAGCCCGTCAGACCATGAAGCAAGAACAACAACATCTGCGACCGGGTTATTTTTTTCCGTCTCCAGTCTTGCAAGTATTTCACCTGTTGTTCCTTCAAACAAATCTACCTTTATACCTGTTTTTTTCTCAAACCCATCCACGTATGCTGTATTCAGGTCTGTAGGGCTTGGCATATATACCGTTACAGAACCGCTCTGTTCTTTACTTTCTGTATTGTCGTCAGCCTGCTCTGTTGCTGCATTCTGAGTATTTTTTTCTGTACTAACATTGGTTGAAGCATTTGCATTTTCTGCACCACATGCCATGAGATTCATTGCCATCGCTGCAATTGTACATACTGCCAGAACTTTTCTTTTCATTTTTTTCTCTCCTCTTTTATCAAATCGTTACGATATCATGCTCATTTACGTAAACAGAAACTTCAGCTCCTACACTGTACCTACTGGAGGATTCAACAGTCCATCGCTTACCATGAACATTCAAATATAAATTGTATTTTTCACCCAAAAAGTCAATACCGCTTACCACGGCTGGGAATTCTCGATAACCGTCTTTCTTTTTTAATGCAGCAGTCTCCGGTCTGAACATACTGTCAGTTTCGACCCAATTTGATTTACCGATAAAATTCGCAATAAAGTGTGTCTTAGGCCTCTGGTATATGTTTTCCGGTTTACCTTGTTGTTCAATCCTGCCTTTATTCATGACAATAATCCAGTCGCTCATGCTCATTGCTTCCATTTGGTCATGTGTTACAAAAACAGCTGTTGTATTCAATTTTTCTATTAGCCCTTTCATTTCCAATCTCATATCTTCTCTTAATATAGCATCAAGAGCTGATAACGGCTCATCAAAAAGAATGCAGTCTGGTTTAGTAACGATAGCTCTTGCGAATCCAACTCTTTGCTGCTGTCCTCCCGAAAGCTGTGAAGGATATCTGTCTTTATATTCTGAAAGCTGAACAGATTCAAGCGCTTCATTTACTCTTTCTTTTATATTTACGGTATCTTTTTTGGCTCTTAATCCAAATGCAACATTCTCAAATACACTTAAATGAGGCCATAATGCAAAATCCTGAAAAACAAATCCAATATTTCTTTTTTCTGGAGGTATGTTAATTCTATTTTTATCTGAGAAAACACAACTATCATCAAACCATATCTCTCCGGAATCAGGCTTTTCAAGCCCGGCAATCATCCGTAATATCGTAGTTTTACCACACCCTGACGGACCGAGCAACGTAGTAAAGTCATTATCCTGTATTTCCAGGTCAAGGCTTTTTATAACTTCAGCTTTATCAAATGACTTACAAATCCTATTCATTGATATTTTCATACTTCTCCTCCTTCTCTATTATATTTTAGTGACAGAATGTAAAAAACAATATCTTAACAGTGTAAAATGAATGTAAAAAATTCTAATATTTTTTCCACCATTACCTGAACTTATCACAATTTTATTCCTTTAGGATATATCTGCATAGAAACAGCGAGAGTGCCAGATTAAACAATATTAGCGTATAAAATGGGCGTAAAATTACGAACGGCGGCCAAATCTAGACCGCCGTTTCTTTATAACAAATTAATTACAGGAATACTGAATTTATCTGGTAACTTTTTTGCTTTTTACCTTGCCAGCTTTTCCTATTATATTTGTTTTTCCTAATTTACGATATGCTCTTATTTTGTAGTAATAAGTTTTACCCTTCTTTAGTCCGCTATCTGTAAATGTAAAAGACTTTTGCTTAGAATTAGCTACTTTGATCGTTTTGATTTTTTTGTATGTCCCGTTTTTACCTGCAGCACGATAAATTTTGTAGCCATCGGCTCCAGCTGTCTTTTTCCATTTGATGGATAAAGATTTCTTTTTTTTATTGGAAACAGAAGCGATTTTAACTTCTCCTGGTACAACTTTGCATTTTTTTATCGAAGAATAGCTTCCATATTTCTTTTTATTATTTATAGATCCGAATGCACGTATTTTATAGTAGTAGGTTTTTCCGGGTTTACGCTTTTTGTCCGTATAGGAGGTCTGATTTCCTTTTTTTATAGATGCAGCTACTTTATATTTACCATTTTTCTTATCGCTCCGGTAAATGATATAGCCAGAAGCATTTTTTGCCTTTTTCCAGGTAAGCTTTAGACTGTTATAGGAAGAAGCGCTTACTTTAAGAGCGGTGTTTCCAACAGTTACTTCAGGAGCAACAGGTTTTGACGGTTCTTCTGGTTTAGGAGGCTGCGGTTTTGGCGGTTCTGGCTTAGACGGTTCCGGCTGCTTTTTCCCAGTATAGAATATATCTACATTTGACCGGGCAGCTCCCGTGTTATCATTAGTCACTTTGGCATACCATCCATATCCCGTTTCCGGCGAAAGCCCGCTCCAGTTAAACTCTGCCCTGCCGTTAGAAACAGGTGCTTTTCCGATTATCTCATCGGTGTATACTGCTGCAGCAAAACGGCTGGTTTCCAAAGATTTGGCAGAAGTATCAAAATCAACATCCAGTTCATAAATGTCCTGATTAATTGCAACGGTTCCAGCTCCATAAGATTCCAGCTTTGGTGAATCAAAGTAGTTAAAATCTTCTTTTGCAGGTGAATAGGAATTCATATAAATCTTATCATTCTGAAGATCGAAATACAGGAATTTGATATACTCTGAACCTCCTTCCGGATCTGACTGATAATCGGTACAAATCTGATATACCAGACGCTTCGAGCCATCCGTATTTTGGAATTCGTCTACCTGTATAGATGCACCATGGTAATGGCCATTTAAAACTGCAATTACATTTTCATTTTTAGCTACTACATTTTCCTGTATCACCTTTCCGGCATAATCTAGGATGCTGTCATCCGTGATTTTAACATTTGCATATCTGTGGAAACACAAAATAGCTTTTCTATCTTTGTATTGTTCCAATACCTGATTCATCCAGTCGATCTCTTCCTTATAAATATCCCAGCTCATATATAGAATAATGAGATCCTGTCCATTTTCCGTCAGCAGATCATAATGTCCCAGATTATTCTTGTAGCTTTCTCCATAGTAATCCTTATCTGCGAATCGGTCTGCACCAAAATTGTTCCAGTAATTATTGTAATACTCATTTCCTGCTGCTACATCATGGTTTCCGGCCAGTATCCCATACGGCATATTATTGTCATCAAATATTTTCATTGCCTAATCCGCTCGCTGCCATTGATCCTGCATATCCCATTCGTCTACAATATCGCCTGTATGGATGGTGTAGCGAATCTTCCAATCCAGTGCATTGTTTACAATCCACTGATTCTGAGCTGAAAAGTGATCATGCCAGGTTTCTGCATAATATTGGGTATCTGTAATCCATGCCATGGAAAAGTCGTATTGCTCCGGTCTTAGCATGCCGTCCCAGCCAGATAGTGCTGCACTTTTAGCTTTTCCTGGAGATACTTGTGGAGTACCTGCGCTTCTGCATTGAACTAAAAGATATGCTGTGTCCTGCACTACATGATTTTCCGCCTGGAATTCTGCCTTAATGCTTCCGTTTTCATCTGCTTTTTTCAGCAGCTCCCATCGGTTTTCCTTTGTATTGTATACGTACATAGCGGTTGCATGTGTTTCGTCGGCATAACTTGCATTACCATCCCAGTTTGCAGCAATGCGATCCGTACTTTTAACGCTCCCCGTCTTAACGGTAAAGATCTGATAGGGAAGATTGCCGGTAGGTGAGGTAACCTTCATTTCTTCATTTCCTGCATCCAGTGTGATCTGGCTGCTTCCATCACCTTGTTCCATGGTTACAGATCCATTTTCCAGGGTTAAGGCTCTTCCTTTATAAAATTCTGCTGTTCCACTCTTTCCATTTAATTGTGCAACCTCCACTGACAGTTGCGCCTGATCTGCTTTTACTTCGCTGGTTTTCCCACTAATTCCGGAAGGATTAACGGTATTTGTTGTGAATGTCACTTCATTTTCGGCTTTATTTCCACAGATATCGTATGCGGTAACCGTAAAAATGTGCTCACCAGACTCCATATCTTTTGATGCAATTGTATATGGGAGTGAAATGGTTTTTCCGTCCAGGCGTGCGCAGGTCATCTGTTCCTGAACTCCATTTGCATCTGTGATATCAGCATCAAACAAAATATCTCCTGTTAATACGTCATGATTCTGTATTCCTGTCCGAATAACCGGTGCCGTATTATCTACGGTAACATTTGCTATAGCTTCTTTCTCCTCTGAGACAGCTTTTACTTCATACACACCATCAATCAGTCTTGAAGTATCCCAGTTTGTACCTACTGCGGTGAGTTTATCAGCAGGTATTGTGAAATGCAGCTCCAAGGAAGGAGCCATGGTACCATTTTTTGTGTCTCCGATCTTATATGTCCTGTCTATTTCCGGATTCTCCAGGTCCAATTTGAATGAATCTCCTGAATATGTATAATCCTGCCTAGCTCGGTCAGGCCCGATTACTTCTCCATTTGCCAACACTAATTTAACATTATTCACCGTAAAATCTTCGTGATTTTCAGAAGGCTGATAGATATCTTCAAACGGCGTTCCGGAATCACCTGCCCAAATAGTGAATGTAACGACATAGTTTCCATTTTCATCTACCGCAAAGTATTTGTTATCTACCAAAAATGCGCGATCCTCCAGATTTGTCCATTTTCCAAGATAGGATATGATCTCCCTGCTATTCTCCCCATAGGGAGCCGTCACAACATTTTTAAAATAATTATCCTGACCTCCTGTTTCCAGCGAAAGAAAAGCACCATTTTCTAATACTCTTGCTGTATCTTCTTCTTTATTATTAATTAATATCTTTGTATCTTTATTATTCTTGCCATTATTTGCAGTGATTGTCTTTACTCCATTAACAACACTTGCGTCATTAACGTTCAGACGAATGCCCTCAAAATCATTTGCTCCATTGATTCCTACGGTGTAGGTTTTTGTCTTTGTACTGCGGTAAAGGTTATATCCCTCCACATAAAATTCCAGGCTCTTATGCCCCAGGATTTCATTTGCTGGAATTCTGGCAAAAAAGCGTCCATTCACACGCTGCTTTGCTTCATAAACAGTGCGAAATTTCTCTTCATTATCAAAGCGGTACTTGATTGCCATGGAAGTCAATCCAATAGCATCGGAACAATCAAACGCTGCAAATAATTCCTCTCCTTCACTAATGATCTCCGGCACCGGATTATCCGTGCGTTCTTTCACAACTGGAGAAGCCCCAGTATCCGGATATTCCGGGTAACCCGGGAAATTTACCCGCTTATCTTCGGAAGGCACCTGCCATGTATCGGTACTTCCTGGTGATGGCTGCAGCTTATTTGATACCTTTATGCTTTCTTTATAATCGCCGCTTTTTGGATAAGTGTACTGAATGGTAGTATTCTCTCCCGGTTTACAATCAGCACCATTCTCATTGAAAGTAACACTTGCGATCACCTTATCAAAAGTACGTCCGATACTTAACTTTCGCCAGTCACTGTCATGGAATCCAGCATATTCAATCCGTACAATATCTTTATTTTCAACCAGATCTGTTCCAAAATTTGTGTTAAACTGTTCTACGCTAGTTCCATTATTGCTTAACCACAAAACAACGCTTTTTCCAGGCTCTATATAGATATCAGGTGCATTTATAGTCCAGGTCTTAGATACTTTCCCTGCTTCTGCATCCGTAGGATACTGATAATAAAGGGAATAATAACCCAGATTTATCGACTGGTTGGAATTATTAAATATTTCTGCATAGGTGTATTGCCCATTTTCATGAACTGGCAGCACTTCCGTAAAAATAAGGGGTGGTTCTTTTGTGTAGTCAAGATCGCCATGATTTACTGCCGTCGTAATATTCTCTGTTGCCTTTCCATCAGACGATTCCACGTGCCAGGTCACCTCATCCGACCAGAGAAGATCTTTCGACAGGTCGACCGAGAACGTTGCTTCTGCACTTTTATTTTGAGACTTCATCAGCACTTTTTCAGCCGGTAATCCTGACTGCTGATAAGAAAGATATATATTTACCGAACCCAAAGCCCCACTCACATTAACAGAAAACGATATCCTGTCTTCCAGCTCTTCCGCTGCCGCATTGGTTAACAAAGTCTCTGCCGACAAATCCACCGGCTGGTCCGGCATTTGCCAGGATGCTGTCATTCCAGGTGTTGGTTCAGCCTGAGACGAGACCTTATATCCCAAATTTCCATCTTTTCGATAGGTAAACTGATCAGATACTTTTTTTGCAGGTGCCGGATTATCGCTTCCGCTGACACTGCATTCTGCAATAATATCATCCGATGCTTTTCCGATACGTACCGTCCGGTCCTGACTGGCATGAAAACCGCCATGCTTAATATGGATAACCTGGATATTCTGTTCTATCCCATAATATTCCCTCATTGCAGTTTCTTTAGAATCACTATATACCGTTCCGCCCGGCCAGAAAATACAGCTCTCTCCCGGCTGTAAGATCACATCCTTATCTGATATATGGCCGCTTGGTACTTTTGAAGCCGTTGCGCTGTTATATCCATCGGTAAACCACTCCAGCCAGCTTCCGGTAGGATAAACATAATAAAAGATATAATCTTTTAGATTGATTGCTTCATTTGCATTGTTATAAACTTCAAACCAGGTATAGCTGGCACCCTTAGGGGATGCCTGCACAGCCTCGGTAATTAGAAGAGGTGATGCTTCATCGCTGTCAACCGAGCTAACGAGTACCGTAACCTCCTCGTTACTTTTTACCGACTGTTCACCAAAAAATGCCTGGGTAAACCATTCAAGGCTGTCTGTATATAGCTCCTCCGGCTGAAGAACTGCCTGATAGCTATCCGGATTATCCTGGTCAACAACTGTCATTTCAACAGACGTATATTCCTGGGACGGCATCTGGCGGTAAAACAGCCAGATACTATCTGGTTTAAACGCTCCATCCACTGTTGCAGTTACTATTACATTTCCCCCCTTTGTGTCATTTCCGGAAATTTTATTACGAATTGTATCGGGAAGTGTCGTTTTCAGATCCGAATTAGATTGGCTTTGTTCTGTCTCCAGAATATTTGTTTCTGTCTGTTCAGAGTCCGATTCAGATTCCACATCTGATATTTTACTCAGCTCTGCTTCGCTTTCCTCGTCCTGGCTTTGATAGTCTTTGTCTTCCACTATAGACTGAATCGGCTCTACAGAAACAGCCATTGCATTTAGTGAAGGAGTCATTACCATTGATATCGACATAGCAATTGTCACAATTAATGCCGTGATGCGTTTTAATCTGTTTTTCATTTCTTACCATCCCTTCAAGTAATTAATAATTTACAGAAATCATCCTACTAAAACAAAAGTTTTTCCTCCACCTTTCTTTAGTAAAATAATTGTAAAGAATAAGTAATTTTCTATGCTATTTTTTAGTTTACAAAGGTTTTACGGGATCATATTTTGGATTTTTCAATTCACTGCTATTATTTATTTGACAATTTTTAAGATATATGAAAAGGAGATTAAAGATGAAACGATCAATGTTTAAAAGTATTGGTTCCCTTTTATTGGTTACCGTGCTGATACTATTCCTATTGCCCGCGGCATGGGCTGCTAAAGATGGTTCTGGTGTAAACAGGGTTACAACAGATGGAAACATAATAGCCAAAGACAATAATGAAGCGTATATATCCGGTTATATCACAAATACCAGGTCTGGTTCTGTGGAGATTGCCCCTGATGCCAACCGTGCTTTGTTGCTCTCAAAAAATGATGCCAATGAAGCAGACAACGAAGGCTATAAACACCTACTACCGATCAGTGAAAATGCGGATAGCATAACTGTAGATATTGCAGATAACAGCATATATTATGCAAAGCTAGAGCTTTATACCCAGACTGGAGCCCGGATCGGAGCAACGGATGAATGGATTGCTCCGGGCCGCTCATTTACAGCCGATCTAACCCAGTCCGCCTGTTCCGGTGCGGCCTATTTCACCATTGTGGTGAAAAACGGAAATACCGGTGCGACCCCTATTGGAACCGACCCCGCCGATGCTATATCCGTAACATTGGCAGAACACGATGAACATATCACATATGGAACCGCTGTTTTTGATAGTAATCCCTATACTTATACGGAGGTGTCCGGTCTAATCCCTTCCGTATTTGTTCCTACCGGTGCGGATGGAAATAACACAACCAATGTTTTGGGCATGGTGGAAGCCTATGGGCAGGATAATAACATTGTTCTGGCTGCAAATGCCGGTATATTTTACAACAATGAAAATAACACCTATTGCTATGATTTCAAAGAGGCGGACGGCGTTGTCATTTCCAATGGAACCGTACTAAAAAGCACAGAATCTCTTGATCATACCCAGTGTGATATTCTGGTAATTGATTCCGATGGAGAATTGGGCTGGGCGCCTTATCATGCCAATGCAGACCGGATGGTTACAGGTGATTTCGATGCAGCCACTTACTATACCATTGGCAGAACCAATGAGCGCGGCAAAGCAAAGATAGTATCAGCTGTGACGGGCTTTGTACCCGTCCTGGCGGGCGGAGAGATCCTGTCCGGCTATGATAACTATGTGGCACATTACAGCCAGGATGCAGTGCGGCAGATCATTGGCGTAAAAGAAGATGGCACCTTTGTATTGCTCAGTGGCTCCTGGACATTGGCCGGTGCGGCCCAAGCAGCGAAAATGCAGGGCTGCGTTTTCGCATATAATTTGGATGGAGGCGGCAGCGCCGAAACAATTTTGAGTCAGACAAAAACAGCGATTGGCAGTTTAAGTGAGCGAGAGACTTATGCTACCAAGGAACTGGTGGAGCAGAGCCGGGGGGCGCGTATGCTTCCCACCTATTTAGTATTTACAGCAACGAATGTGGCTCCTGTGAGCGCAACCGCAGATTCCATAAGCGCAGTTTCCAATCAGATCACCTATTACCCCGGTGTAACACTGGCCTCGCTGGCAGAGAACCTAACTGTCACCGA
>JAGZJZ010000077.1 GCA_018365455.1 Clostridiales bacterium
GCAATTTTGCGGTCAGAAGCCAATACCGGAATACCTGCAGCCTTAGTTTCCTTCAGAATCTCATCCCATCCGCTGTCAACTACCGGTGATACCACGATCACGTCCACATTCATTTTAATAAATTTTCGAATAGCTTCAATTTGTTTTTGCTGGGATTGGTTGGCATCCTCGAAAATCAGATTCATTCCGAATTCTTTCGCCGCTTCTTTAATGGATTCTGTATTGGCCCTTCTCCATGCACTTTCCATTCCAACCTGAGCATATCCCACATCAATAATTTTATCTGGCTTTTTATATGTTTCGTTCAGGCCCGCCATATATTCCTCTACATTGTCCTTAGTAACAACATGGCTTCTTAAAATAACCTGCTTTGGCACACCGCTCGCCTGTCTCAATATATCAAGGGCATATTGTATTGCTTCTTTTCCACCGGTAGGACATGTGATCGTCTCTTCAATTTTCCCCTGAGAAATCAGATCAATCCCTTCATTTTCTCCAAGGAAACCATCGATCCCCAAAATTTTGGCTTCTGCCCCGATTTTCTCCATTGCCTGATACGCCCCTAATGCCATATAGTCATTATGAGCAAATATCACGTCATAATCCTTCAGATGATCCCCCATGGCAAGCATCGTATCTTCAGCATCATCTTTTGATCCAGACTCTATCCTGCAGACGCTTTTTTCAATTTGCGGATACCGGGAGATGATGGAATCAAATCCCTTACTTCTGTTCTGGCTTGGCAGAGAATCCTCACTTTGGCAGATCTCCAGTACTTTTCCCTCTTCATCTTTCAGCAGCCTCAGTACGCCTTCGCCTGCCCTCCTGCCAATCTGCTCATTATCCGGACCGATAAACAGAGAATAATCAAATCCCTCTACTCCTCTGTCCATAACAATGACCGGGATTTCCTTATGGTATACCCTGCTGATAATGGATGTCATAATTTCGGTATCACAAGGAGATATAATCAACAGATCAATGCCAAAATCTATGAGTTTTTCCACATCCTTTACCTGCTTGGTAACATCGGAGGTGGCATCCGTCATAATTAATCTGATATTATCATATTTATTGGCTTCTTCCTCTATTTCACTGGTCAGTGCCAGTCTCCAGGATTCCCGCATATTTGCCTGTGATACACCGATTACATATTCGATTTCCCGATATTCACCGCTGTCAATACCCTGATTATAAATATGCAGCCCCAGGAACATAATAAGGATAACTGCACATATGGAAGCGGTAGCTATGATCTTATTTTTCATCCCTGTTACCTCCCTCCAGCAGATCCACACTCTGTGGTATCAGGATGATCACCTTTGTTCCGGCTCCCGGTTCACTGGTTACTCTCACGCAGAATTTATCACCGTACCGGATTCTTAACCGCTCTTTGATATAGAACAGTCCAAAACTCTGATTTTCTTCCAACTGGGAGTGTTCGTTTAACAATGCATTGATCTGCTCTGATTTTTCCTCTGTCATTCCTGCACCATCATCTTCCACTGTAAATTCCATCCAGCTGTCAGCCGCACTTTCACATCTTATAATCAGATGCCCTTCCCCGCGCTTTGTTTTTATGCCGTGGTAAATGGCATTTTCCACCAGGGGCTGCAGCATCAGTTTAGGAACCACGCATTGATTCAGGCTGTCATCTACTATCAACTCATAGTTCAGCTTTGGTCCATACCTAATTTTTTGAATATACAGGTAATTGGAGACGTACTTAATCTCCTGTTCCACTTTAATGTAATCTCTTCCCTTACTAAGACCGATCCGAAACATATTTGTCAGTGCATCAACCAGCCTGACAATGTCGTGTGCCTGATATTCCCGCGCCATCCAGCTGATGGTATCCAGTGTATTATAGAGAAAATGGGGCTTTATCTGCTCTTGAAGAACTTTCAATTCGGCCATTCTCTTATTTTTTTGCTCCAAATAGACCATATCTACCAGGCTCTCTATCTGGACCAGCATATGATTAAAACCATATCCCAGTTCACTCACCTCATCATTATAGTTTCCTTCAAAGCGTACAGCCAGATTGCCCGATGCCACTTCACGCATTAGAAGTTTTAACTCAACAATGGGATTTGTAATGGTCTGGGATATCTTTAAAGAGATCACCAGGACAAAGATCAGGGTCATTGCCAGACCGCCGGATAAAATATAAAACATGGCATTGGTACTTCCCATGATCTCATCCAGGGAAAATACGCCTACGATCTTCCATCCAGTGTATTCAGACTCTTCATAGCGTATCTGATAATTTTCCCCGTTTATTCTGGCATCTACCGGAACCTGTTCCGGGGTAAGCCATGCTGGATCAATACGGTAAGTCACTTTATTGGGCAGGGTATAAACCATACGGTCATCTTTGTCAAGTACAAACACAAACCCATTATCCCCAATGGTTACGTTTTGTATGGATTTGGAAATGATATCATGCTTGATGTCCAGTAGCAGCACCCCCATAATCTCACCAGTATCCGCATTTTTAATAGCCTTTGCAATGGAAAACACATCATCAATGCTATAACTCTTATCTGTTGCAATATTTCTGCCGGCAATATTACTGATTATCTGCATTTCATCAGGGTTAGCCGCTGCCTGTCGGTACCAGTCCTCATTCTTAAATGAATCACGGGAGATACGCCTCATCCCCGTATTGGTACATAAATCATTTTCTGTGGCAACAAAGATACCTGCTATTTCTTTATTGGAAAATGCCAGATCATCCAGGGTATTTTCCAAACTTAACTTTTCTTGTTTCCAGTAAACATTGTCTTCAGTTTTCATGGATCCGTAATCGGTGTTTTCCATTCTGCAGATAATAAAGTTAGCTATTTTATCAATACTGTTTACATATACATCAATTGAGGTTTTAACCTGGTTCATCATCTGGTCTGCATGCTGGGAAACACTTTTTTTCGCCTGTCCCGTAAATACGCTTATTCCTATCATTCCGAACACGCAAAAAGGGATCAGCGAAGCGACAATATAAGACCAGACCATTTTACTACGTATCGTAATATTCATGAATTTGTTCTTAAGCTTGTTCATTTCGCTCACCCCTCTCTGTCACTTCCTGCCCCTATATTATAGCTTTGACCGGGTAATTTCGCAATCGGATTCGAATAAAATCCTATTTCCCTTTTAATTTTTCAGCACGTATAGATATAATTCTCTGGATAACAATGAATACACACAACAGTGCTGCTATTGTTACTTTTGTCCACCATGTATTCAGATTTTCATAAGTTACGATCGTCTGAATAATTCCCTGAATCAGAACACCTATGGTCGTACCGATTACGGTGCCCACACCTCCTGTAAGAAGCGTGCCGCCGATAACAGCAGATGATATGGCATCCAATTCCAGCCCCAGATTCTGAAGTGAATATCCAGCTAATGTATAAAAGCTGAAAACCACACCTGCAAGTGCTGCACAGAAGCTGCTGATTACATAAACCGCGATTTTAGTTCTTGCTACCGGAAGTCCCATGAGAATTGCGGACTGCTCATTACCGCCTAAGGCATAGATGCTTCTTCCAAACTTAGTAAATTTTAATATGTAGTAAGCTACTAATATTACTACTAATGCAATGAATACATAAGAATATATCTTTCCTTTACCGATCACCAGCTTGCTCAATGCCATTTTTGTATAAAAATCATTGGAGATGGAAATGGATTCCGTACTGATTACCGCGCAAAGCCCTCTCATCAAAAACTGTCCTGCAAGTGTAACAATAAAAGGCTGCAGTTTAAAGAAATGAATAATATAACCCATTCCAAATCCTACCAGTGCTCCAACCAGAAGAACTAATGGAATTACTACAAATGCCGGAATTCCTTTCTGAAGTAAGAATGCTGAAAATACACAGGTAAAAGCAATCGTAGATGCGATGGATATGTCAATACCGCCTGTCAGCAAAACAAAGGTGACTCCAATAGAAGCTATAATCAGATACGCATTATCGTTAAATAAATTCAGGAATGTAGACAAGGATAAAAAACGATCATATGAAACAGCCCCGAATATAAATAGTGCAATAAACAGCACAAACGTGATTATCAGCGAAACGTTATTAATTTTCAATCTCTTTTTTGCTATCTCTCTCATGCCTGCTTCGCCACCTTTCTCTTAGAGAATTTTCTTGTAAATGTCTCTTTAAATTCTTTCGACTGTGAAAGACAGATGATTACAACTAGAATAGCTTTTACTACCTGCGTAATTTCCGGAGCAATTCCCATTGCATATACAGTCGTTGTAATGCTTTGGATAATCAGGGCTCCTGCAATACTAGCCGGGATGGAGAAACGTCCTCCGCTCAAAGATGTACCCCCTATAGCTACAGCAAGAATTGCATCCATTTCAATCATGAGACCTGCATTGTTACAATCAGCACCTTTGATACTGGCACTTTCAATCAGACCAGCCAGTGCTGCAAAGATACCGCAGCAGGTGTAAACTACCAGTTTAATCGCATCTACGTTAATTCCGGCAAATTTACTGGATACTGAATTACATCCGGTGGATTCCAGAAAGAGTCCAAATGCAGTTTTCTTGGTAAAAAGCAGTACAATAATTAATAAAATTACAACCAGGTATACCGGAAACGGTATTCCAAAAATGTATCCGCCGTTAATAAAGTAATAGGCATCTGAACTTACAGTTACAATTTTACCGCCGGTTACCAGCTGTGCGATACCACGCCCCGCAACCATCAGAATCATCGTTGCCACAATGGGCTGGATCTGAATCTTTGCAACCAGAAATCCATTCCACAGACCGCATAACAGACCTGCCAGAAGAGCCAGTATAATCGCGATTGCCACATTTCCTCCCACTCCAGGTAAAATGCTACTGCTTACGATACTGCATGCAATGGCTCCGCTTATTGCCATCACCGAACCAACCGAAATATCGGTTCCTCCGGTAGCCAGAACCATTGTCATACCAATAGATAAGATCATCAGTTTACTGCCGTTTCTTATAATATCAATGATTCTTCCATATAGATGCCCATCGACTATTTTCATCTGAAAGAAACTTCCTCCAGAAATGATTCCATTAAACAGGATAATAGCCAGCAATATCACAAAGGGCCAAAATGCCTGGTTTTTAGAAATTTTATTTAGTTTCTTCATGACTGTCACCTCCAGCTATATACCGCATAATTGCTTCTTCTGATATCTGGCTGCCCCGGAGTTCCGTTACTTTTCTCATATCCCTTAAAATAACCATTCTGCCGCAGCATCTGGTCATCTCATCAATTTCCGAAGAAATAAAGATAACCGCCATGCCCTGTTTTGCCAGATCCACTACTATTTTTTGAATTTCTGCCTTCGTTCCGATATCAATTCCCCTAGTTGGCTCATCCAACATGAGAAGTTCCGGCTCCGTTGCCAGCCACCTTGCCAGAATTACCTTCTGCTGGTTACCTCCGCTTAAGTTTTTAATCAGCTGTTCTGAGGAAGGGGTCTTAATTTCCAGCTTCTTAATATACTCATCTGCGATCTTCTCCGACTCCTGTCTGGATATGAAGCGGAACATTCCCCGCTTCGCCTGAAGCGCCAGGCAGATATTATCTCGAATGGTAAGTTCACCTACGATACCTTCTGTTTTCCGGTTTTCCGGACAGAACGCAATGCCTCTGCGGATCGCATCCAGTGTTCCCTTTAACTTTGTCTTTTCTCCTTTTATTTCAAGGGTTCCTTTTTCCAGGTTATCCACACCAAATATTAACCGGGCTGTTTCTGACCTTCCGCTTCCAAGCAGTCCGGAGAGTCCCAATACCTCTCCTTTATTGATCTTCAGACTAAATCCCTGGATGGTTCCTGCCCCCGTGACATCTGCCATATCTATTAATAATTCATCCGATTTATTTTCTTCTTCATTAATTGCCATTGTCTGGTTTAATTTCGCATAGTCTTTACCTATCATTTTTCCTACCAATTCTACCCTTGGCAGGTTCTTTGTTTCATAAGTTCCTACATATTCTCCATTTCTAAGAACCGTAATTCGGTCTGTAATCTCATAAACCTGATCCAGAAAGTGTGTTACAAATATTATTCCCATTCCTTCTTTTCGAAGCTTTCTCATTGTTTCAAACAATTTTTCTACTTCCATTGTAGACAAACTGGAAGTGGGTTCATCCAGTATCAGTACTTTTGCTGATACATCACAGGCACGGGCGATTGCAATCATCTGCTGAATTGCCACAGAATAATTATCCAGATTTTTCGTTACGTCTATATCCAGATCAAACCGCCTCATTAACTCCTTTGACTTCTGGTTAATGGTTTTCCAGTCTATTCTGCCCGCTTTTCTTATTTCCCTGCCTATGTAAATATTCTCTGCCACAGACAAATTCGGACAGAGGTTTACCTCCTGGTATACCGTACTGATTCCGTCTGCCTGCGCCTCTAACGGGGATTTGGGATAAATTTCTTTCCCTTCCATCAGAACTGTTCCGCTGTCTCTTTCCTCTACTCCTGTTAATACCTTAATCAATGTGGATTTTCCTGCACCGTTTTCTCCTAAAAGCGCCAGAACTTCCCCTTTTCTTAATTCCAGCTGCACATCACTCAGCGCAATTACTGCTTTACCAAAGCTTTTTGATATATGATTCATTTGAAGTAAGATATCCTCTTTACCCATATCACATTTCCTCCATTCCTGCTGTTTATCTGCCCCCTTATCCAAAATCCGCTCTCAGTCGTACTGGAGCGGATTTTAATAAGATCATAAAATCTTTTTAATATTGGCGGTTTGGTAAATCTGCTGCCGCCGTATCCTGACGATAGATACCTTCTTCAGATTTTACCCATTTTTCAACTGTTTCGCCATTTTTTAATTTCTGGCAAGTATCGAAGAACTGTTCGCCAAGTAATGGATTACATTCTACAGTAACGTTTGCTTCCCCTGCTGCCATAGCTTCAAAGATCCCTTTTACGCCGTCAACGGATACTGTTTTAATGTCTTCTCCCGGTTTAAATCCAGCTTCCTTTATCGCTTCAATAGCACCCAGCATCATATCATCGTTATGTGCATATACACCTTTGATTTCTTCGCCATAAGTCTTTAAGAAAGATTCCATAACTTCTTTCCCTTTTGCTCTTGTAAAGTCACCGGTCTGGGATTCCAGAATTTCGATATCAGGATGATTTGCTTTGATTTCTTCATCAAATCCTGTTTTACGGTCATTTGCTGCAGAAGCACCAACGGTTCCTTCTAACTCAACGATTTTTCCTTTTTCTTCTAATAATTTACCCATTTCAATTGCTGCATTTTTACCTTCTTCAATGAAGTCGGAGCCGATGAATGTAGAATATAAGCTTTCATCTACATCTGCTTTTCTATCAACCAGTACGATCGGGATTCCTGCTTCCTGTGCCTCTGTAAATACTGCGTCCCATCCCGTCTCTACTACCGGAGCAAGTCCGATTACATCTACGCCCATTTCAATAAAGGACTTGATTGCTTTGATCTGGTTTTCCTGTTTCTGCTGAGCATCTGCAAATTTCAGATCAATGGTATCTACGTTTTGTCCTGCATAGAATTGAATGGAAGCTGTCTCTGCATCACGCCATCCGGATTCCTGTCCGATCTGTGCAAAACCTACTACCAGTTTATCGCCGCCTGCACTGTCATCTTTTGCTTCTTCACTTGCTGCCTCAGAACCCTTTACGGTTTCCTGTGCTTCTGTTGCAGGAGCTTCAGTCTTAGCTGCCTCTGTTGTCTTTGCTTCTGTTGTCTTTGCTTCTGTTGTTCCTGTGCTGCTGGAACCACATCCTGCTGCCATAGCAGCTACCATACTGACACATAATAATACACTAACAAGCTTTTTTTTCATTTTAATATCCTCCGTTTTCTTTGGGTTCTTCCCTTGCTATGAACTTATTATATTCCATTTCCTTTCTCAGGTCTTTGCAATTTTCCTTTATAAAATTGCAAAATTTTAGCATCCATTTGCCAAATTGCCAATGGATGCTAATAATGAACATAAATATAACCGTATAAATAAAACGATGGTTATTCCTATCCTTATCTTTTTTGTGCACACTTACGGTACTCAGCCGGACTTACCCCGGTAATCTTTTTAAATACATTGCTGAAATAATGCTGTGTGGTATATCCAACCTTTTCAGCTATCTCATACATTTTTAAATCTTCTTCAAAAAGCAGGTCGATTGCTTTTCTGATCCGCACTTTAGTCAGATAATCTATGAAGGTAATTCCCATTTCTTTACGAAAAATCCGGCTTAAATGCTGTGGCGAAAGAAACGTATAATCCGCAACATCCTGCAGGGTCAGCTCTTCCCTGTTATAATTATCTTCTATGTATTGTTTCACAATTTTAATTACGCTGGAACCGCCTTTAACTGCTTCCATCTGCTCAGCAGCTCTGTTATATACGGTAACCAGGTTCTCATACCCTTCTCCCGTCTCCTGTACGGAAACTGCTTTTAGCGGCAGACACCCCTCTATGCTTTCCATGCATTTTAACTGTTTCCGCCTGAGCTCTTCTGCCCCCATATCTCTTGAAATCACCACTAGATCGCCGTTTTCCACCTGACAGGAGGAGACATTTTTTAAATCATTGAAAATTTCATTACTAATATTCTGGACTGCATAGGAAAGCAGATCTTCATCCCAGCTCTCACCCAGGTCTTTATCCACTGCCTGTTCCAGATGAATGATGGTAACCGCATATTGTGATGGAATACTGATGTCCAGATACTGCATCCGTTCCTCTATCTCCTGTTCTGCAAGTCTGCCTTCCAGCCAGTTTTTCAAGAAGGCATCCACCAGATGTATTTTATTCTGCTGTAAGGTCATCTTCGCCCACTTCAGATATTTGTCTTCCTTATTCTGCTGACTTACTTCCTTCAATACTCCCTGAATCATATTGTCAAAAGGCTCTTCCATCAATGGTTTCAGGATATATTCAAATACCCCAAGGCGAAGAGCTGTCCTGGCAAATTCAAAATCATCGTATCCTGTAATGACTACAATAATCGCCTGGGGCTGCAAATCTTTTAATTTCTCAATAAACTGAAGTCCATTCAAAAAAGGCATATTGATGTCAACAAAGAATATATCGATGTCCTCTTCCTGGGCCATTTCCAATGCCATTTCTCCATCTTCTGCTTCTGCTACGACTTCAATTTCTTCATATTTCCGTAAAAAACTGATAATACCCCTCCGGATTATGTACTCATCATCCGCTACCATAGCTTTGCATCTCATCTTTTTCTTCCTCCCATATCTTAGAAATCCCTCTATCGTCTCAAATCTTACTAAGACGATAATTTCCCAATGATAAATTACATTATAATGGAAAATTAAACCTTTTACTATGCAAAATTTTAGCGCCAGTTTATAAAAATACCGCGCCAGAAAAAAAGCGCGGTATTTTTATCTATATCTTATAATATGATTATTTTTTTACCCAAAGCGAAACCGTCTTACTGTATTTCCCATAAACCCTGGACTTGCCGGATGTTTTAAATGCCCTGATTTTAACATAACATATTTTGTTTGCCCTGAGCTTTTTAAGCGTCCTGGATGTGATTTTACCGGAACTGATCACAACCTTCCTGACACCCTTTTTAAATTTCTTATCTGTGGAGTAAGAAATCACATATCCGCTTGCACCATTTGTCTTCTTCCATGACAGCTTCAAAGTTTTGGATTTCTTTGATACTGCTTTTACATCTGTGGTCTTCTTTGGTGCAACCGAGATTATGATCTTTTTGACTGCAGCATCATATTTGGAATTACCAGCTGCTGTAATAGTAATCTGTGCTTTTCCGGTACCTTTAATGGTAACTTTTCCTTTGCTGTCAACTTTTACAACTTTCGTATGATCAGACTTATAAGACAGCTTGCCTTTCCCGGATGCCTTTGCCTTAATGTAGAAGCTCTTATCTCCATCTGTTTTCTTAAAATCTTTGGCCGTAATGGTCTGTTTCTTTTTCTGAATATCAAATACTGCTTCCAGGCTGACACTCGAAGCCGGCATAAGGAATGAAATTACCGTTGACTTCTGCTGCTGTGCTGTCAGTGTAACTCCGGCAGCTTTCCACTGTACAAATACCTTTCCTGCCGGAACAGAAACGGTTGCCTGGATTCTGGTACCTGCAGTATACAACTGATCTTTAGCAGCATTTGCGATGCTTATGCCTGCTCCTGTCTTTAACTGATATTTTGGTTTTTCCGGTATGACAATATTTACAAATGCAGCATTTAATACGACTTCACTCTCCGGCATTACAAAAGAAATGGTAACTGCCATTTTTTCCGCCTCCGTTAAAGTGATTCCTTTTACATCCCATCCGATAAATTGATTACCCTGTGGAATTCCCACCGTTGCTTTTACCGTTGTACCAGCCTGATACAGGCTGTTTGCTGCTGCGTTGTCGATTCTGACATTTGTCCCTGCTGTAACCTTGTAGTACTCATTTTCTGCATAAACCGGTACCATACTGCCTCTGTTTCGCGGAACTGTAAATGTGAACTCATTTGATACTTTCTGCTCCTCTGTCAGTTCGAAACCGCTGACTTCCCATCTGCTGAAGGTCTTGCCCGCAAGATCTTTTGCCTGGACGGTAACCTCTGAACCGATTCGATACATATCATCTTTTACATCTCCGCTGACTCTGACATTATTATCTGCATGGATGCGAACATAATTTGACAGATCCTTTGCAGCTGCTTCCAGGGATAAATAACGGTTAGAAACCGCCTGGACCGCATCTTTATTTACGGATTTTGCACTTAAAAGTGCACCGCTGAATATTCTCCAGGTTTCAATAGAGTATTCTTCTTCCTGGTAACCTTCCACCTCTGCAATCAGCGCATCCAGCTCTGCCCCAGTCTTAACCGTCTGGGCTGCCGGATGTTCATGAGCTTCCTGAACCGTAATATAATCAAGGTATACATTTCCACTGTTTTCTGCATCTTTCACATAGGAAATGGTATTTTCACCTTTTTTCAGAGTGACACGGCTGCAGACGGTCATCCAATGCTGCCAGTCTGTCTCCGTTTTATCAAAGGGAACCGTTACACTTTTCTGCCCCGCATCATTGACATAGAGATTCAAAGTTCCCGCCTTAGGTGTAATATCCGGGATATTCGCTTCCCATTCACCGCGGTTGTCTGTAGTACTGATCGGAGCCTTTACTCCATTGGCATATCGTGCTCTTACAAAATAGTCTCCGTCTGCCGGTACATTTACTTTGAATGTGATTTTTTCTCCCAGCGTATCCGTTATATTTCCATATCCTGTTCCCTGGAAACCTTTTCCTTTATATTCCTTTTTTGCCCCGCCGGATAAGTCTCCATCTTCTGCCTGATATGCAAGTCCCAGCCCCGGATCGCCGGAAGGCAGAGCGGTAAATTCATATGGGGAAACCGGTCTTCCAAAGTTCGGAGATCCATCTTCATACCAGGTAAATTTCTTTATACTGACCTGTCTCCAGGCATTATTGTTCGCCGGATACACTTTTGAATGGAATGCCATCCAGTCTTCTGTTCCGTCCGCTGATTTAAAAAAAGATGCTCTGGCTGGTCCATATACGTCTTTTGTTCCTTCAAATACACCTTCTTGATAAGACCAGTTATCCGGATTTAAAATATCATTTTTGGATGTATCAAAAATGTACATTCCCATGTGATACCCTGCCGTCTTAAAGCTTCCCTGGGATACCGTCATAAATAAATGATCCCCATTCACAATTGCTCTGGGACCTTCTCCTCCAAAGCCCGGCAGAAAGCTTCTCTCCTCTGTAATCTTTGTGGGTGATTCCATTCTTGCAATGGCTGGTGACTCCACGCCGCTTTCCATGCTGCCCCAGCATGCATATAACTGTCCCCGGTATTGGAAAACGGTAAAATCATTTCCCTGTGCAAACTCATTGGGGTTCTTTATTTCCATTCCGGTATATAGCACACCTCTGTCTATCCAGTCTCCCTGTGGATCATCGGTAACCGATTCCATTACACATGCCATATGCCTCCAGTTATATTCTTTTGCATCTGCGCAGTAATAAATATACCATTTGCCGTCTATAAAGAACATTTCCGGAGCAAAGATCCTGGATTTGGAATCATTAAAATCAAAAATTCTGACTTTTTCTCCCTGATCCAGAAGAGATTTTGACTTGGATACATACATTTTATTGTGAGATGGATCGTTACTGGACGAAACAAAATAATAATATCCGTCATGATAGCTGATAAATGGATCCTGTCCCTGATAAAGCGCATTATTGAATTGAGTTAATTCTTCGCCTTTTTGTGTACGTATGATGTTTAATTTAAATTCAGCCACTGCATCGGTGATCTTATTGGTGTCCACTTTCAGAACAGATGCTATGATATCAAAATCCTTTGCATCTGCTGCTATTTCATCAATAACAGCAGCAAACTTATCCATATGCTCTTTTGCAATCTGACCTTCACCGGTTCCCGCTTCCGTATTTTTACGAAGAGCAGCTGCCTCTGTGAGACCCACATATAATTTTTCTCTCGCCGTAACATTTTCATACCACATTGCTTCCGGTGCATATAACTGATCTTCTCCAATCACGGATCTAACCCCATCCAATGTCCAGGACAGATTCATATCTTCCTTAAGATTCAGATTCTCTGCAATAACCGTAAGATTATAATAGATTCCCTTCTTCAGTTCAACTTTTCCGCTTTGGGCTTCTTTATATACATTTCCCGCATTTTGAGAAATAATTTTTTCATCATTCAAATACACCTGATAGTTACCGGAAGCCCCAAATGCCAATTCATAGGTTCCGGATACATGGGGTTTAATTTTACCGTTTAATTCTACATTTGCCGGTGCGTTCTCATTTCCCTCGTAATAACTGACCAGGGAATTTAATGAAAACTGCTCTGATGACACCTCATTCGCCAATACCTCAGCCAGTTTTATCTGACCGCCTCCATTTTCCTGATAGATTTCTCCGATTAAACCTTTTTTTGTATTTGCCGGATAAAGGTTTTCCGTTGGAATTACTTCTTTTTCCTCTGCTCCGGGTTTCATCCATTCCAGCATAATATAAGCTCCGCCATACCCCTGGAAGTATTCAATACGAATATCATTTCTGCCCTCATTTAGATGAATTGGCTGACTTACCTGCTGCTTATCCCACTTCGATTCCCAGAAATCAATTGCCAGTTCATCATTTACCCAAAGGCGAAAACCATCATCTCCAATCAGATAAAAGGTGTAATCACCTGCTTCTTCTGCATTTACCTGTCCGCTAAAACGGAAAGAACCATATTCTTCCGAACCGTTATACTGGGATAATATTTTTTTAATGGAAAGTGATTTATCAAGTACTGGTGCAATTACTTCACCTTTTTTTTCTTCCAAAAAGATGTCTCCGTAAACTTCTGCCAGAAGTCCATGCTGGTCTTCCGCTGCTGTTTCTCCCTGGATTGCTTTTGCCGCCTGCCGAAAACACTCTGCCGGAACAACCTGCGCCTGACCTCCCTCCTTCTTCCAGGATAGGTTCAGATTAGCATCTCCATCGGCCTGTGCATAATTAATTCTGATTTTGTAAAGAAATCCTTTTTCCATATGTACCGGCTCACTGATCTTGGTCTGGTCTGAATGAAGTTTCCACGAGTTAATCTTAAGCTCATCATTGATCCAAAAACGAAATGCATCGTCCCCGTTCATTACAAATTCATAATCACCGCTCTCCTGGGGTGTTATATACCCGTGAATAATTGCAGAAGCATATTCACTGCTTCCATTACTTAGCTCTATTGCTTCTTTTAAACCTTCCCGTCCATCAAGATTTGGTAAAACCTGATTCACTGGTTCACCAGCAAATCCAAAGGATGTAATACTGGAGGGCTTACCGTTTACTTTATAAAACTGAGCCGTTAAACCTGCATCAGCCGGAGTTTTAACATGATAAAAAACTTTTTCCGGAATTATTTCCTTCGCTATATTTGCGTTTATGGATTCCCACGAAAGCTTTAGAACAGCACCGCCCCACCCCTGTAAATATTCGATCTTTATATCATGCAATCCTTCACTTAAAGCAACCTCTTTACTGGTCTGTTCCTTTTCCCATTCCTGTACCCAGAAATCAATGACCAGTTTCCCGTCAATCCATATCCGGAATCCGTCATCTCCCCAGCCAAAGAATTTATAATCTCCAGCTTTTTCTACGTTTATTTTTCCGGTGAATCTGGCTGTAGCAAACTGCTCGTCCCCTTTATTTCCATTATATTTATCAAATACCGGTCTTAGATTCTGTCCACTTAAGGAAGGAAAAATCTGCTCTCCCGTTTTATTTTCAAAATTAAAGAGTTCAATTGAACCCCCGCGATAACCCTCTGTATTGAAAATCTCACCAAATAACCCGGGTTCCATATCTGCCAAAGCCTTTACGTTGTTTTCTTCGGTCACGTTTTCCGGCTCCTGTCCCAAGCCTGATTCATTCCCGGTTACGGTTAGGGCGTCAACATCCATTTCTTTTTTAGTTGTGGTTCCTTGTCCGCTGTTTGACTCCGTCTCTGTTTCTGTCTCTGTTTCTGTAAATTTGTCTGAATCAATTTCTGCCTCAGTAACGGAATTTATGCATGTGTCTGTGTCTGTAGCTATACCTGAATCTAAGTCTATATCTGGATTTGATTCTATTCCTATTTCTGATTTATTCTCCATTTCAGCACCTTCAGGCTGATTAATCTCTGTTTTTGTTCCGCGGTTCTCTGACTGCTCATATTCTGTTTCCAGCACCTGACCGCCGGCTGATACCGCCGCTTCATTATATCCGGATGCTGATACCGGCATCACGATTGTGTTTAGCACCAATGCCACAGACAACATTAAACTGACACCTCTGGCAAATCCATTCTTTCTCTTCATAACAATCCTCCGTTCCTTTTTTGCCGGGAAACACAGTTACAGCAAAGCATCACCCGAAATTTTATATTTATAAAAAATCATAGCATACAAACTCTGGTTTCTCTTTACAATATTTTGTTTGTATTTTTCACTTTTTTATCATTTTTGCTTTTTTTCCACTGATCTTTCTATATAAAGAATGCAGATAAATGACGATGATCCAGGACCTGAAGTATCCGGCTTACAAAATTGTAAGTTATCTTCTTAAAATGTAAGCTGCAATTATGGCACCCAATAATTCATTTTGATATCATTAAGGCAAGAAAGGCGGTGCTATATTATGAATATATACCTGATCCCAATTAAAGAAGCTATTGCAGTTTTTCCGTTACTCGCAATTATAATTACATTTCCATACATGATTTATCAATACCGAAAATATGGCTCCATACCGCTGTTCCGGTCCGTGATCATGTACTCCTTTGTACTGTACCTGTTATGCATGTATTTTCTTGTAATACTGCCGCTTCCCTCCATTAGCGAGGTAGCCGGATACACAGGTCCCCAGACTCAGCTCGTTCCGTTCCAGTTTGTAAGGGATTTCTTAAGAGAAACAACTTTTCGGATCTCTTCACCAGGAACCTGGTTGAATGCACTGACACAAAACTGCTTTTTACAAGTCCTATTTAATATCCTGCTTTTTTTGCCTCTGGGTGTGTACCTTCGGTATTATTTCAGATGCAGCTGGAAAAAAGTATTACTGATCAGCTTTTCTCTGAGCCTGTTCTTTGAACTTACACAGTTAAGCGGATTATATGGAATTTATCCCAGGGGATACCGGTTATTCGACGTAGATGATCTGATGCTGAACACCGGAGGCGGAATGCTTGGCTATATCTCATCCGCAATAATTATGCGATTGCTGCCAAGCAGAGAACATCTGGATAAAATTGCATACGAAAAGGGGTTACACGTCTCTTTTTGCAGAAGGCTTGCCGCCTTTGTCCTTGACTGGACCATCCTTGCTGTTATCGGTGTACCAACTGTAATTCTGACAACCTTTATGCCACCAGTCTTTTTCCTGATCCAGTTTGCTGCCTGTTTCTTCCTTCCAGTTTTTTACTTTGTGCTGTGTACTTATCTTACAGATGGCTATACTCCTGGAAAATGGGTGCTGAAAATCCGAATTTCTTCCTGTGATGCAGAAAATAGACTTACACTGCAGCAATGTATTCTACGTTTTGGAACACTATACCTGATTTTCATTCCATTTCTAATGATCTGGGCATGTTATCATCTGTTTTGTTCCTGTACCGGACGTTCCAGATCATTCATTTATGAACGTTTAAGCAGAACTGACTGCATCAGTACCATCCAACAGGATATTGCTCATCCCAAGTACCACAGACATTTTTTATTATCCTCCCATAAAATATAATTGTATCTCTTTCCAAAGAGTACTATAATGAACCAAAGCATTCATACACAAATGTATATGAACAGCCAAAATATATGAGTGAGGTTTCATTATGAAAACAAAGATCTGGGCACACCGAGGTGCTTCCGGTTATGCACCTGAAAATACGCTGGAAGCATTTGAACTTGCAATTCACCAGAATGCTGATGGTATTGAACTGGATATACAACTGACAAAAGACGGAGAAATCGTCGTTGCACATGATGAAAAAATTAATCGCGTAACCGGTAAAAATGGTTGGATTAAGGACTATACCCTTAAGGAATTAAAACAATTACCTTTTAACAGAACACATCCCGAATTTACAAAGGCATGTATTCCCACCTTAAAAGAAGTGTATGAATTGATATCCCCCACAAACCTTACCGTGAATGTCGAGCTTAAAACCAGCATCTGTTTTTATCCCGGAATAGAGGAAAAGGCATTGAAACTTGCCAGAGAAATGCAGATGGAAGAACGAATTATTTATTCCTCCTTTAACCACTATACCTTAAAATCTCTAAAAGAGCTGGATTCATCTGTCAGCACCGGGCTTCTCTATGAAGACGGCTGGATCAATGTTCCCGCTTACGGCAATAACATAGGGGTTAATGCCCTGCATCCCGCAACCTATCTTCTTCAGTATCCTGATTTTCTGAAGGATTGTAAGAGATACCATCTGCCTCTGCACGTGTGGACAGTCAATACAAAAGAACAGATGAAAAAATTAATGTTACTGGGAGTTGATGCGATTATAACAGATTTTCCTGACATTGCCCGAAAAATTTCAGATATTTAGAAAAAAGAGATAGCAGGATGTTCGGGTCAGGGATTTCGAAGTGTTTTTGGCGGATAGTATTCGATGGCTTCCATCGGATACTAAGCGGGCAATGAGATGCGAAATCCATCAGGATTTCGGAACGAATACCTGCGTGCCGCCAAAAAGTGCTTCGGAAAGGTTAGAAAATACCAGTTTTGCGGCCAGCTGACAGATTAGCTGTATTACTAGACAAACATTTCATATAAACCCATGCCAAAAATAATCAGTCCGGATACAACCGTTGCATACTTACCAAATATCCTTGACAGACATCCTCTGCCAAAACGCTGCCCGGCAGATATAAAAAAGTAACTTACTAAAAGCGTAAAAACGGAAGTCCAGAACACGGATAGACCGGTAATACTCCCAGCGATCCCAAGTCCTATATTATTTACGGTAAGTGCTAATGCCAATGTAACTGCCTCACGCATATCAATGTTTCCGGATCCGTCCTTATCTCCTTCTTCCATGCTTTTTTTCAGCCAGGTTTTATCCTTTTTCTGATTATCTTCCGAACCCGATTTCACCCGGTTCTTCCTAAACTCTTTCCAGATAAATTCAGCTATAAACAGTCCTCCCACAAAAACAAGAATAGACGATCCAATCAGATTTGCTGTCTCTGTGCTTATGATTTCGGTAAACAGTGATCCCAGAGACATGGACAAAAATGTACCAATCGCTGTGATACACGCAATTACAAGATTACTTTCCGGTTCTATCTTAATACGTTTTATACCATATGCAACGCCAATCGTCAGATTATCCAGATTAGCGGAAATTGCAAATAAAAATGCAGATAAAAAATGCATAAAACAAATTCACCACCCATATAATATTCGTTATATAGAATCATATGCATTTTTTATTATTCGGTGCCCTTTCCGGTTTTTTAGAGTAAATACAGATCTCCAACAAGTTCTATGATATTTTTTGCTATATTCACGTAATACCTTTTTCATTGTATCTATATCACATCCCATAGCCTCTGTCTTGTCCACACTCTCCCTCTTATAACATACACATAAAAATACCCACAGCGAAGATCCACCAGACCTTCTCTGTGAGTACATATCTACTTCATCTATTCTCTTTCAACTCTCTTAACAAGTTTTTTAACTGATCACCAGTTCAACAATTTCTCCCTTTCTCACATCCACCAGCCCTCTGTCGGTCAGTTTCAGTGCTGGGCTAACCGGCAACCCTAATGTGCAGAGAGACATAACCGGATTGTAATGGCGATACCCCAGTTGAAAAAGGCTGTTTCGCACTTTCTTCAGCGCCGGACCAATTTCATCAACTGGGCGGTCTGACAGTATGCCTGCTACCGGAAGTGGTAGTTCTGCGCTGATTTTCCCCTGAAAAGCGGTGAGAATTCCACCCTGAAGCTCCTGGATTCTTTCCACAGCAACCTGCATATCCCGGACATTTTCTCCTATTACAAATAAATTGTGATGGTCATGGAAATAGGTTGACGCCGCCGCTCCTTCTTTCAGACAATCCCCGGTGACAAAGCCATAACCGATATTCCCGTTTTTACCGTAACGCTCCAGCACCATAGCAAGAAGGCATCCGGTCCCTTCCCAGCAGATCTTATAATCTCTGACAGGCATGGATACTATTTTTTCACTGGTCTGCGTCCTTCCATTTGAAACCTCAATGACCCGGACTTGTACACTTCCTGATTTTAGCTTGACACAAACCTGGAAATCTTCCGGTTTAAGTACCGGAATGCAAACGCTGTGAAAATAATCCTCCGGGAAGATATGGCGATTCCCTGCCTGCTGATTTTCTCCTGGCTGATTCTCTTCCGGCTGACTCTCTCCTGGCTGGCTCTCTCCTGGCTGGCTCTCTTCCGGCTGGCTCTCTTCCGGCTGAAATGCCCTCGCCAGCTTTCCTCCAGCCTGTTCTTTCGATGCAATAAGCTTTCCGTCTTTATATACATAATCCGGTTCTAAACTGTCAAATCCGGTAACCAGGGCAAAATCGGCTGTTTTTCCAGGTGCCAGCACTCCTCTGTCCCTGAGGTTCATCCTTCTTGCATTGGTATAGGTCCCACAGTAAATTGCTTCTTCTGTGGGGAACCCCATGCGAATTGCTTCCTCGAGTACCTTATTCAGCTGTCCTTCTTCATACAGCTTATCCGCCATTGTATCATCCGTTACAAATCCGCAGTGTTCATAAAGCCTGTTTTCCCGGATATAATCCAGAATCTCCGGTCTTAACATCTTCTCCTGCAATTCCACAAACATTCCATTTTCGAATCTCTGCTGTATTTCTTCCAGGGTATGCTCCGTATGATCTCCATCAATGCCAAGATAAAGGAATTTAGCCAGGTCCAGCCCTGTAAGGGAGGGACAATGTCCTTCAATGACAAAATTGGGATCTTTTTCCCGCAGATATTTTAAAAACTTTGTAATCTCAAGATCATTTTCCCGGATGATCTGTCTGTAATTCATAATTTCTCCAACGCAGATTACCTCTTTTCTCTCAAGCAATTCTTTCATCGCCTGACAGTCAATAATCTCACCGGTTGTCTCCAGATTCTCATTGGTAGACGGTACGCTGCTGGGAATGCCATAGAAGATATCAATGGGTGCATGCCCGCCATCCGCCATCATTTCATAAATTCCGTTTAGTCCTTTAATATTAGCCATTTCGTGGGGTTCTGAGACAACAGTTGTAACACCGCACTTTCCGGCAAACCCGGCAAATGTCCGGGGCGTCATCATAGAACTTTCGATATGCATGTGAATATCAATCAATCCGGGGATAATATAATAACCGGAAGCGTCCAGTTCTTTTTCGGCAGTAATTTCCGTCTTCCCATTTTCTTTCACATCAATATAATAAATTCTTCCGTCCAGCACATACACATCCGCCCTTCGGAAACACTTCAGATAACTGTTAAATACTTTCCCATTTCGAATTACTAAATCCACATTTTCCATATATATATCCTATACAATGGTATAAAAATACAAGAGGCATACAATAACCAGAATATACATTACATTAGAGATTTCTCTGATCTTGCCTGATGCGATCTTCATGATAAAATACGTAGGAATTGCAGCGCAGATACCATTTGCAATGTTATTGGCAAAGATCGTAAATGTCACACAGACAAATGCGGGGATGCTCTCTGTAATTTCTTCATATTTAATATTCTTCATGGCGCTTAACATTCCGATTCCAATATAAATCAATACCGGCGCCGTTGCTGCTGATGGTATCATCAATGCAACCGGTGCGAAGAATAAAGCAAGGGCAAAACAGGCTGAAGTTGCAACTACCGTAAGTCCTGTCTTTCCACCAGCCTCTACGCCTGCGGAGGATTCCAGATAGGTCGTCATGCTGGGCATGCCAAATAATGCGCCAAAGCTGGTTGCAATTGCATCCACTTTAAAGCAGCGGTCAATCCCCGGCAGATTCCCGTCTTTGTCCAGATATCCCGCTTTTGCCCCAACACCCAGAACCGTACCAAAGGTAGAGAAGAAATCCGGTACAAAGAGTGCTATTAAGAATGGTATATACGCAAAATTCAGTGCCCCTGCAATATCAATATTCAAGAACTGGGTTCCGATATTAGCCGGCATAGACAGGATGCTCTCCGGCAGCTTTGTAACACCAAATGGGATTCCCACAATGGTGGTAATCAAGATGGTCAGGATCATGCCTCCGGCGACATTTCGTACTTTCATCACCAGGAGAATAATAAACCCGATTACCGTTACGATTACTTCCGGAGAAGCAAGATCTCCAAATGCCAGGCTTTTCTTGCTCTCATTTGCAATGATCAGACCGCAGCTCTTTGCACCCAGCAGTGCAATAAACAGACCGATTCCGGCACTGACTGCATGTTTAAGGCTCATGGGTATAACTTTTACAACTGCTTCCCGCAGCCCCAAAAATGTAACCAGTATAAACAATACACCGCTTAGAAAAATTACACCAGCTGTAATCTCAGGGGAAATACCGTCATTTTGTATCATTGCCGTAACAATCCCAACGCTGCCAAGCCCCGGCGCCAGCGCAAACGGCCGATTTGTAAAAATAGCCATTGCCACGCTGGTCAAAATAATCAGCAGTACCATCGCTGTCAGCATCACATGCTTATCCAGTCCTGCTGAACTCAGCATATTCGGTACTGTTGCCAATACATACGCCATTGTGACAAATGTGGTAACACCTGCAATCAACTCTGTTTTCAAATTCGTTTGGTACTTTGACAACTGAAACTGCTTCTCCAACCACTGTTTCATTTTCTTCTCTCCTTTTACGTGCTTTTATTCCCCTGCTGCTTCCTGCGTTACAAGTTTGACGTATCGTCAGAGCTGGCTGGGGGTATTCGACTTGCTTCTTTTCTATATCTATTGTATGATAAGGATAAAAGCATGTCCAATTCCTATTTACCATAATGATTATTCCAAAAGTGAATAACTGCTTATGGTAACTGCAGCAAACTATCGTATGCAGGTAAACTCTATCTTTATAATGAGGTATCCCATGAATATCAAAGAATTTGACTATATATTATGCATTGCAAAACACCAGAATATCACAAAGGCTGCGCAGGAATTGTATATTTCCCAGCCTACGCTGAGCAAGTACCTGCAGAAGCTGGAAAAACAATTAGGCTGCAAACTTTTCGGCAGGGTTGATAACCGTTATATCCCCACACATGCCGGGAAGCGGTATCTGGCATATGCCAAGAAAATGATGGCGCTCAATCAGGATTGGGAAAAAGAATTAAAAGACATTACCCAGTGCAATGAAGGGGAACTGAATATTTCCTTTCCCCTGATGCGCAGTTCCTGTATGATTCCCACTATTCTCCCTGCTTTTTACCAGAAATATCCTCATATCCGGATCAATTGCCTGGAAGAGACTTATGCCATACAGGAAAAACTCCTGCTGGATGACCAGATTGACTTTGCTATTTTTAATGAATCCTCTCCCCATCCCAAACTCACTTATGAATCTCTGGGCGAGGAAGAAATCGTACTTGTGGTGTCTCCCCGTCATCCGTTTGCATCTCTGGGCGTTATCGGACCGGACAGCCCCTATCCCTATATAGATCTCGCACTTTTTGCCAGCGACAACTTCATTTTGCATTTTCCGGAACAGACCACCGGAAGAATTGCTCTTGATCTATTTCGAAAACACAAAATCAGTCCCACCGTTTTCCTTCATACCAGAAATACCCAGGCGGCAGTTCTACTGGTCCTGCAGGATCTGGGCATATGTTTTGCACCGGAGAGTTATATCAAAAATATGCATTTTCAGACACCTCCCGTATGCTTTTCAGTAGGCAAACCCCGCATTAGCACCACTTTGAGCATTGCATACCGCAAGGGTTCCTATATGCCCCTTTACGCTCTGGATTTTATAAAAATGGTAAAAAAAATGATGTCCCGCTGAGTCTTCAGCAGGACATCCCGTATCACATTTATGCATTTTGTTTTTATTGTATCGTAATGAGTTTTGGCTGCTCCTCAATTTTCCCGGCAGCTTCTTTGGGAATCATCAGACGCAGGATACCATCCTGGAATCCCGCCTGTATATCTTCCTGACGAACGCTGTCCCCCACATAGAAGGACCTTTTACAGGATCCGCTGTAACGTTCTCTGCGGATATAATTGCCATGCTTATCCGTTTCATCCCTGTTCTCATTCTTATTCGCGGTGATTGTCAGATATCCATCCTTCAGTTCTGCCCTTACATCCTCTTTCGCATACCCCGGCAGCTCCATATCAACCAGATAGTGATTATCTTTTTCCTGAACATCTGTCTTCATGATCTGGGACGTGTTGTCTGAAAATGGTTTGCTAAAGAACGGGTCACGGAACAATTCATCAAATAAATCAAAAGCTCTGTTTGAAAGTAACATAAGTCATACCTCCTTGAAAATAACTGACTGGCGGCGTTAGCCGCAATACTACTTGTTTCTATATGATAAACTGCGGCAGAGGGAAACATTCCCCTGGCAGATTACTGGATTGAAATCAGCTTTGGCTGATCGTCTTTCAAAACCGGCTCCTTGGGAATGCTGAGCCTTAAAATACCATCCTGGAATCCCGCCTGAATATCTTCCTGCCTTACCTGATCTCCCACATAAAAGGTTCGTTTGCAGGATCCGCTGTAACGTTCTCTTCTGATATATTTTCCTGCCTCGTCTTTCTCTTCTTTATTTTCATTTTTCACTGCTGTAATTGTCAGATTGCCGTCTTTTAATTCTGCCTTAATATCTTCTTTGGCATACCCCGGCAGTTCAATATCCACCAGATAATGATTCTCCTTTTCCTGGATGTCTGTCTTCATCACCTGGGCAGTTCTGCTTTCCGTATAAGACGGATTGAAAAATGTGTCCTTGAACATCTCATCAAATAAATCATACGCTCTGTTTCTAAGTAACATAAGTCATACCTCCTTGGTTTTTATCTGAAATTGGTTTGTTGTAACTGTTTTATTTGTTATATATGTGTTATAACATATTTTATTAGCACTGTCAATAGCTGAGTGCTAATGTTTTGAGATTTTTTTTGCAAACCCTTTAAAATCAATGGTTTGCAGCTATCTATTTCTCTTGAAATTGTCATTTTTTCTGTTTTGACACCAATTTGACACCAATTTTTATTTTCTGGTGTCAGAAGTTCACCGCCATGCTGTCCAGCTTTGCAATCTCGTTTTCAATCCTTGCCCTGTCACCCAGATGGTTATACACCTCCATAGTCACGTCAATATGTGCATGACCCATGATATACTGTAATACCTTTATGTCCATCCGGCACTCTGCCATTCTGGTACAAGCTGTATGGCGCATGATATGAGCGGAGATTTTCGGGAGCAGTTCTGCTTTTCTGTGATCTTTCTTAGCGGCTTTTACTTCCTCTTTGTTGTAGGCGTCTACTATGTTATATAACACGTTATTAATCGCACTCGGCATTAACGGTCTGCCCGTCTTTGCCATAAAGATGAACCCTTTATATCCCTCAACCTCAACATCTTTTCCTTTGCCAAGCATGAAGTTGATTTTTCGCTGTTCCTCAAATGCCCTAAGAACGTCTTGCGTCATGGGAATGGTGCGGATACCCGAATCTGTCTTTGGAGCTGATATATGAAAGCGGCAGCCATCACCCAGATTTTTGTAAATGAGCTGATGGTCTATGCTGACCGTCCTTGCTTTTGTGTCCACATCTTTCCATGTAAGACCAATCAATTCCCCACACCTTACCCCTGTGCCTATCATAATCGTCAGCATAGGGTAATAAGCATTATAGACATTATGTTTCTGCACAAATGCCAGCAATTTTTCCTGTTGAGAGATTGTCAATGCGACACGTTCCTCTGCTGGTCTGCCATAATCACTGATAGAACCCTTTGCAGGATTTTTTCGGATAATATCATCATCAACCGCCATTTCCAATGCAGGATAAAGCATATTGTGAATGAATTTTATGGTAGAGTAAGCATAGCCAGCCTTTGACAGCTTTGCATAATAGGCTTTCACATGAGAGGGTAACATCTGTACAACCTTGATATTCCCGATTTCATCTTTAACTCGGTTATTCCAAGTGTTAATATAGTTCGTCCTTGTGGACTCTGCCAGTTCACGGGTAGACATATACCTGATGAACAATGTATTGAGCGTCATTTTCTTGATTGCTCCGTCAGTCAGAATATTATCCTCCATATCCTTTACAATCTGTTTTTCCTTTTCCCTCAATTCTGGTAAGTCCTGTGCGTAGACGGTAAGGCGTTTCCCTGTCCGAATATCCGTGTAGCGGTAGCTGTACCTGCCATCACTTCGCCAGCTTTCGCCCTCCCTTAATTTTCTTCCTTTATGGTCTTTTCTACTGTTTGCCATGAGAACCAATCCTTTCTGTTTAGCCTCCTTTTATGCTCTCATGACGTGGTTTGT
The DNA here is from genome assembly GCA_018365455.1 of Clostridiales bacterium. GTDB lineage: Bacteria > Bacillota > Clostridia > Lachnospirales > Lachnospiraceae > Robinsoniella. The sequence goes on from JAGZJZ010000077.1 coordinate 25,089, forward strand.
CTACTAATATTATAGCACAAAACACATGGAACATAAATGAAAAATGCGCTCATTCCTCTAAATATGACAAATAGTTTTTGACCTTTTCAACGGAATAAAGAACCCTCCGACCTATCACAATTTTAGCGCCTGCCTGTATCCCGATTTTCCTTGCAGTTGCGTGTCCACAGGACAGCATAGCAGCAAGAGTTTCAATATCAACCGTAAGCGGCTGGCTGGTAATCCTTTCTTTAGTCTTATTCATCTATCAGCACCCCATTTACAACAACTCTTGTAATCGTATCAGCATACACATCAGTATTATTCATTATGCAATACCTCCTTTGCTCTATTTTTAAGAAGCAGGCAGGCGGCTTCGGCAAGCTCCGCTGGCATTTCAGCCATTCTCATTCTTATGAGTGAACCGTATCATTAGGGCGTATCATTATTCTGTGATAACAGGTCATGGCTGGCGGCTGTTTCCAAAAGCCGCTCGCTGATCCTTGCATGAACCGCTCACTTTCCTTTTCGGAAAGGTCATGGCGTGCAAGCTCCGCTGGCTCGCTGTATCACAAACGTACCTGTCTGCTTTATTCAGTTTTCAAAGAACGGTAAAGAGTGGAAATGAGGTGGTAGACACTCTCTGTTACACTTATTTCACTTTGACTTCAAATCCCAACATTGCTTCAATCAGCGCAGCTCTTATTCTGCCTTTCAGTTCCATATCGACCACGATATACATATTTCCGTGTTCGTCATAGAACGGGCGTAAACTCGCTTTTGATATGTAAGCGTCATAGTGGTTTAAAATTTTTCCGATTGCTACCTCGTCACCGTCAGCAGCCGAGCTGATCGTGGAAAATAGCGGACACTTCTTTGTAGACTTCATCATGGTTTATCCCTCCTCGTACATATCTCTGATTAGCTTTAATGTGTGCAGCCTGTTTCTACAAACGGAAAATCGTTCCATTTCCATGACCTCTGCAATTTCAGCGTCGGTCATCTCAAGAAAGTAGGACATAAGCAGAATGTTACGCCGTCTTTCATTTAATTTTTTGATTGCTTCACATAGCTGTTCATCATAGATACGGACTTCATTGCCGAATACGTCAAAGGCTGTAAATTCCACCGAGTATTCGTCGCAAGTGCCGATATGGTTTAATTCCATTTCCGGCAGCTCACAGAATGGAGTTTCACGCTTTGCACGTCTGCCAAGCTCACGGTTATAGTCCTTTACGGTTGTTCCTACAACCTTGCGAGCCAGACAATCAAATTGAAGTCTGATAGCGTTCTCGAAAGAAGATGGCTTCATAATCTCACCTCCTTTCCAGCTAAAGTTGCTAAAGCGAAAAGGCTTCTACCTCTTTTCGCACTAACACTCGCCGCAAG
>JAGZJZ010000078.1 GCA_018365455.1 Clostridiales bacterium
GGAAGGTTAGAAAATGCCAGTTCTGCGTTGAGCCTTCCAAACCCCTCTCCTGGTCCGCCCCCTTCTCTTTCCGTACACCACCTCCATCTACAAAGCGTCTTTACTCAGCAAAACCCAAATATAATGTTATTAATAGCCTCATTATAAAGCGTTTGCTCTATAATCCGCCCTGTCAGTAATTGGAATGGAGATTTTTCAAGTTACAAGGGAAAATAGTTGATGAATTAACTTTTGTAAATGGCAGCTATATCGCATATTCTGCGTTTCATCTCTGAACGGACATGTAACGGCTCTAAGCACTCACATTTATCCCCAAAACAGAAAAGAATATGATAATGGTATTCGTTCTCTATGAAAGGAAAACGAACGATAAAATGCTCCTTACCATCCGGGGAAAAGTCTTCATAAGTACAATATTCAAGCACCCTGTCCATGATCGATTTATGAATCCGGAGCTTGATTCTTATTTGCATAGATGCCAGCATATCCGTAAAATCTAACTGGGGTTTTTGATAATCTCTTGGGGTAAATAATTCCTCCAGCATTTGCAGATTTGATATGCGGGAGAGTCTGAATAAGCGAAAATCATTTCTTTTACGGCAATATCCCTGAAAATACCAATTACTTCCTTTTAATACAAGCTGATAGGGCTCTGCTGTCCGTGCGGTTTTATTTCTGTAGCGGTCTGCGTATTCAAAGGAAAGCAGTTTATTTTCCTGTAGAGCTGTTTTGATAATTTCTAAATAGGGCTGTATGTTCCGGCTGCCCATCCACGGACTTAAGTCTATATGTATTTGATTTGCTTTTAAATCAATGTCTTGCGCTCTGTCGGCAGGGATAAAACTTTTAACTTTTGCAAGAGCATTTACCAGTTCATTCCCCCCGATCATGTTGGAAAGACTGGAAAGCCCCATGAGGATCGCGGAAAGGTCTGCAGAGGAAAAGACCGTTCTGTCAATCTTGTATTGGGGCATGATTTCAAAACCGCCGCCCACTCCCGATGCCCCCCGGACAGGAATACCTGCCATATTGATGGCGTCTATGTCGCGGTAAATTGTGCGTGTCGAAACTTCAAACATTTCTGCTAACTCCTGTGCTCCTATACGCTTTTTATCAAGGAGTATCATAATAATGCTGACAAGTCTGTCAACTTTCATCTTATAGCCGCCTTTCAAAATTTCTTTTCATTATAGATTGCTGCCATACAGATGTCAACAATTATAAGGTATAATGAAAAAGCAAACATATTAATCGATCTATCAGGAGGAAGCACCATGCAGAAAAAAGCATTAGTAATCATCGATATCCAGAATGACATAACCAAGAACTACCGGGATGTTATTGGCAATATTAATCAAGCGATTGATTGGGCAGTCAAGAATAATATCCATGTTATTTATATAAGGCATGAAAATTTATCAGACGGCACAAGAACGTTTAAACCGAATACATATGGGGCTGAATTAGCATCGGATTTGAACATGGTGTCAAAACATGTTTTTACGAAAAGCAAAGGAAATGCATTAAGCTGTGAAGAATTTACAGACTTTATCCAAAATAATGAAATATGTGATTTCTACATAGCAGGAGCAGATGCTGCCGCCTGTGTTAAATCAACCTGCTACAACTTACGTAAAGCGGATTATGGCGTGCAGGTTCTGTCTGACTGCATTACCAGTTATAATAAAAAGAAGATAGACGAGATGCTGTGTTATTATGAAAGTAAAGGGTGTAAAAATATTTGTTTGAATGATCTGTTAAATTAAGCTTTTACCATAAGAACCGGACAGTACGGCGGGCGTCTATGCCCGCCGTTTTACCCTTAACATAACAATTTTAAAAAGTATAATTTGATACAGAGAGGGAGATGATAAACACGTAAATATAAACACGTAAATATCAAATTTTGACAATTAGAGAATGTTTCTGTGAGATACGTGCATTCTCTTTTTTTGAAAGGAGGTGGTCTTGTGGACAATCAAAAAAATATACCCAATAGGTTAATCAAAGAAAAGTCACCATATCTGCTGCAGCATGGGAATAATCCGGTTCAGTGGTATCCGTGGAGTGAGGAAGCCTTTGAGAAAGCAAAGCTTGAGGATAAGCCTGTTTTCTTATCTATTGGGTATAGCTGACCTGTCTGCAATGATGTACTTGCCACTGGTGTCATGTGATGGCACATGAATCATTTGAAAATGATAAAATTGCAGAGATTTTAAATCAGAATTATATCGCAGTAAAAGTAGACCGGGAGGAAAGACCGGATGTGGACAGCGTCTATATGTCTGTCTGCCAGGCAATGACCGGACAGGGAGGCTGGCCGCTGACCATTATTATGACTCCGGAGTGCAAGCCGTTTTTTGCAGGAACATATCTGCCGCCGAAAGCCAGATATGGAATGACGGGACTGGATGAATTGCTGAAAATGATTGCTGACAGATGGAAGAACGAGAAAAACCGTCTGCTGCAGGCAGGTGATGAAATCCTGCATTTTTTAAAAGAGCAGAACAAGGTGGCTCTTCAGGGAGAACCGGATAAAAAATTGGTGAAAGAGGGATTTGCCCAGTTTCTGGAACGGTTTGATCCGAAATATGGCGGATTTGGCAGTGCACCAAAGTTTCCCACACCGCATAATTTGTTATTTTTGATGGAATATGGGAAAAAAGAGAAAAAGGAAGAAGCCCTTAAAATGGTGGAAAAAACCTTGAGCCAGATGTATCGGGGCGGGATTTTTGATCATGTGGGCGGTGGGTTTTCCAGGTATTCCACAGATGAAAAATGGCTGGTACCACATTTTGAGAAGATGCTCTATGACAATGCTCTTTTGACAATTGCATATCTGGAAGCATATACCATAACGGGCAAAGACCTGTACCTTTTTGTGGCTGAGCGGACTCTGCAGTATGTAGAGGCAGAGCTTACGGATGAAAAGGGTGGATTTTACTGCGGACAGGATGCAGACAGCGATGGGGTGGAGGGCAGGTACTATGTGTTTGATCCCGATGAAATAAAAGAATATCTGGGAGATTATGACGGGGAGTATTTTTGCAGCTGGTATGATATTACTTACCATGGAAATTTTGAAGGAAAATCCATTCCAAACCTGATTGATAATCCCCGTTTTGAAGAAAGAAACAGCCGGATTGCCAAAATCAATCATGCTCTTACCCCCATTCGAAAAAAGCGCGCCAGCCTTCATAAGGATGACAAGATTTTGCTTTCCTGGAATGGTCTGATGATAGCCGCATTTGCAAAAGCATATGCAGTGACGGGCGAGGAATACTATCTGAAAACTGCTTTGAAAGCGGAACAGTTTATCACCCAGAAACTGGTGAAAAAAGGAAAGCTCCTGGTACGTTACCGGGATGGAGAATCTGCAGGAGAAGGGAAAATAGATGACTATGCATTTTACTGCTATGCACTTCTGATGCTATACCGTGTCACTTACCGGGTTGATTTTCTGGAAAAGGCGCTGTCTTTTGGTAATGATATGACGGATCAGTTTTTCGATATGGAAAACGGTGGTTTTTATATTTATGCAAGAGACGCCCAGAAGCTGATTGTACGTTCCAAAGAAATTTATGACGGGGCAGTTCCCTCTGGTAATTCCGTTGCTGCCTTTGTGCTTTACAAATTAGCCCAGTTAACCGGAGAAGAAAAGTGGCAGGAGTTGTTCCACAAACAGATCCGCTTTCTGGCGGGAAATATTGCAGATTACCCATCTGCATACAGCTTTACCCTGCTGGCGATAATGCAGGTACTGTATCCATCCAGGGAACTGATCTGCCTTGAACCCAACGAGGAAGAGATAGAAGAACTTCAGCGTCTTGGGGAGCGGGACAGTAATCTTGCCATTGTAGTAAAGACAAAAGAAAATGCCGAGCGACTGAAAAATGCTGCTCCCTTTACGAAAGCATATGGGATCATACCCGGAAAGCGGCAATTTTATCTGTGTACCCAAAACAGATGCCAGGCACCTGTGGACAGCTTAAAAGCAATAGTAGATATATTATAAATGGGTACATTTTCCCCACATATCTGTTATAATATTTCATGAGTGATTTACAGACAGTTTTTTAAGAGACGTACTGACAGCGTTCATGGGAGGATCAATATGAAGTTTTCAATTTTAATTGTAGAGGACGAAACAGATATCCGGGAGATGATAGAGGAAGCACTTACCCAGCCGGAATATACCATTTATACAGCCGGAGACGGACAGGAAGCATTGGAATTCTTAAGAGAAAATGATTTTATTGATTTAATCATTCTGGATCTGATGCTTCCCAAAGTAAATGGAATGACGGTGCTTAAAAAGGTCCGGGAACGAAATACGGTTCCGATTTTAATTCTATCGGCAAAGGACGGCGAATTTGAAAAGGTGCTGGGACTGGAGTACGGGGCGGATGATTATATTACAAAACCTTTCTCCGTTATGGAATTACAGGCAAGGGTTAAAGCTTTTCTGCGGCGTACCAGCATTTACCACACGAAAGCTGAAAATCGTGAATCCAGAATTACCATTGGAGACCTGACCATAGAAACGGAGGATCTGGTGGTAAAAAAAAGAGGAGTTCCCATCAGTCTGACTGCAAAAGAATTTGACATATTGAAATTATTTGCCAATCACCCGGAGAAGGTATATACCAAGGTATCCATATACCAGGAGGTTTGGGATGATGAATTTCTGCATGATGATAATGTCATCAATGTGACGATTCGCAGACTCCGGGAAAAAATCGAGGATCAGCCATCCGATCCACGATACATAAAAACGGTTTGGGGGATTGGTTATAAACTGGGAACTCCGGTGGAGGTTGCAAAATGACTATCATTTTACTGAGCATTGTTTGTGCTGTTCTGGCTGTTGGATTTCTGATTGTACTAACGAAATATATCAGCCAGTCCAGGCAGTTACATAAAATAACAGGTGAAATATCGGGCTTTTTGGAAAATGATACCGTGGATACCCTGCTTGCACTTTCCGATGAAAAGGAAATACAGGAGCTGCTGGTTCAGGTAAATGCCCTTTTCGTGCATCAGAGAGAATTGGAAAAGGAACGGAAAAAGCAGGAGGACAGCAACCGTAAAATGCTGGCGAATATTTCCCATGATCTGAAGACCCCATTGACGGTCATTCTGGGGTATTCGGAAATGATACGGAACCAGGAAGGGATTTCCTTAGATTCCATACAGCAAAAGGTGGAAAAGATATACCGAAAAACGACAGATGTATTAGAAATGATCAATATCTTTTTTGATCTGGTGAAAATCGAATCGGGTGAACTGGCACTGGAGATGCAGACGCTGGATCTGTGCGAAATTGCCAGAAATGAGATACTGAATTATTATGATATGCTCCAGGAAGGCGGATTCCAGGTGGAAATTGATATCCCGGAGGATGAAATTCCGGTGGATGCAGACAAGCAGGCGGTGAAACGGATATTGGCGAATCTGATACAAAATGCCATAAAATATGGAGCGGACGGCAGATACCTGAGACTTGGCATCGCACAGAGAGGAGATGATGTACTGATTCAGGTGGAAGACAGGGGCAAAGGAATAATTGAAGACAGCCAGGATAAAATTTTCGAACGCCTGGTTACCCTGGAGGACTCCCGGAATAAAAAGTATCAGGGCAGCGGTCTGGGCCTGACGATTACAAAACGGCTGGTTGAGGCTATGGGAGGAAATATCAGGGTAAAAAGCATGCCATTTGTAAAAACGGTATTTACGGTATCGCTGCCCCACTCACATTTTTGAAAGTAATTCTTTTAAAAGGATTATGTAAGGAATTTGTAATCAATGGAAAATATATTCCGATATAATAACATTCAGATAGAACAAAACCAGGTTATGTAACGAGTACTTGTACATATACCAAAAGAGGGGCGGGAGAAATATAAATTTCAAACACGCTTCGGAAAAATGGAGAGGACAATATGTCGGATATAATTATATTAGAAGATGTAACGAAATCGTATAAGGGAACAGAAGTAGTAAAAAATGTTTCCATGCGTGTAAAACAGGGAGAAATTTATGGGTTTTTAGGACCAAATGGTGCCGGAAAAACAACCATTATGAAAATGATTCTGAATCTGGCAAAACCCGATATGGGAAACATCCGGGTCTGCGGTGAAGTCATACTAAAGGACTCTTACGAGTATTTGAGAAATATCGGAAGCATTATTGAATATCCGGTATTCTATGAAAAGCTGACCGCATGGAAGAACCTGAAGCTGCACTGCAATTATATGGGATTTTATGACAAGAAAAGAATCCGGGAAGTACTGGATATGGTGGATTTAAAAGGGATAGAGAACAAACCCGTGGGAGAGTTTTCCCTGGGGATGAAGCAGCGTCTGGGGATTGCAAGGGCTATGATTACGAATCCAAAGCTATTAATCCTGGATGAGCCGATTAACGGTCTGGATCCCATTGGTATTAAGCAGATCAGGCAGCTTTTAGTGAAATTAAAGGCATCCTATGGAACCACTATATTGATTTCCAGCCATATTATTGCGGAGATTGAGCAGCTTGCGGACACCATTGGGGTGATTGATAAGGGAATTCTTACCAAAGAGGTATCCATGTCGGAGATCCAGCACGATTCCTTACAATATCTGGAGATCGAAGTAAATGATATCCACAGGGCAGCTACCATTCTGGACAATGCCTTTGATCATTTGAATTTTAAAATTATTTCAGATAACAGGCTCAGAATCTATGATACTGACTTACAGGCAGAGATCAGCAAGGAGCTTGTCATGTCAGGCGTGGGTATTCTGAATATGATCTATAAGAATGATACGCTGGAAGATTATTTTATTCACACAATTATGGGAGGACAAGAAAATGATTAAGCTGATAAAACTGGAATTTGAAAAAGAAAAGATGGGCGGGAGCCTGTTAGCCAGCGTGATTATCTTAATCAGCTGCATATTGCTTGCACTGTTGGGCAGCATACTGGAAGAGGAAGCAAGTATCGGAAGTGCAGAGGACCTCCTTATGTTCGGATCCTTAATTTTACGCGTATGTTTTGGAATCTTTGCAGGGGTTCTGATCTCAAAACTGATCATTGCAGAATTTCGCAATAAGACTATAAATACCTTGTTTACGTATCCCGTATCCAGGAAAAAAATAATAGCCAGCAAGCTTTTGATCGTATTTACCTGTACTTTTATTGTGATTGTACTAGCTGATCTTTTATTTGGCACGTCCCTTTTTCTGATCAATCTCTTTCTGCCGCTGACGCCGGATAAAATTCTGATGTCCACCGTGATTGGACGGATTCCGGATATATTATTCGGGGCATTTATGACTGCGGGACTAAGCCTGGTTTCCTTATATTTTGGAATGAAGAAAAAATCCACATCCTCCACCATTGTGGCGGCAGTAGTCATTAATATTCTGATCAATTCCAATATTAATGTCACGGGAGGAAGCAGTGGAATCAATGCGAACCTGTTTATGATTCCCATTGTCCCCATTCTGTTTTGTCTGGCGGGGATTGCAATTGCTTATCTCTCTTACCGGGATATAGAAAAAATGGATTTATAATACAATAAAATGCAGGCAGTCGTCAGATTTAGACGGCTGCCTGTTTTTTTGCGTTGATTTTAATGCCATTTTAATGCGAACACGGATATAGTTTAACACCACTTTTAACCGATACATGTTAGGATGTTATCAGTTTAACAGCTCAGAGAAAAGAAGGAGGAGAAAAAGATGATGGACATAATCATGGTTGGCGTACTGGTGCTCTGTTTTGTGCTTGTGAAGCTGTTTACCGACTGGTGTGAGTCCCAGGTAAAAACGGGCAAAAAATAATCCAGGACAATGTATAGAAAAAGATGGAGGTATGCTATGTTATTTTTAGGTATCATCATAGCGGCGTTAGCGGTATATCTGGTTTATGCGTTAATAAATCCGGAAAAATTATAAGAAAAAATCTAAAATTTGATTTTCAGGAGGGTAACAATGTTACAGATATTATTGACTCTGGCGATCTTTTTGATACTGGTCATTCCAATGGGAAACTATATGTATCACATCGCCACGAAGCAGAAAACATTTGCAGATCCTGTATTTAACAGGGTGGATAACTGTATTTATAAAATTTGCAGGATTGAACGGCAGGGTATGAACTGGAAACAGTATGCGTTAAATCTGATTTTGGCAAATGCAGTTATGATATTTGTGGGTTATTTGCTCTTAAGGCTGCAGGGAGTACTGATGGGGAATCCAAACGGGATCGGCGGTATGGAAGCAAGCCTGAGTTTTAACACCATTATCAGTTTCATGACGAATACAAACCTGCAGCATTATTCCGGTGAATCCGGACTGTCTTATTTAAGCCAGATGCTGGTTATTATATTTATGATGTTTACATCAGCAGCTTCTGGTTATGCAGCGTGCATGGCATTCTGCAGAGGATTGGCTGGAAAAGGAAAAGACCTTGGGAATTTCTACGAAGATATGGTGCGTATTACCACCAGAATTTTAATTCCTTTTTCATTTTTAGTAGCACTGCTTTTGATCAGCCAGGGAACACCCCAGACGCTCCAGGCAAACCAGACAGTGCAGACGATCGAAGGAAAGCTGCAGGATATCGCAATGGGACCGGTGGCAGCACTGGAATCCATCAAACATCTGGGAACCAACGGAGGCGGTTTCTTTGGAGCCAATTCCACTACGCCGTTTGAAAATCCCACTGTGATATCTGATATTGCAGAACTGATCTCGATGATGATTCTTCCGGGTGCCTGTGTGGTGACCTTTGGTAAGATGATGCATGAAAGAAAAAGCAAGAAAGAGAAAAAAGACAGACTTCCAATGATTGGAAGACAGGGAAGAGTGATCTTTGGAGCAATGTCCGTGATCTTTATGATAGGACTTACCCTTTGCTTCTTCTCGGAACACGCAGGAAATCCAGCTCTGGAACAGGCAGGATTGAACCAGGATATGGGAAGCATGGAAGGAAAAGAAGTACGGTTTGGTATAGCACAGTCCGCTTTATTTACCACTGTAACTACATCCTTTACAACCGGTACGGTTAACAACATGCACGATACGCTGACCCCGCTTGGCGGGATGGTACCTTTGTTACATATGATGCTGAACTGTGTATTCGGCGGTAAGGGCGTTGGACTTATGAATATGATTATGTACGCAATACTGGCGGTTTTCTTATGCGGACTGATGATCGGTAGGACACCTGAATATCTGGGGAAGAAAATAGAAGGAAAAGAAATGAAGCTGGTAGCTCTGGTGCTGATTGTGCATCCATTGCTGATTCTGGGATTTTCTGCACTGGCTGTTTCCACTACGGCAGGACTTGCGGGCATTACCAACCCGGGATTCCATGGGCTGAGCCAGGTACTGTATGAGTATTCTTCTTCCGCCGCGAACAATGGTTCCGGATTTGAAGGACTTGCGGATAATACCGTATTCTGGAATGTAACTGCCGGACTCGCCATGTTCTTCGGACGCTATCTGGCAATTATCGCACAGCTGGCAATAGCCGGTTCCCTGTTTGCAAAAAAACGGGTAAATGAAACGATTGGTACGCTGCGTACCGACAATGTGATTTTTACGATTATATTAGTATTTGTTGTATATATCTTTGCCGCATTGACGTTCTTCCCGGCATTAGCACTGGGACCCATTGCGGAACATCTGACATTATGGTTTTAGAAAAGAATGAGAGGTTAGAAAAATGTCAAAGGAAAACAAAAAAAAGTTCATCACAAAGGACATTTTAAAAAGTTCCATTGCCGGAGCGTTTAAAAAGCTGGATCCCAGATATATGATGAAAAACCCGGTTATGTTTGTAGTGGAGGTAGGTTTTTGTATCACACTGCTGCTGACAATCTGGCCTACTGTTTTTGGAGATCAGGCGGAGTTAAGGGCATATAACGGGATTGTCACACTGATTTTATTTATTACCATTTTATTTGCCAACTTTGCAGAATCGGTTGCAGAGGGGCGCGGCAAAGCGCAGGCGGAAACGCTGAAGAAAACAAAGCAGGATACGAAAGCAAGATTATTGCTGGCCGGAGGAAGCGAGCGTCAGGTCAATGCTTCTGAATTAAAAAAAGGTGATATTGTACTGGTGAGAAACGGAGAGCTGATCCCAAATGACGGAGAAGTCATAGAAGGGGTTGCATCCGTGGATGAATCCGCAATTACCGGAGAATCGGCACCGGTTACCAGAGAGTCCGGCGGAGATTTCTCATCTGTAACGGGAGGAACAACGGTAGTCAGCGACTGGCTGAAGATTCGAATAACATCTTCTCCCGGAGAATCCTTCCTGGATAAAATGATCGCACTGGTAGAAGGTGCTTCCAGGCAGAAGACACCTAATGAAATTGCATTGAACACCCTGTTAGTGGGGCTGACCATCATTTTCATGATCGTAATTGTATGTTTATATCCATTTGCCAGGTATTCAGGAGCAGCCATTCCGATTTCAACGATGATCGCATTAATGGTCTGCCTGATTCCCACAACGATAGGAGGCTTATTATCAGCCATCGGAATAGCAGGTATGGACCGTGTAACCAGATTTAATGTAATTGCCATGTCCGGTAAAGCCGTCGAAGCATGCGGTGATGTTGATACCATGATATTGGATAAGACGGGAACCATTACCTTTGGTAACCGCCTTGCAGCAGATTTTTTCCCGGTAAAGGGTATTGATAAAGAAGATCTGGTGGATTACAGTGTGATGTGTTCCTTAAGTGATGCAACGCCGGAAGGAAAATCCATTGTAGAGCTTGGCAGGACACTGGATTCTAAGATAAAGGCTAATATGGCTGATCAGATGGAATTTATAGAATTTACGGCACAGACAAAGATGAGCGGTGTAAACCTTGCAGATGGAACAAAGGTAAGAAAAGGCGCTTATGATGCAATGATTCAGTATGTAAGAGAAGCCCATGGAGTCGTTCCGGATGATCTGGAGAGTATCGTATCAAAGGTATCAGGACTTGGGGGAACTCCTCTGGTTGTGTGTGCAAAAAATGTGATCTACGGTGTTATCTATCTGAAAGATACCGTAAAACCGGGATTGGTAGAGCGGTTTGAGCGTTTGCGTGAAATTGGAATCAAAACGGTTATGTGTACCGGTGACAATCCCCTGACAGCAGCTACAATAGCAAAAGAGGCCGGCGTGGATGAATTCATCGCAGAATGCAAGCCCGAGGATAAAATTGAGGAAATCAAAAAAGAACAGGCACAGGGAAAGATTGTTGCCATGACAGGAGACGGTACCAACGATGCTCCGGCACTGGCGCAGGCAAATGTAGGAATCGCCATGAACAGCGGTACATCAGCAGCAAAAGAAGCAGCCAATATGGTGGATCTGGATTCCGATCCTACTAAGATTCTGGAAGTGGTTGAGATTGGAAAGCAGCTTCTGATTACAAGAGGTTCCCTGACCACATTCAGTATAGCAAATGATGTGGCGAAATATTTTGCCATTATCCCCGCTATGTTTACCCTTGTAATTCCACAGATGGAACTGCTGAATATTATGAAACTGGCAACACCATTCAGTGCAATTTTATCTGCCCTGATCTTTAATGCAATCATTATTCCATGCCTTATTCCAATTGCTATGCGGGGAGTAAAATACAAACCGATGAGATCAGAGAAAATGCTTTTAAAGAATATGTCCATCTATGGTATTGGCGGAGTGATTGTACCCTTCTTGGGAATTAAGCTGATTGATTTAATAATCTCCCCGGCGCTTTCCCTGTTGGGATTATAACAACCCACTAGTGATAACAGTAAAATAAATATGGAAATGAAGCCGCACTGTAAATCTTTCAACCAGGTTTAAATGTGGTAATATAACAGGGAAAATTTAAATGAGTAATAGGAAATGAATTATCTGAAAGAAAATTATAATATAGAAAGGAAGCCACGGTGAGATTTTTTCAACTTGTTTTATTGTGGCAGTATTGCAGGTAAGCCTGCAGTATGCAATGGGTATAAAAATGAAATCATTTATAAAAATGCTGAAACAATCTTTTATTTTGACGATTGCCCTTCTGCTTTTGTGTGCAGTTGCTTATCCGCTTGCAGTCAATGGAGCAGGACAGCTTGTATTTCATAAGCAGGCAAATGGAAGTCTGATTGAAGTGGATGGCAAAGCAGTAGGATCAGAACTGATCGGACAGCAGTTTACAGATCCCAGGTTTTTTCAGGGAAGAATCTCTTCTGTAAATTATAATACATATACGCAGGATGATCTGATCGAAGATGCAGAGGGAAATACGGCTTATGGCGGAGTTTCATCAGGATCCTTTAACTATGGCGCTGCCAATCCTGATTTACAGGCAAGGGTGGAAGCGGATCTTCAGAAGTTTTTAGAATCTCATCCTGGCGTGAAAAAGGAAGACATTCCGGCTGACCTGTTAACCGCATCCGGTTCCGGATTAGATCCCCATATCAGCCCTCAGGCGGCAAAAGTACAGGTTGGGGCTGTGGCAAAAGCAACCGGTCTGTCAGAGGAAGAAGTGCAGAAAATTGTGGATAACAACACGGAAAATAAGACGCTTGGTGTATTTGGAGAAAATCGGGTGAATGTTTTAACAACAAATATTGAAATAGCAAAGGCAATTGGATTAATATAGAAATAACAGGGATGACCGGAACACCAAACAGTAAAGCCAGAATGTGCAGTGCTGGCTGGTGTGTCTGGTCATCCCTTAAGTGTGTTCTAAATGCAAAAATATGCCGGATAATCTACTAGAGGAGGTGTTAGTATGGAGGAAGATGTAAGACCTGATCCCCAGGTGCTGTTAGAGCAGGTCCGGAAAGAGGAGGAGCAGCAGGAAGAAAGTAAACGTGGGAAGCTGAAGATCTTTCTGGGATTTGCAGCAGGTGTGGGTAAGACATATACCATGCTGGAAGCGGCACATATGATGCAGGAAAAAGGGGTGGATGTGGCAGCCGGCTATATCGAGCCTCATGCCAGACCGGATACTTTGGGAATGATGGAGGGGCTTGAGCAGATAAAGCCTTTGATGATGGACTACAAAGGAATTAAAATCCGTGAGATGGATTTGGATGCATGTCTTAAGAGAAAACCGGAACTGCTGTTAGTGGATGAACTGGCTCACACGAATACGGAAGGCTGCCGCCATAGAAAGCGTTATCAGGACATAGAAGAAATTATAAATGCAGGCATCAATGTTTATACCACAGTTAATATTCAGCATTTGGAAAGCCTCAATGATCTGGTGGCAGGTATTACGAAGATCAAGGTCAAAGAACGGATTCCGGACAGTGTATTTGACGAGGCAGATCAGGTAGAGGTTATCGACATTGAACCGGACGATCTGATCCGCAGGTTAAAGGAAGGCAAGGTTTACAAGGAAAACCAGGCACAAAGGGCTGTACATAACTTTTTTGCAAAAGAAAAGCTGATAGCCCTGCGGGAAATTACCCTGAGAAGGATGGCAGACCGTGTGAACCGGCTGGCGGAGTCAGAGGTATCTAAGGGACGGATGGGGTACTATGTTGGAGAGCATATTCTTACCTGCGTTTCCGCTTCTCCTACTAATGCAAAAGTGATTCGTACCGCATCCAGACTTGCCTATGCATTTCACGGAGAATTTACGGCTCTGTATGTAGAGACCCCCCAATTGCAGGGCAGTGACCGGAAAGTGAAAAAAATGATGGAGGAAAACTTACAGCTTGCCAGGGATCTGGGAGCCAAGATAGCTACCGTCTATGGAGAAAATGTGGCGTTTCAGATTGCGGAATACGCCAAGGTGAGCAATGTGTCAAAAGTGGTAATCGGGAGGACAAATCATCGAGTCTATTTTGGACAGTCCAAACGGACGCTGGTGGAGCAGCTGGCACAGTATACCCAGGATATGGATATCTATGTCATACCGGATCTGCAGCCGGGGGATAAGCGCAGACGAATATCTTACCGCAGGGAGGAACTCAACTGGGGGGATTTTCTGATCACAGCCGGAATCCTGGCTGGGAGTACGGCTGCAGGACTGGTATTCCGGCAACTGGATCTGCCGGATTCCAATATTATTATGATTTACATTCTCGGTGTTCTTGTATGTGCGATGCATACCAATGGAAGAATTTGTTCCATTGCCGCATCAATTTGCAGCGTACTGCTGTATAATTTCTTCTTCACAATTCCGTTTTTAAGCCTCCAGGCACATGGGAAGAGTTATCCGGTGACATTTGCCGTCATGTTTGCAGTGGCACTGCTGTCATCCTCAATGACATCTAAAATCAGGAGGCAGGGTAAAGAAAGCAGTAAAATGATCTACCGGACAGAACTGCTGCTGGATAACAGCCGCCGTCTGAGCAGGGCGCAGAATATTGAGGATGTCATGAAAGAAATATCCAACCAGGCATTGAAACTAATGAATTTATCCGTTCTGATCTATTTGAAGCAGGGCGGAAAAATAACCGGACCCAGGCTCTTTCCACGAAAGGGAATGTCCAAGGAGGATATGAAAGAATATGTAGTAAAATCAGAGCGTGCGGCCGCCCAGTGGGTATTTCAGAATCATCACAGGGCGGGAACCTGCACCAGTACGCTGCCCGGAGCAAAGGCTTTATATCTTCCGGTGCAGAATAATGAAAAAGTATTTGCGGTAGTAGGTATTGTGCTGGAAGAAAGAAGGGAAATAGCACCCTTTGAATATGGACTGCTGATCGCCATGTTAAATGAGGCGGCACTGGTGTTGGACCGTTATATGGAGTAAAATAAGTTGACGCAATGGAAAAATAAGACTATAATAGTCAAAAATTATTTATAAGTATCAAGAGAGGTGCAAAGTGGAATGTGCCCTGAGTACGAATCAGAAAGAGGAAGATGAAATGGAATTAAAGATCAGAGCGTATGAAGAGAAGGATCTGGAGCAGATGCGCCGGATCTGGAATGAGGTAGTAGAAGATGGGGAGGCATTTCCCCAGAGAGAGGGATTAAGCGAAGCAGGTGCGAGTGAATTTTTTGCATCCCAGAGCTTTACCGCCGTAGCGGAAAGGGAGGGGGAAATCATCGGTCTGTATATCCTGCATCCCAATAATGTAGGGCGCTGCGGACACATATCAAATGCCAGTTATGCAGTCAGAAAATCCGTAAGGGGGATGAAGGCAGGGGAACAGCTGGTGAAACATTCCCTGGAGAAGGGGAAGGAACTGGGATTTCGGTTACTGCAGTTTAATGCGGTGGTTCATACAAATCTGTCTGCAATACATATCTATGAAAAACTGGGATTTGTGCAGCTTGGGACTATTCCGGGAGGATTTCTGCATAAGAACGGGGCATATGAAGACATTATCTTATTCTACCATGAACTGTAGAAGAAGCAAAATGAAAATGTAAATCGGATACACTCTTGTTCTGTGCCGCGTTGTATAATGATAAATCAGAGGCAATATAAAACATATGAATTGCCTCTGATCTGTTTTAGATTCAACTTATTAATTTAAGGGTTGATTTTTCTCTTGATACAGGTTATACTTAAGGCAACAATGGCAGGAGGCCATTACATTTCTTATTTTTTAAATATTCTATTTTCGATCGTTCACGCTTTTCTGAAGCTGATATGAAAGGCTCTACATAGGCCGGTTCTCTATTTGTATGGTTCTGTACAAAAATCCCTGATTCAATAGATAAATGAATGTAATGAAGCCAAATAAGATAATTTATTGTTTTCCTGCTGTAAGTCTGATAGTTAATCTGGAGGTAAATAAATGCAGGAAAAGTTATTGCCGGGATGCGGCGAGGAAAAAGGATTACCGGAAAAATATCATGTAAACAGAAAGCATAAAGACTGTCTGTTCCGTCTGATCTTTCAAAACAAAAGAGATCTTTTGGAATTATACAATAGTATGAATGGCACCCATTATGAAAATGAGGAAGACCTGATTATTAACACCATGGAAAATGTGGTTTATATGGGAATGAAAAATGATCTTTCTTTCCTCATTGGAGGAACCTTGAATCTCTATGAACATCAGAGTTCAGTAAATCCCAATATGCCCCTTAGAGGTCTATTTTATATTGCTAATTTATATCAGGGATATATTGAAATGAAGGATGCGGATATATATGGCAGTAAGCTTATCGGTCTGCCTATGCCGCAGTACCTGGTTTTTTATAATGGGGAAGAAGATGAGCCGGACCGCAAAGAGCTGTATCTGTCAGATGCCTTCTTTCAGGCGGATCAGAAGAAGGAGGCCGGTGTTGAGTGCAAAGCGGTAATATTCAATATTAATTTGGGACACAACCGCATTTTGATGGAACAATGCAGATTACTGTATGAATATGCCCGGTTTGTAGCGCTTATCCGTGAATATTTAATAAGCATGTCCTTAGAAGAATCAATAGAAAAAGCCGTAAATCAATGCATAGATGAAAATATATTGAAAGATATTTTAATAAAAAACCGAGGGGAGGTTACGAGAGTGATTTTAGAAGAATACGATGAAGAAAAACATCTCAGGTCGGAGAGAATTTTTTGGGAAGAAAAGGGAAGGGAATTAGAGCAGCAGTCCTTCATCCAGTTAATCAGTGCGATGGCTTCCGATGGACGGGCTGGGGATATTGCAAGGCTGGCATATGACCGGAAATTTTTAGTTAAAATGAAAGAAAAGTACAGTACAGAACATATTTTAAACAGGTAGTTCTTACTAAATTTTCAAAAAAGCTTGTCAAAATATATTTATCAGTGTTAAAATTTTAGAGTAAATTATTTACCAGACGATACGAAAGATTGGAGAAAAAAATATGAGCATTAGAATTGGTATATGGGGCTATGGAAACCTGGGACGTGGAGTAGAATGTGCGTTAAAGCAGAATCCGGATATGGAACTTGCCGGAGTATTTACGAGACGTGATCCTAAGACCGTTCAAATCCTCACAGAAGGTGCTTCCGTTTATTCCACTGAAGATGTGGAGAAAATGAAAGATGCTGTTGACGTTATGATTTTATGCGGGGGAAGCGCAACAGACCTGCCTGTTCAGACACCAAAATGTGCCCAGATGTTTCATGTAGTGGACAGCTTTGATACCCATGCAAAGATTCCGGAGCATTTTGCCAAGGTGGATGAGGCTGCAAAAGGAAGCGGCAGGATCGGTATTATTTCAGTTGGCTGGGATCCGGGAATGTTTTCCTTAAATAGAATGTATGCAAATGCACTTTTACCAAACGGAACGGATTATACATTTTGGGGAAAAGGCGTCAGCCAGGGACATTCGGATGCTGTCCGCAGAATAGAAGGTGTGAAAGATGCAAAACAGTACACCATTCCAGTTGAAAGTGCTTTGGATGCGGTGAGAAACGGAGATACGCCGGAGCTTACTACGAGACAAAAACACACCAGAGAATGTTATGTAGTTGCAGAAGAGGGAGCAGATCTGGTACGTATTGAAAATGAAATCAAAACCATGCCGAACTATTTCTCAGATTATGATACAACCGTTCATTTTATATCCGAAGAGGAGTTAAAGAAAGATCACAGCGGAATTCCCCATGGAGGATTTGTGATCCGCAGCGGCAAGACAGGCTGGAATGAAGAAAATACTCATGTTATTGAGTATAGCCTGAAGCTTGATTCAAATCCGGAATTTACCTCATCCGTCCTTGTGGCATATGCAAGAGCAGCATATCGTTTAAGCCAGGAAGGACAGAGCGGATGTAAGACGGTATTTGATATCCCGCCGGCATATTTATCTGCACAGAGTTCAGAAGAACTAAGAAAACAGTTATTATAAACAAAAAGAACTGCGGCCAGAGCGTGTAACACAGGCTGCAGTTTTTTCTTTTTTCAGAAAGTATAATATTCTAATTTTATTCTTTCTGGAACGAGCCAAACGGACACGCTGGTGCGTCCATTTGGCTTATTACATGTACATATTATATTAAAAACTTTTCAGGACAGACGGGTTTTAAAATCCTCATAACCGAATTGATGGATCATCCGGCAGTCTCCACTTTCCTCTTGAATAACGATTGCAGGCAATGCCATTCCATTAAAGGTATTGTTTTTAACCATGGAATAAATAGCCATATCTGCGAATACCAGACGATCGCCCGGTTTTATAGGGGCATCAAAGGAATAATCCCCGATGACATCCCCAGCCAGGCAGGTTGGACCAGCCAGACGGAAAGTACAGGGTTTCTCACCAGGTTCACCGGATTGAAGGAGAGGAGGGCGATAGGGCATTTCCAATACATCCGGCATATGGCATGCAGCAGAGGTATCTAAAATAGCAATCTGAATATCATTGTGCAGGGTTTCTAAAACAGTGCTTACCAGATAACCGGCATTTAAAGCCACGGCTTCACCGGGTTCCAGATAGACCTGAACCTGGTATGTTTCCTGAATGCGGTTAATGCAGGCTTCTAAAGCAGCAATGTCGTAGCCGGGACGGGTAATATGATGACCGCCTCCAAAATTCAACCACTTCATCTGAGCGAGCCAGGGTCCGAATTTTTCTTCTACGGCTTTAACGGTAGCCAGTAAAGCATCTGAATCCTGTTCGCATAAAGTATGGAAATGAAGCCCTTCCACACCGTCCAGGAGATCGGGGCGAAAGTTGGCACGGGTGATACCAAGTCTGGAGCCCGGGGCACAGGGATCATAGATCTCGTGACCATCCTGGGTAGAGCATTCCGGATTTATACGTAAACCGATACTGCAGCCCCCCTTACGCGTCTTTGCTCCAAACCGTTCTAACTGTGAGAAGGAATTAAATACAATGTGCCCGCATAGTGAAATGATTTCTTCAAATTCATCTTCCCGGTATGCCGGGGAGAAAATATGATTCTCTTTTCCCATTTCTTCTGCTCCCAGTTTTGCCTCATAGAGTCCGCTGGCGGTAGTACCATTTAAGTATTCGCCGATCATGGGATATGCTGCATACATGGAAAATGCTTTCTGCGCCAGCAGTATCCGGCAGCCGGTATGATCGATTACGCTTTTCAGTATTTCCAGGTTGCGGCGTAATTGCTTTAGATCCACCACATAACAGGGCGTTGGTAAATGTTCGAACTTCATAATTCCTCCTGTATAACACGCTCTAATCTACAAGTTCCGGGTTTTCTGAAATCTTCCATGGCAGTCCCCATTTATTCAGGGCATCCATGTAGGGATCCGGGTCAAATTCTTCTATATTTAGAACACCGGCTTTTTTCCAGGTACCGGTCATCAGCATCATGGCACCGATCATTGCAGGAACTCCGGTAGTATAAGCGACCGCCTGGGAGCCTACTTCCTCATAGCATTTTTCATGGTCACAGGTATTGTAGATATAAATCTTCTTCTCTATGCCGTCTTTTTTGCCGATAAAGATATTTCCGATGTTTGTTTTTCCTTTGGTGCGTGGACCAAGGGAAGAGGGATCCGGAAGAACTGCTTTCAAAAACTGCAGAGGGACAATTTCTTTTCCTTCATACATAATTGGTTCGATGGAGGTCATGCCTACATTTTCCAGACATTTTAGATGGGTTAAGTAACTTTGTCCAAAGGTCATAAAGAAGCGAATCCGCTTAATTCCAGGCATATTAATTGCCAGTGATTCGATTTCTTCATGGTGAAGCAGGTACATGTCTTTTTCCCCTATTTCCGGGAAATTGTAGACACGTTTAATTTCCATGGGCTTTGTCTCTACCCAATGTCCGTCTTCCCAATAGGAGCCGTTTGCGGAAACTTCACGAATATTAATTTCCGGATTGAAGTTGGTGGCAAAGGGATAGCCGTGGTCTCCGGCATTGCAGTCCAGAATATCTATATAGTTAATTTCATCAAAATAGTGTTTCAGTGCATAAGCGGAGAAAACACCGGTTACACCCGGGTCAAAGCCGCTGCCCAGAAGTGCGGTGATACCTGCTTTTTCAAATTTTTCCCGGTAAGCCCACTGCCATTTGTATTCAAACTTGGCGGTATCTTCCGGTTCATAATTGGCAGTGTCAACATAGTTTGTCCTGGTTGCCAGGCAGGCATCCATAATCGTAAGATCCTGGTAAGGCAATGCCAGGTTCAATACCACATCCGGCTGAACTTTTTCAATCAGTGCAATCAGTTCCTCTACGTTATTAGCATCAACCCTTGCTGTTGTGATCTTTGTCTTCGTTTCTGGGGATAATTTTTCTTTCAGTGCATCGCATTTTGATATTGTACGGCTGGCAATGCAGATTTCTTCAAATACGCTGCTGTTTTGGCAGCATTTGTGGATGGCAACGCTTGCAACGCCGCCGCATCCGATAATGAGTGCTTTTCCCATGTTTGTAATCCTCCTTGAATGGTATTGTTAAAGTTAGCAGTATAGTATACGTGAATCATAAGCAATTATTGTTAAACACGCTCCAGTGCCAAAAGAAGTTCACGGACTACTTTGCAGGCAGTTGCGGTAGAAACTCCGCTCTGGTCATAGGAAGGGCAGAGTTCATTCACATCGCACCCCACAATGTCTGCGCCGGAGCAGACGGTCATAATGGCGTTCAGTAATTGCATAAAGGTGACGCCTCCGGCTTCCGGGGTTCCCGTTCCGGGAAAGATGCCTGGATCCAGTACGTCCAGGTCAATGGTAAAGTAAACCGGTTTTCCCCTCAGGGATTCCACGGTTTCTGCCAGACCGTCAAAGTCAAACTTGTGGGTGCTGACGTGGCCCTGGCTTCCCCAGTAAAATTCTTCCCGGTCACCTGAGCGGATGCCGAACTGATAGATCTTCCCATCGCCCACCAATTCCCAGCATCTGCGCAGAACGCAGGCATGGGAGAGCTGTGCGCCCAGATAATCTTCCCTCAGATCGGCATGAGCATCAAAATGAATGATATGCAGGTCCGGGTATTTTTCATATACTGCCTGGACAGAACCTAAAGTCACCAAGTGTTCTCCGCCGATGAGCAGGGGCAGTTTTCCATCCTCCAGGATAGTTGATGCCCGGTCGTGAATATCCTTTAAGGCAAGTGCAGTATCCCCGAAACAGAGCTCAAGATCTCCGCTGTCAAAAATCTGCATATCTATCAGATCTTTATCCTGATAGGGGCTGTAGGTTTCCAGACCAAAGGACTCGGACCTTATCGCCTTGCTGCCGAAACGGGTACCCGGTCGATTAGAAGTAGTAGAATCAAAGGGAGCGCCAAACAGAACAATCTTGGCATCTTCATATTCAGCGTCACATCCGATAAAAGTTTCTATATTTTTATTCAACATCTCTTAATAACTCCTCTACATAAGCTGGAAGTGCAAAAGCGCCGGCATGTACCCGGGGGGTATAGTAGCGTGTGCTGATTCCAAGCAGATTCCAGCCAACCGCGTTTAAATCATGAACCGGATGGTAGCGCTTGGAAGCAAAACCAAAGAGCCAGTGCCCGGAGGGATAGGTTGGAATGTGAGCCTGATATACCCGGCTGATGGGAAAGCTCTCAACAATCCTTTTATGTGCCCTCTGGCAGGCAGTCGCATCATCGGCATAGAAAGGACTTTCATGCTGATTGACCATTATCCCGTCATCTTTCAGCGCCTTATAACAATTGCCATAGAATTCTTTGGTAAATAAACCTTCTCCCGGGCCGAATGGATCCGTGGAGTCAACAATAATCAGATCGTATTCGTTTTCTCTGGACCGGATAAACCGCAGGCCGTCTTCATAGTAGATATTCAACCTGGGATCATCCAGACGGCAGGAAGTCTGGGGCAGATATTTTCTGCAGACCTCTACCACCAGAGGGTCAATTTCTACCATATCAATCTGTTCGATTCCGGCATAGCGGGTCAACTCCCGGATAACGCCACCGTCACCCGCACCGATCACAAGGACTTTTTTTACACATGGATGGACGGCGAGAGGGACGTGTGTGATCATTTCATGATAGATAAATTCATCTTTTTCCGTCAGCATCATATAGCCGTCTAAGGTAAGAAAACGTCCGAATTCTTTGGATTCAAAAACATCAATTCTCTGAAAATCACTCTGTCCGCTGAATAACTGCCTGTTCACTCGGATAGACAGTTTTACATGGGGAGTATGCTGCTCAGAAAACCATAGTTCCATATTCTCACACTCCTTTCAAGACATTCAGGTGGCCGATGTCAGGATCTTCTGGTCCTGTCATGGAGCAGCCTTTCATTTTTGCGTATTCAATGTATTCCAGGATTCCCTGGGTGATCTTCTCGCCGGGAGCCAGTATGGGGATGCCCGGAGGATAACACATTACAAATTCACTGCAGACCCTTCCGGCAGTTTCACCAATAGGAAGAGATTCTTTTTCCGCATAAAATGCTTCCTGGGGAGTAACCACAACCTGGGGATCTATATATTCCTGGGACAGCATACCGGTTTTGTCCTTCTGATAGCGGCGCTTGATTTCAGCCAATGCACTCACCAGACGCTCAATATCCTGCTGGCGGTCTCCAATTGAAATGTATGCCAGAATATTGCCGATATCGCCAAATTCAATCTGAATATCATATTCATCCCTGAGAATATCGTAAACTTCAATTCCGGCGAGGCCGATATCCAGTGTGTGAACCGAAAGCTTTGTCACATCAAAGTCATATATACTGTTCTCATTTATAATTTCACGGCAATAGGCGTAGTAGCCGCCGATGGCATTGATTTCACTGCGGGCATATTGGGCAAGAGCCCGTACCTTTGCAAATTCTTCCCTGCCGCGAAGTGCCAGATTTCGTCTGGAAATATCTAGGCTGGAGAGAAGCAGATAGGATCCGCTGGTAGTCTGGGTCAGGTTGATGATCTGGCGGGTATAGCCTTCACTTACATTTGGTCCGATGAGTAAAAAGGAACTCTGGGTTAAGCTGCCTCCGGACTTATGCATACTGACGGAAGCCATATCCGCTCCGGCAGCCATAGCGGAAACGGGCATATCCTCTCCAAAATAAAAATGGGTTCCATGGGCTTCATCTGCCAGAGCCAGCATGTTATGCCGGTGGGCAAGTTCCACAATGGCTTTTAAGTTGGAGCAAATGCCGTAATAGGTTGGGTTGTTGACTAAAATCGCTACGGCATCAGGGTGTTCGGCTATAGCCTGTTCTACCTGTGAAACTTTCATCCCCAGTGCAATGCCAAGCTTGTGATCCATATCCGGATTGACATATACCGGTTTGGCGCCGCAGAGCACCAGTGCATTAATAACACTTCGGTGTACATTACGTGGAAGAATAATCTTATCACCGCGTTTGCAGGCAGTGAGTACCATGCTTTGAACGGCAGAAGTAGTACCGCCAACCATAAGAAAAGCGTTTGCAGCGCCAAATGCTTCGGCAGCCAGTTCTTCCGCTTCTTTAATTACGGATATAGGGTGGCAGAGATTATCAAGTGGTTTCATAGAATTTACATCTATACTGACGCACCTTTCTCCTAATAATTCCACAAGTTCAGGGTTTCCCCGTCCTCTTTTATGTCCGGGGACATCAAAAGGGACGACCCTCATTCGTTTAAAACGTTCCAGTGCCTCATAGATCGGGGCATGGGACCAAGCATGATTTCCCATAACTTGCCTCCTAATATATATTTCTTCCGCTGAAAATCTCAATCATCTCCCTGCGCAGACTGCCTATAATTTCAAGCCGTGCTCTGGGAGGAAGTTCATATACATCTGCATTAAAGAGATAATTCTGCAGATCAATTTCTTTTATCAGCATTTTCGTATGAAACAGATTGGCATCGTAAACGTTGATATCAACGGCATCATATTTGCGAAGTGTTTCTTCTTTAATATAATTCTGTATCGATGTCATATAATGATCCATAAATAATTTGTTGCCGTATACATCTCTGGTGAAGCCCCGTACCCGGTAGTCCATCGTGATAATATCAGAATCAAAGGAACTGATCAGATAATCCAGGGTAGATAGGGGCGTAATCTCACCACAGGTAGCCACATCAATATCTACGCGGAAAGTGGCGAGGCAGGTATCAGGATGATATTCCGGATAAGTATGTACCGTCACGTGGCTTTTATCCAGATGCGCCACAACCGTATCGCCCCCGGCAGGAACCATGTGATCCTCCGCAATGAGGATTGTAACGGAAGCCCCCTGAGGTTCATAATCCTGGCTGGAAATGTTCAGAATCGTGCCGCCAATCATGTCAACCAGATGTGTCAGGATAGCCCGCAGCCTTTCCGAATTGTATTGTTCATCGATATAAGCAATATAATCCTTCTGTTCTCTGGGCGTCTTGGCATAACAGACATCGTAAATATTAAAGCTCAGGGCTTTTGTAAGATTATTAAAGCCGTAGAGCTTCAATTTATTTTCCATATTCGTACCTCCTTTATCCACCAAAAGGTAATAATTAAACGCGCCCCGGTTTGTCTTTCAAAAAGGCAAAAAAATAACGCAAGCGCCGGTACAAACTGTCCATCACTTGCGTTTTATTTTTCTGAATTTGAATTTGCATATATGAAAAAGATGAGCCCCCCAAAAAGGTACGTAGATTCATCTTAAGTATTCCGATTCAAAAACAGATATAGGGATCAGAGTCTATATAGCAAATATTTTACTTTTACTACTCTTATTGACCGTTTCACAAGTTTGATGTGCCAGGATGCACACTGGTTATGAAGTAACCAACTTATAAAATTTGAGCTTTTAACTCAATCAATAAGGCAACAAACGTTGCCAATCGGCAGTTGACCCGGCTGTCCGCATGGCCTTAACTTTCCAAAACGAAAGTGGTCAAAAATATTTGCATGGGAAGACCTGATAAATCTGTTTTTCCATACGATTTTAATATAGCATAGGTGGTCTGGGAAGTCAATAAAAAAATTACACACGAACCTTTCCGTAATAGCACAGTCCAAGTGCACCGGGACCGGCATGTGTACCGATACTGGGGCTGACATCATTGATGATAATATTTTGAATACCCAGTTTTTCCCTTATTTGTGATGCGGCAAATTCTGCATCCTGAATACAGTCACCATGAATGATTCCGATGGGGCGGCTCTTGTCATAGTTTTCTTCCAGGGTTGCTTTCATATTCTCTACTAAAGCAGTAAGTGACTTTTTACGTCCGCGCACGGTAGACAGCGGAACCAGTTTTCCCTCCGGATTAACATACAGGATGGGTTTAATATTAATCATACTGCCAAATACCGCAGCAACTTTGGAAACCCTTCCCCCACGCTGCAAATGATGCAGGTCATCAACGGTAAACTGTACATTACCGTGAAGCTTTTCTTCTTCCAAAACGGCTGTAATTTCATCTATTGATTTCCCTTTTTCCTTTAATTCCAGGGCACGAAGGACAAGAAGGGTTTCTCCCAGAGATACCGTGAGAGAATCAATTACCTGAATCCTGGTTCCGGGATATTCTTCCATAAGTTCTCTGGCTGCAACCGCAACATTATTATAACTGCCACTCAGGTTGGAGGAAAATGCAATATGCAGGATGTCCAGTCCCTCTTTCAACAATGCTTCAAAGCGCTGGCGGATGACTGCCGGATTATTAGCCATGGAAGTTGGAAGTGCACCTTCCCGCATCTTTTTGTAGAATTCAGATGGAGTCAGGTGCTTTTCATCCCCATAGACATCCTCTCCGAAAGCATAATATTGGGGAATAATCGTTAAATTATATTTTTCTATGTATTCCGATGGAAGATCGGAATTGGAATCTGTAGTAATCACAAAATTATTCATGGAAGTCTCCTTTTGTTATAGATTCAAAAGATTTGATAATCAAAGTATATAGTATATGAAAAAAATGAGGTTGTCAATGATAAAATGTTATGGTGTAGCGGTAATGAAACCGCATTATTTTTGACAACACCAGACAGAAAATTCCTATCTGCTTATGCCAAGACATATTAATGGTTATGGCAGATTGTTTGGAGGAATGCTGATGCAGTGGATAGATGAAATCGCCGGTATTGTGGCGAATCGGCATGCACAGACGGAGGTTACCACAGCGGCAATTGATAATTTGCAGTTCAAATCAGGCATATCTGAACCAGACCGTTGTGTTGAATGGAAAGATTACCTATGCGGGTGGTAGCCATTGATCAGGGGGGAATCCTGTACAGATTCCAGGACTGGCACTGGAGACGGAAGCTGCCCGGGCTGAGTGGGAAGGCGGAGAAAAAGGTATCAGCTTCGGAAAACCAGGAGACAGGAAGGATATTAAGATTAGGATTGTCGTGATGATATGGTGAACACTTTATATGTGGTCTATGAAAAGCATTATATTTGGGTTTTGTTGAGTAAGGACGCTTTGTAGATGGAGGTAGTGCACGGAAAGATGGGCGTGGGAAACTGGTATGGACTCCGTCAGCTGGCCGCAGAACTGGTATTTTCTAACCTTTCCGAAGCGCTTTTTGGCGGCACGCGGGCATT
>JAGZJZ010000079.1 GCA_018365455.1 Clostridiales bacterium
TCTCAACATATTAAACACCCCTTTTTCTTTATTTTACCATAAAATGGGGATGCAAAACATTTGTTTTGTGCAACTTTTAATTTTCAAACACGCTCTAGAGGCTTGTTTCGGATCTTCGCTATTTCCGGGGTCACCTTGCCGCCCGGCAGATGACCGCCCATTCCCGGCTTCGTTCCCTGTCCGATCTTAATTTCAATTGCATCCGCATTTCTTAAATTTTCCGGAGTCACGCTGTAATGATTCGGAACATATTCAAAAATGTATTTATACGCTGCATCCATTTCCTCCGGAAGAATACCGCCCTCACCGCTGCACATTGCGGTCTTTGCCATGGCGCTTCCCTTGGACAACGCAACTTTTACCTCTTTTGAAAGTGCGCCAAAAGACATGTGGGAAATATATACCGGACCTTCCAAAACCATCGGCTTCTTCGCATGCTTTCCGATTACCGTAGTGATATCTACCGGGGCATGTTCATCCAGCGGCGGGGGATTAAGCTGTGCGCCCAGGATCAGAATATCATCCCAGTCTGGCATTGGCATTCTTGTGCCCATAGCTTCAATGATCGGCTCGCCCGTCACTGCCATCTGATGTATCTCACTCATAAACCGGCTTTTCGGGTCTTTCCTGACATATTCTCTTGGATATGCAAGGGAATTGTCTTCCTCTGCTTCGGCTGACTGAGCATTTTCTGCTTCTGCCGCCTGCACACTTACAGCTGCCTCAGCCTTACCGATATCGGAATCCTCCTGTGAATTTCCTGCGCCTAATTCCTCAAACACATTTAACGGATTCTTACAAATGGGACATTCCTTCAGTTCCGTAAAAGGCACCCCTTCTTTTTCTTCATCATAAATATATC
Source organism: Clostridiales bacterium (assembly GCA_018365455.1). Classification (GTDB taxonomy): domain Bacteria; phylum Bacillota; class Clostridia; order Lachnospirales; family Lachnospiraceae; genus Robinsoniella. The sequence goes on from JAGZJZ010000079.1 coordinate 863, forward strand.
CGCAGATACTGCATTTAAACTTTGACATACTCTTCACGCTGCCTTTCTTCTTCTCACCGGAACCTGCGTTCAGATCCCCGCTTCTGTCAAAATAAACGGTATGTAACATTTCTTCTGCAAGCTCACTTAAAGGATCACCATAGAAGTCCTCATATAATTTAACAATCTCTTCATTTCTATGGCTTAAGCGCAGTTTCATGCTCTTGTCTCTGTCATATAGACTCTTGATGCGTTTCTCTCTTAAAGTATCACCCAGCCATTTTGTATCCTTTGGCTGTCCGCCTCCGCCTATGCAGCCTCCCGGACAGGTCATTACTTCCACAAAATGATAATCCGCCTCTCCAGCTTTTATTTTCTCCATAAGTATCTTTGCATTAGCCGTCCCGTATACAACTGCCACCCTGACATCCAGATCTCCGATCCTGACGCTGGCCTCCTTGATTCCCTGCAATCCTCTGACTGGCTCCAGGTCATACAGTTCCTGAGGCGCTTCTTCGTGAGTTATAAAATGATAGGCTGTCCGTACAGCCGCCTCCATAACGCCGCCGGTATTACCGAAAATAACGCCTGCGCCGGATGCTTCCCCCATAAAATCATCATAGTCCGAGCCTTCAAGAGAAATAAAGTCAACCGCTTCTTCTCTTGCCCATTTAGCCAGTTCCCTGGTAGTGATCACATAATCCATATCCCGCATGCCATCTATACCCAGGTACCTGGATGCCGCGTTCATTTCTTCCCTGCGGATTTCAAACTTCTTTGCCGTACAGGGCGTTACCGCAACATTGACAATTTTTTCAGGGTCAATCCCCATCTTCTTTGCAAAATAAGTCTTTATGGTCGGTCCCTGCATTCCAATTGGGCTTTTTGCCGTAGAGATATGATTCCTCATATCCGGATAGTAGGTTTCCACGAACTTCACCCAAGCCGGACAGCAGCTGGTAAACTGTGGCAGCGGCTTATTTGCTTTTGTCACACGTTCTACCAGTTCGCTGGCTTCTTCCATAATCGTAAGGTCTGCCGCAAAGTTGGTATCCAGAACATAATCCGCTCCCAGCCTGCGAATGAGTGCAACCATTTGCTCCTGGACAAAACTGCCCTCTTCCATTCCAAACTCCTCACCAAGTGCCGCTCTTACTGACGGAGAAGTACTGAAAATCACGATCTTATCTTCTGCCTTTATTGCTTCACGAACCTGACCATATTCATAGACTTCCGTAATACTTTCTACCGGACAGACATTGGCACACTGACCACAGTGAATGCAAATGGGTATATCCCCTGTTTTCCCCAGATCATAGGTACCTGCAACCCCAATGTCCTTTGTACAGACCTGCCTGCACTGTCCGCATTTGATACATTTGTCCTCATGACGCTGAATAGATGGATTACCGGGTTCAATGGGAACCCGGATGTCTGTAAACTGATGTTTGCTCATTTGTACTTTTCCTTTCACGTTCTAAAATTAGTAATGATTACTATTATCAATTATAGGACATTTTCCATCTTCTGTCAACGAAATTTTATCCGATTCTTTTACCACACTGGCCGCAGAATTTAGCGTCTGTCTCCACATCAGTGCCGCAGTCGGGGCATCTCCTGCCTTCGGTTTTTAATTTTGCACCGCATTCCTTGCAGAAAAGATGATCACCCGGATTTTTTGCACCGCACCCTGCACAGACGGTACCTGCTTCTTCCCCGCACTCTTCTTCCTCAGCTTCTTCCCTGCCTTTTTTACCCGACTGAAGGTCAAACAGCTCTTCTTCAGCTGCCTGGCGCTGTCTTCTGGCTTCTAAAAGCTTATTAAGATCCTCCGGAAAACGAATTTCACCATCCTGTTCCAAAGCTTTTTTACCCACTTCTTTATAAATCTCATCTTCTTTTGCTTTAAGCTTCTTAATGTCGCTCTGCAGCTGGAACGCTCTGATACATGGATCATCCTCCGGCATCAATTCTGATAAGCCTTTCATTAAACTGCTGAATATATCTCCTGTCATTTTGTTTACCTCCGTATTATTATCTATTCTTTTGGTTTCCGTGCTTCTAACGACTGATTTCTCAAACCGTTACCTGAATTATACCATAAGTAGTTTCATTATCAAATATTTGTCTGTAATTTTAATGAAAAACTAATATTTTTTATTTTATTTTGAGATACAAGGGATGTAAAATGATTTTCCTGCCTGCCTTACAGAAGAAATATTCCTTTGTCACATCACTTTTGGAAAAACTATATTTAATTGGAAAAACTATATTTATTAAGATGGCAAGCTCATAGTAGAAATGCTCCTTTGTCACATACGGGATATCCGGGAATATATTATATTGAGGTGATAAATTTTCAAACACGCCTTAACAGCTGTCACCATCCTGATTTGAATGCCTGCAAAGGCAGGCAGATGGGAGTTTTAATATGTCAATCATGTTTCCGCTTTTGATTGGTATCGCAGTCAATCTGGATAACTTTGTTATCGGAATGAATATGGGGATACGCGGTCAGAAGCTTACCATATTTTCTAACTTTCTGATAGGTCTGACTACCGGAGTCTGCGCTTTCGGTTCAACCTATGCCGCCAGGTTAATTTCCGGAAACTTCCTGGTATATACAAATTTTATAGGTGCTGTAATTATGATTTTCTTTGGTTACTTCTGCCTGATCAAAGATTCGATTCCCAAAAATACCACAGATATGGAAAAGGAAACAGATTTCTGCGCACCCTGTATGCAGGAGACTGTCTTTCTGGGGTTTGTACTTGCAATCAACTGTATTCCCCCTTCTTTCAGCGCCGGCGTTATGAATATGTCTCCACTGTATATAGCATTTTTCGCAGCTTTGTTTTCCTGTGTTTCTATGCACGTGAGCAACCGTTTAGGATACCGGCTGCTTCATTTCCGGTTTATTAAAATGTTATCTCCTGCTTCCTCCATTTTGTTAATTGCAATCGGTATTATCGAATTGATTGTATAGCATTTGTGTGTGAAGCATTGAAAAGAGCAGAGAATTTTAATCATCTCTGCTCTTTTCGATACTCTGATTACTTCCTGATTGTAGTTTTGATTTGTTGTAGAACCTGCCTGAAAGAACTGCAGCAATGATAATTGCCATACCAAATGATGATTGCCATAACTCCGCAGATTACCACCGCCGTTAAAAATAATTCCGGTGGAATTATTTTAAGGAAATTTAATGTCAGAGCAATTACTATGATCGTTCCATTGATTACACCATATCTTTGCATATATCCACCTCCGGGACCCTGCCTGAAAATTTATTTCATAACACCTTAATCATCTATATTTCCTGCTTTTCACAGATCCGGAAACTGATTATCACCGATATAACGGTCAGAATGCACACAAAAACAAATACACCTGCTGTAATGTAATACCCGTTATTCATAACAAACTGAAAAATATCCTGGTAGGAACCAATCTTTTCCTGTGTGGTGGTAAACAACAGGGCAACCAGACCGGCTGCCAGTATCGGCATAACGCCAATAAGGCTTCTCCCTTTTGCGATTCCCACTTTATATACCAGCGGATACATGAACAGACATGCCGTTATATCCAGCATGACCCCGCAGACAAATAATCCGGCATCCAGACCGGTAATGGGTATCCCGAATACCTTGCAGATAACTGCGATAAACAATCCTCCCACCATTTGCCCAAGCGCACTGGCGAATAAAAACAGATATCTTCCAGACACCATATTTTTCACCGTAGCCGGAAGTGATAAATAAAATATCTTGATCTTCTGGCTTTCTTCTCCCAAAAACGGTGTCATTGCCAATGTTGGAAAAAGAAAAATCAGCATAAATCCCCCCATAACAAAGGAACCCTGCACGATCACGAACAAAAGAACCGCAAGTGGATAAAAGAAAATAATTTTATTTACCGTTGCCAATGTTCCAAAATCCATTTTTAAAAAACGCATTGTATTTCCTGTCATTTTTTTCTCACCCCCTGAATATAAAAGACGATAATCTGCTCTATACTTGGCTTTTCTACAAGAAAATCCTTACGAATATACTCCAGCTGTTCCGTTTCCAAAAGACCTTCAAACCCAATCTGGGTTTTCTTCGCACCAATCAGTCTTTTTTCCAGATCTGCCGTCAATTCCTCCAAACCACCTTTGATCACCACATACCTGTCCAGGATTTCATCCTTGGTGTCAAAGAATACTTTACGGCCCTGATTCAAAAAGAAAATATAATCTGCCACCTGATCCAGATCGCTCATAATATGGGTGGAAAGCAATACACTTCGTTCTCCATCTTCAATGTATTCCTGCAGTTCTTCCAGAATCTCGGTGCGGATAACCGGATCCAGCCCACTTGTGGCTTCATCCATAATCAAGATTTTTGTCTCTCTGGACAATACGCATGCAAACATGATACGGACCTTCATTCCCTTGGAAAACTCTTTTATTTTCTGGTTCTTTGGAAGATTCCATTTGTCAAGATAGTCAAAAAACACTTTCTTTTGAAACGATGGATAAAATCCAGCCAGCATTGCCGCCATTTTTACGGCAGTATATTCACCCGGAAGATAACATTCGTCCGCAATATAGCCAATCTGGTCTTTATATTTTATTTCATCTTCCTCAAAGGTAATGCCGTTTACCTTTATCATACCCGTTTCATGTTTTAACTGTTCCATAATCAGTTTAATCGTCGTGGTCTTTCCTGCCCCGTTCTGTCCTACATATCCGCAGATATAACCCGCCGGAATCTGAAAGCTGATATCATTCAGGTGGAATCCACCTCTTTGTTTGGACAACCCTTCTACTTCTAATATGTTCATATCTTTCACTCCTCATGTAATAATGCTTCTAAGATATTTACCAACTCGTCATTTTGAATCTGTGCATAACGCGCATTTTCAATCGCTGTTTCAAATGCCTGCTCAATCCTTTTCAGATACTGCTCCCGGACCATCTCATTATCCCTTGGCAGTACAACGCTGCCCTTGCCCTGCCTGGCAGCAATAAATCCCTCCTGTTCTAATTCGCTGTATGCCCTGGTTGTGGTGATAACACTGATTCCCAGGTTCTTCGCCAGCTGGCGGATGGAGGGAAGCGTCTCTCCTTCCGGAATTGTTCCATTCATAATCTGCTCTTTTATCTGCTCTTTTATCTGTACATATATCGGCAGCTCTGACTGGTTTGAAACGATTACTTTCAAACGATCACTCCTTATCAATATTGATATTATAGTATATACTGTATATATATCATTATATACAGTTATTGTTTTTTGTCAATAGAAAAATAAAAATACCGCATCCTTTTGGACAATGTCATGAGGTAAACACTGTCCTTTCGGTGCGGTACATTTTTTCTGTTATTCGATTTTGTCACATTATACTGCAAATAAGTCATTAAATGCTTCACTCATAGTTGGATGGGTGTAGATCTGATCCCTTAAAATCTGATAATCCAGATCAGCATCCATGGCAAGCTTAATCAAGTTAATCATTTCATAGGATTCTTCACAAAACAGCATGGCACCCAGAATCTTATTGGTATCTTCATCAATTATGGCTTTTAACAGACCAACAGGCTGTTTTAGCACCTGTGCCTTTGGAATTGCTGCGGCAGCAAGCTTTGCAATTTTAACATGATAACCGGCTTTTCTTGCCTCATCCTCATTCAATCCCACACGGGAAAAGGATGGATTAATGAATACACTATAGGGCACATTCTGGCGCTTCTTCTCATTATACTGCCCTTCATTTAACTGTGACCAGACGATGCGGAAATCATCCAGGGACACGTATGTAAACTGCAGACCGCCAACCACATCTCCCATAGCCCAGATATTAGGCGCCGTAGTTTTCCGGTTCTCATCTACCTTTACTGCACCTCTGGATGTAAGCTCTACTCCTGCTGCCTGTACATTTAATTCTGCAGTGTTTGGCTTTCTTCCGGTAGCAACCAGAATCGCATCTGCCTCTAATTCCAGCCTCTCACCTTTCCAGATAACGGTTACGGATGCATTTTCTCCCTTGTTTTGTATCTGCTCAATCTGAGCACCCAGACGGAACGTAACGCCGGAATCCTCAAGTGCCTTTTTCATGGCATCAGCAATGTCACGGTCTTCCCGTTTAATTAAGATCTCACCATCCTGCAGCACCGTCACTTCTGATCCGAATCCCGAATAAATAGAGGCAAATTCCAGTCCGATATATCCTCCGCCGATAATAACCAGCTTCTTTGGCAGTATTTCCAGATCCATTAAAGTTTCGCTGAAATATACATAGGGGTTATCTTTAAGCCCATCGATTCCCGGAACAACAGGGGTTCCTCCCGTATTGATGAAGATCTGTTTTGCCTCCACTTCCAGTACTTCATCCTTCATTTGAACCTTTACTTTCGTATTGGATACAAAGCTGGCTGTTCCATTATAAATAGTTACGTTTGGCAGATCATTCAGTTTTGCAAAATTTTTCCTACGCAGCATCCCGGTCAGATCTCTTTTTTCATGAATAGCCCTGGTATACCAGTCAGCCTTCCATGCAAAATCAGTTCCTGAATTCCTTCTCGCTGTCTGGGCATTGCGGACAAGGGATTTTGAAGGAATACATCCTACATTAATACAGGTACCTCCATACATCTGATCTGATTTCTCCACCAGTGCAACGCGTTTTCCCTGTGCCGCCAGTTTTCCTGCAAGTGTCTTACCACCTTTGCCAAAACCAATTATTAATGCATCATATTCCTTCATTTTAATCCTCCTTTTCCATTAGTTCATGAATTTTATTTTACCTGTTCCAGTAAATCCTTTATAATTACTTCCCAGTCTTCTTTGCTTCTGGCTCCTGTCTGGATTTCTCCCACCTGTTTGCCCTCTTTATCTACAAATATCGTTGTAGGAACTACGGAAGCTTCCTGAAGCGGTCCCATCAGCAAATCCATAGACGGGAGCAGATGTTTATAACTTGCACCGGTTTCTTCAATTGCATACTTCGCCGTCTCGATCTGGGAGGCTGAAATGGTACCGTCATTTGTAATAACATCTGTTACGATTCCTACAATCTGGAACCCTTTATCTGCATATTCCGTATTAATCTCACCCAATTCCGGCATTTCACGCAAACAGGGACCGCAGAATGTTGCCCAGATATTAACCATCGTCAGATCATGCTCTTTAAAAATATCCTGGGTTACTTTATTACCGTCAATGTCCGTAGTCGTAAATGCGCTGAGACTGGGATTATCATTCTGAGACTCCATAATTTTTGAATCTCCAACATCTATCGGGGTTTCCTTTGTCTCTTCTCCTGTGGATTCCGCCTTTGACTCTTTTTGGGAATCCGCATCGCTGCCGGATACCGTATCATAAGGCCAGTCGTTAATGCCGCCAAAATCATATACATTGGTATAGCCTGCCTCCAGCATCTTCTTGGCTGCCTGGCTGCTGCGGTTGCCGCTTCTGCAATATATTAAGATTTCCTGGTTTAAATCCGGAAGCTGCGCCAAAGGTTCTTCCCCGATTTCCTCATTTGGAATCAGAACCGCTCCGTCAATATGCTTTTCCTCATACTCTTCCTGAGTGCGGACATCCAGAATAACCAAATTATCCCCGCTGTCGATCCTTTTCTTCGCCTCCTCTGCCGTTAGCTTTTGATATTCTCCCTTACCGGCTGTCTCTGATGTATCCCGGTCTGCCTCTGATGTATCCTGACCTGCCTCTGTCGTGCTCTGTATATTTTCTTTGGTCTCTTTTGGCGAAGATTCTGCTCCGTTACTGCCACAGGCGCTCAATACCACTGCCGCCGAAATCAAAATTGCTCCCATAACTAACCGCTTATGCTTCATTTTAGCCTCCTTCATCAAATCATATCCGTTTAATTGTTATTAAAATTGTTACAGTTGATACTGTAATATTATCAGTTACAGTTAAGTTTGTCAAGTACTTTTATACACTATTTCCATAAATTAGATATTTATGTAGAATTAGAGCGTGTTTTAAAATTGCTTTCTGGCAGCTGTGCGTCACACTTTGTGGGAGATTTGTCCCGGATGAAGGGCATGTAGCGGGCTACGTAACCTGAATTCGGGGCAAATATACCGCAAAGTGGGGCGTGCAGATGGCAGGAATGAATTTTCAAACAGGCTCTAGCGCTCATATGGAGTAACTGCCCACTTTATGCATCCGTCTTCTTTATTTCCAAATACCCGGTAGCCCTCCACAATATCATTTAGCGGTGCACGATGGGTGATCAGAAAATTCGTCTGTATCTTACCTGCTTCGATCAGCCGCATCAAACGTTCGCAATGTACCGCATCCACGCCCCCGGTTTTAAAAATCAGATTCTTTCCATACATCTTTGGAAGCGGAAGCTCCTGATTTTCTTCGTACATGGCAACCAGTGCCACTACACCATTTGGTCTTGCCGCTTTCCATGCAAGGGAAAAGGTATCTCTGCCGCCCGCCGCTTCGATGACTCCATCCGCCCCCCGGCCTGCAGTTAGTTTTTTTATTTCCTCTTCAATATCACAGACTGCCGGATTGAAAACCGTATCTGCCAGCTGCTGCTTCAGGGCGAGCTGCAGCCTGGACTCATCGATATCCACCGCTATAATCCTGGATGCTCCAAATAGTTTTGCGCACATCATCGCACACAGCCCCACTGGTCCTGCACCTATCACCGCCACGGTATCTCCCGGTTTGATTTCAGCCAGATCCGCTCCAAAGTATCCGCTTGAAAGAATATCACCGAGAAACAGAGCCTCTTCATCCTTCACGGAATCAGGAATTTTAGTTAGACCCATATCTGCAAAAGGCACTCTTACATATTCTGCCTGGCATCCGTCTATACGGCATCCCAGTTCCCAGCCGCCTTTTTCACAATTATTGATATATCCTTCCCGGCAAAAATAGCACTCGCCGCAAAATGTAATACAGTTCACCGCTACCCGATCACCCGGTTTTATGTTTGCCACACCACTTCCTACTTCCATGACCCTGCCCGTAAATTCATGCCCAAGTACCGTCTCAGGCTTAGCTCTTGGCACAGTTTGATGCATGATGTGGAGATCACTCATACATATCGTAGATAATGTTACTTCAATAATGGCGTCCTTATCATCTTTCATTACAGGTATGGGGCGGTCCATCAGCTCAATACTTCCATTCTCATGGCAGACCAATGCCTTCATCCATTCCCTGTCAAGTCTCCAATTCATGTTATGCCTCCTCTTTAATTAACAATCACAATGAACAACTTTTTCGAAATCATAATCTAAAAGCCGGTGGTAATAATGTCCCATTTCATCAAAGGTAAAGCAATAATGAAACTCATCGATACCCTTATCCTGGAATGTAATCACATACTGGAATTCCGAATGCTGGATTTCTTCTACTGTAATTTTCTCTGAAACCTCCCGGAAAACAGCAATAATCTCATCCAGTCCACAGGAAGGTCCCTGTAATACCTGAACCAGTTTTTTCAAAAATTCCCGGCTGGTATTATTTTCATAGATATATTTAACTCCTTCTTTGGGAACTGCAAATTCATATCTTCCTGCCTCGAACTTTACCTTCATATCGTGAAAATGCGGTTTTACATATTCTTCGAATTCCGCCATACATTTTTGCAATGACGTTGTTTCCATCTCCCCGGTATCCAGCAAATAACAGATCAGTCCAGGATCGTAGAAGACGCTGACACTCTTCCCTTCCATATAACCAATCTTAACCATACCTTCAAATATCATATCTGATATATTTTTTTCTAAATGTGCAAAATCATAATTTCCCATTACGCAGCCTCACTTTCCAATATGCTATAGATCGTGTCTGAAAATTGCATTCTGGCTGCTGTTCCATTTTGAACCGCTGCAGGTACAATGTTTAGCAGACACGCTTTCAGATTTATTGTAACAAATTTTACTGATTTCTTCCAGCACTACAGCGCACAATGTTTTTAAATTAGAACGTTTTCATGACAAGAGGGTACTCACAGAGAAAAATCTATCTTTCTCTGTGAATACCCTCTTTTTGTAATCAGTTATTCAATTGTAATCCTTTATTCAATTGCCTCTATCTGCTTAAACCTCTGCCAGCTTTAAATCAGAATGACATGAAAACAACTTTCCTTAAAGGAAAAGCATAACATTTATTCCTCACGCTCCAACGGATTTCGTAATGCAGCAATCATTTGGTTTAATTTTCTGAAATTGCGCATATGCAGCAGAAAAAGCAGTACATAGATGCAGAGAAAAATTGTCATGACCGTTTTGAATGCCAGGCTGCTCCAATTTGCGCCCCCATTTGTAAGAGGTATAATGAAGCAGCATAAAAGTACGGTAAAAAAAGTGGTTAGCAGAATAACCTGACGCTTTAAAATCTTTTTACAGCACTCTGCTTTTGAAGTGTTATCGCTGAAGATTTGATTCTCCTCTTCAATCTCTGATTTCTTTTTGCGAAAATAGTAAAAACTGTTTAGCTTCATAATGTATTCCCAACCATAATCTTCATAAATTGCCAGGTAACCCGATTCATCATTTTCTTCATCATTATAGTCCAGCTGATAAATGTATTCTTCTGGCTGGCAGGCTTCAAACCGGTACGTATATCCTCCCGTTCCCAGAAATTTCCACCCGCTTCGATGCTGTTCCATCAAGAAATGCTCTTCATCCTTAAAATCTGCAAGTGAAAAAAATCTATGCATTTTCTTCAATTCCATAATACCGCTCCCCTTTACTATTTTGATATAATCTCTGTATCCGTTTTAATTCCAATTGTAATATCTGCTCTCCAAGAGGCGTTATGAGATAAGACTTCCTCTTATTTTCCTCTTTTGTAAAACGAATCAGCCCGTCTTTTTCCATTTTGGATAAACTGCCGTACATTGTTCCCGGACTGATTGTAATCTCATCTGAAGTAATCTCCTTTACGTGCTGCATAATGTTATATCCGTGCATTTCATTTTGCAGAGAGAATAAAATATAAAATCCGGTCTCTGTCATGGGTATATATACACGTTTAATCTTTTCATCCATTTTCTATATCCCTCATTTCTGCATTGTCATTTTAGAATTATTTAATATCTTGAGTGCCTTGAAATCCGTTTCATATCCGATGATTGCTTTACATCTGATGATAGCTTCACATCCGATGATCGCTTTCATCTGATGATAGCTTCACATCCGATGATCGCTTTACATCTGATGATAGCTTCACATCCGATGATCGCTTTATATCTGATGATAGCTTCACATCCGATGATTGCTTTATATCTGATGATGACTTCACATCCGATGATCGCTTTTTTGATTCTTTATATATTTGTTTTATTCATCTTTTATTTACCCTTTTCGCTTCTATACATCGCACTGCTATATATCGTACCTTGATTATATCGCACTACGATATAAAAGTCAATAAAAAATCCTTCCGCAATTTCATCAGAAGGATTTTAATATTATGTTCTGTTACCAAGTGCATTCTCTACTGCTTTTGGAATTACTTTACTGGAGTTTGCAGCCCCTGATACTGCGTCAACATTCAGACTCTGCTGTTTAACCATATCATCCGACAATTTCTCCATCCCAGCTTATTCCATATAACCGCCTTTCATCGGTGAAACCGCATGTTTCGCAAATATATTCAGAACGCCGGACTCATACTTTTCTTTCGCCGGCTCCCATTCTTCTTTTCTCTTCGCCAGAACTTTGCTTATTTCTTCTTCACTGCATTTTTCCCCATTGATTCCAGCAATTCTCAGAACTCTGTTATTAATGTCCATTTCAATGAGATCATTTTCTTTTACCAGAGCGATTGGACCGCCTTCTGCTGCCTCGGGAGATACATGTCCGATTGCCGGACCTTTAGATGCCCCTGAGAAACGTCCATCGGTTATGAGCGCGATTGTCTTTCCCAGCTTGGCATCAGATGAAATTGCTTCTGTGGTGTAGAACATCTCCGGCATGCCGCTTCCTTTCGGGCCCTCATAGCGGATAATGACTGCATCCCCGGGCTTGACATCGTGATTCAGTACTGCTGCTATCGCATCTTCTTCACAATCATACGGGCGTGCACGAAGAAGTGCCTGAAACATCTCCTTTGGTACCGCAGAATGTTTCACAACTGCTCCATCCGGTGCCAGATTCCCCTTGAGAATCGCTACCGTTCCATCGGATCCAATGGGATCATCGAAGCTTCTGATAATATCGGTTCGCTTTAAATTCCACTTTTTGAGATATTCGCCGCATTTTTCATAAAACCCTGAATTTTTTAGATCTTCCAGATTCTCTCCCAATGTCTTACCGGTCACTGTACAAACATCAAGATGCAGCATACTCTTGATTTCTTCCATAATAGTAGGTACGCCGCCTGCATAATAGAAGAACTGAGCCGGCCACTTTCCAGCCGGGCGAATATCCAGAAGATAGTGTGCTCCCCTATGCATCCGGTCAAAACTTTCCGCATCGAACTCTATACCGAATTCATGTGCAATCGCCGGTATGTGAATCAGACTGTTGGTAGACCCGGAAATTGCTGCGTGAACCATTACCGCATTTTCAAAACTTTCTCTGGTAACAATATCTCTTGCCTTCACGCCTTCTATTGCCATCTGCACCGCACGAATCCCGGCTTTATATGCAACCTCTTTTAGATCTTCGCAGGTTGCCGGCATAAGTGCACTGCCCGGCAGCATCAGCCCCAGTGCTTCCGCCATAATCTGCATCGTGGAAGCAGTTCCCATAAAGGAACAGGCACCGCAGGAAGGACATGCATGCTGCTTATAGAAGGTCAGCTTCTCATCAGATATTTCTCCCCTCTGGCACATGGCGCTGTAGGCTCCGATCTGCTCCAAAGTCAGCATATCCGGACCTGCATCCATAACACCCCCGGTAACCATGATGCTTGGAATATTAATTCTTCCGATGCCCATTAACTGTGCCGGAACGCTTTTGTCACAGCTTGCAATAAATACGCCGGAGTCAAACGTAGTGGCATTGGCATGGATTTCAATCATATTGGCAATCATATCCCGGCTGGCAAGAGAATAATTGATGCCGTCATGTCCCTGTGCCATGCCGTCACAGATATCTGTGGCATAATACCTGGCTGCTTTCCCTCCATGCTCATTGATTCCTCTGACTGCTTCTTCCACAAAAATATTCAGATGTGCACTTCCAGGGTGGCTGTCTCCATAGGTACTCTCAACCATTATCTGTGGTTTCTCTAAATCTTCTACGGACCATCCCATTCCCATTCTAAGGGGATCCATTTCCGGTGCCAGCTTGCGGATTTTTTGGCTGTTATACATACGTTCTTCTCCTTTTTATACATACGATCTTTTATTTTCCTATTTACGGTACAATTCATATGATGATTTATATTTTGAATATAAAACTTATTTTAACAAAAGTCAAGCATAATCTAAATTTTTGTATATTACACACAATTTTTCTCTTTAATCTTGTGCATTTCTCCTTTTAAATCATAGGATGACTTTCATTATGCTATTTATTTAAAAATAAGATTGTAAAATAAACGCCAATACTATATAATCATTTTCAGGAAGGTGATCATATGAATTCAGAGCAGAACCAGGATAAAAAGAATTTAACCGGACAGGCGTCCGATTTTATTATTCAATATATTAATGAGCAGCATTTACAGCCGGGAGACCGTCTGCCTAACGAAACGGTATTTTCCAAATCTCTGCAGATTGGACGTGGTACGGTTCGGGAAGCGATGAAATTACTGGAATCCAGAAATATTGTTGAAATCAGGCAGGGTTCCGGGACCTACGTATCTGCCAAAAAGGGGGTAGCTGATGATCCTCTGGGACTTATTTTCATAGATGATAAAGAAAGCCTCGCTAAAGACCTGATGGAAATCCGTTTTATGATTGAGCCATCAATCACGGCAATGGCAGCCCAGAACGCAAGTGACCAGGAAATCTTACAGATACAGGGAATCTGCCAGGAGATTGAAGCACAGATGCATGCTGGTATAAACCATACACAAAAAGACATTGAATTTCATACGGCTATTGCCATGAGCAGCAAAAATGTGGTGGTCCCCCGGCTGATCCCCATTATCAACAGCACTATTGAATTATTTATTGATTTAACCGAGAATACTTTAATAGAAGAAACTCTGCAAAGCCATCGTGACATCACAGATGCCATTTCCGGACACGATGCCGTAGGCGCCCAGGATGCCATGTATCTTCATCTGGTTTATAACCGCCGCCGTATACGGAATCACGGAATATCTTAAAGATTCATTTTTTGGTAAAATCAAAAGCCCCGTCCGCAGATCCTTCACGTTATCTGCAGCCGGGGCCTCTTTTATATTCTAATCTTAGGGAGATTGAACATGCAATACAAACACTTTATTGATTCACTATAAATACTCTTTTGATGCACTATGAATATACTATATGTGTAATATTAATATTCGCTTATGCAATCATTATTATTTATCTGCTTCTCTTTTCAGAATCAGCTCTTTACCGGAAATACCGGGCTGTGTCATGTTGACCGGCTCTAAAATGGTATCTATTTCTTCTTCATTCAACAGCCCCTCCTGCACCACCAGTTTTCGTACCGGGGCACCGGTTTTGATTGCTTTTTTAGCCACTTCAGCAGCTTTCTGGTAGCCTACGTGGGGACAGATAGCGGTAATGGTTCCCACACTGTTTTCCACCAATTCCCTGCATCTTTCTTCATTAGCCGTAATTCCGGTTACGCAGTTATCTACAAAGGTCTCTACGGCATATCCCAGGGTATCTATGGACTGGAACAGACAGTAAAATACAATCGGCTCAAATGCATTTAATTCCAATTGCCCTGCTTCTGCAGCCATGGTAATGGTCATATCATTTCCGATGATATTAAACGCAACCTGATTTACCACTTCCGGAATTACCGGATTTACTTTGCCCGGCATAATGGAGGATCCATTTTGTTTAGCCGGAAGATTGATTTCCCCAAATCCTGCTCTTGGACCGGATGACATTAAACGAAGGTCGTTTGCAATCTTGGATAAAGTGACCGCACATGCTTTAATCGCTCCGGATACCGCTACAAAAGGATCCAGATTCTGTGTTGCGTCAATCAGGTCAAATGCCTGAACAAATCCGATGCCGGTAATCTCGGAAAGATTCGGTACGATGCGCTTTAAGTACTGTTCATCTGCATTTAATCCGGTTCCGATTGCAGTTCCTCCCATATTCAGAGTCAGCATTTCATCCATTGCTTTATCCATACGGTTAATATCTCTTTGTATCGCTACTGAATATGCTTTGAATTCCTGCCCCAGTCGGATGGGAACGGCATCCTGCATCTGAGTTCTGCCCATTTTGATTACATGGTCAAATTCCTGGGCTTTTGCACCAAATGCTTTATGCAGCCTTTTTAATTCCTTCTGGGCATTCTTAAGGAGTTTCAGAGATGTCATTTTACCTGCTGTGGGAATTACATCATTCGTGGACTGGCCGCAGTTTACATGATCATTGGGGTTTACAATGCTGTAATCGCCCTTTTCACCGCCCAGTATTTCAATTGCCCTGTTAGCAATTACTTCATTTGCATTCATGTTCAGTGAAGTTCCGGCACCGCCCTGGATCGGATCAACGATAAAATGCTTATGCAGATGGCCTTCTAAGATCTCGTCACATGCCTGTACGATGGCATCTGCGATTTTTTTATCCAGCAGTCCTACTTCACAGTTGGTAATAGCAGCTGCTTTCTTTATATATGCAAGGCTGTTGATAATCTCCGGATGCATAAATAACCCTGTAATCTTGAAGTTTTCAGCCGCCCTTAAGGACTGTACTCCATAATATACATTTTCCGGAACGTCTTTCGTTCCTATTGAATCGTTTTCCATACGATACTGTACGCCATCCAGTTTTACTTTTTCAACCATGATACCCGATCTCCTATCTTGTGCTCGTCTTTTTCTTTTTTCTTTTATTCCCGCGAGCAACGAGCCAAATGGACGCGCTGGCGCATCCATTTGGCGACTGCCGCGAGGGTCACAAACCCCGTTGCTTGCAGCGGGTTTGTGACTGTTTTGATTTGCTTTGTTTTGATTGACCTCATTATATACGAGGGTTATAATATAATCAAATACAAGTTTTTTTATATAACATATAACCTGTATGTTATACCTAAAAGGAGGCGGGCTATGTTTTCATCCATGAAATATATTTACGAAGTATATAAAGAGAAAAGTTTTTCCAAAGCGGCTAAGAACCTGTATATTTCTCAGCCGGCTTTAAGCGCCACCGTAAAACGGACGGAGGAACAAATCGGCGCACCCATTTTTGACCGCAGCAGCAATCCCATCCGGCTGACGGACTGCGGGGAAAAATATATTGTGGCAATCGAACAGATCCTCAATATTCAGAATGATTTTACCAACTATGTCACCGATCTGAATCAGCTGGAAACGGGCAGTCTTTCTATTGGGGGCAGTAACCTGTTTTCCTCCTATGTGCTGCCTCCTTTGATTACGGAATTTACCAGGCGGTATCCGAAAATCCATGTTGATCTGCTGGAGGAAAGTACTTCCAGGCTGGAGCAGCAGCTTCTGTCCGGTTCACTGGATCTGATCATTGACAATTATGTGTTTGACGATGCGGTCTTTGCAAAGCATCTGTATCAGGAAGAACATCTGGTACTGGCTGTTCCGCGGGCACTTTCTATTAATCAGGAATTATCGGCGTATCAGATTGATCCGGCAGCCATCCGGGACGGCAGTTTTTTGAACGCGGAGTACCCTTCCGTGCCGCTGACCGCTTTTCAGGAGGAGCCTTTTGTTTTCCTGAAAACAGAAAATGATACCGGGGAGCGTGGGCTGACGATCTGCCAGAACCATGGTTTTAAGCCAAATATTATTCTGAAACTGGACCAGCTGATGACTGCCTATAACGTTACCTGCTCCGGGATGGGAATATCCTTTATCAGCGATACGCTGGTAGCCTGTGTACAGCCCCATCCCGACGTACTGTATTATAAAGTGGATGACAGTAAAATCGGACGAAACATCTATTTTTTCCGGAAACAGAATAAATATATGACTCGTTCCATGCAGGAGTTTCTGAACCTGGTGCAGCCAGGCATAAATACGTCGATAGACAGCGTCTGATATTTGTGTCAGGTGTGCGTCTGCTGTACGGTTGACACCCTTGTCTAAAAGGTATAACATGGATTTATGAACAGATGGCGGATTCATTTTCCCGGCATTAATTTTAGTAATACACGGAAAGGAGTAACAATGCAATGAACTACAATTATACCCTGGTGGACTGGCTGCTGTTTTTTTACATTTACTGCTTTATCGGCTGGTGTATAGAGTCCACCTTTGTTTCTGTGAAACAGAAAAAGTTTGTAAACCGGGGATTTATGAGAGGTCCCTTTCTTCCTCTATACGGCAGCGGAGCCGTACTGATGCTGTATGTTTCCATTCCGGTGCGCAATAATCTTCTGATGACCTTCCTGGCTGGCTGTATCGCAGCCACGGTTCTGGAATATATCACGGGAGTCGCCATGGAAGCACTTTTTAAAGTCCGTTACTGGGACTACAGCGATCAGCCCTTTAATTTCCAGGGGCACATCTGCCTAAGCTCTTCTATCGCATGGGGATTTTTAACAATTGCTCTGGTAAAATTTATCCATGGCCCGGTAGAAGACCTGGTTCTCTCACTCAATGATTCCCTGGCTTCCATCGCCGCTACCGTTTTGACTGTTATTATTGCCGCTGACCTGGCACTCTCCTTTAAGGCGGCACTTGACATCCGAAATATGCTGGAGAAGATGACAAAAGCAAAAGAAGAACTCTTAAAAATCCAAACCCGCCTGGATGCCATTATTGCATTTTCGGATACCGCTTTTAGTGACCGGGAAACTCCAAAAGAAAGCTTCACCCAGACTGCACGCACCCAGCTTGGGGAATTAATGCAGGGCATACGGGAACGGCTGGATACACTTGCCAAAAGTGCTTTTGACAGCAACAGCAGCGCAAAAGATAATGCTGCACAATACCGGGAAGAGCTGGAAAGTCTGAAAGAAAAGTTTATTATTGAAAGAGAAAAGAGAAACTACCTGAGGGAACGCCTTGGCTTCTACAAAAGGGATATGTTAAAGAGCCACCCCACTGCAAATTCTCAAAAGTTCAAAGACGCTTTTATCGAATTAAAATCTGCAGCGGAGGAGCGTAAGAAAAAGAAATAGCCGGTAAGATTTACTGGCATTTCCAGGAACTTGGTCTGCATAGGGTTCTCGGAAGCTTCGTGTTTTCATTTCCCTGTGCCGCATTGACCTGTGCCTGGGTGAGAAAGAGACTTTCGCTTAAGTCTGAATTTTTGATATTGGTATCCCGCATATCCGCTCCAAGGAAATTCGTTCCATACAAGCTGCAGCCCTCCAGATTGGCTGCTATCATCAGAGACATGCTGAAATCCCGGCCATTCAGATTGGCTTTTTTAAAGTTTCTCCCCATATAGTCGGACCTTTTATCTGCATTTTTTCCGGGAGCAATGGACTTTGCTGTAAGTTCTCCGGCTTTTTTCAAAAAGCGGTTAACCCGGGTACGGTATTCCTCAATATCAATCTGTAATAACTGAGCTGGCGCAAGGGTCGTTATCTGCCTGTATTCGCAAATCAGGGCATCGATATCATCCGCCAGCTTTTCCGCCGGTATGACAGCAGATGCTTCCGCCAGATACCACACCATCTGATGCAGCTGCCACACTGCCAGAAATACCTTGAAGATTTCCGATGCCGCTTCCGGGCGATCCTTCCATGACACGCCTCCATAAATATCACTGGTTACTTTCTGCCCCGCTCCAAGGCAGTCAAATGCCATACAGCCTTTCAGATTGTACTGCATCAGATTTTTATGCACAGCGCAGCTATAGTCTGACATGAGGTTTGTGCATGGCTTTCCTGCTGGTTTATTATTGGGAAACCCCTCTGATTTTGAAAAATATAAAGCGGTGCAGCATAGACCGCTGCACTTTTTGCAATCTATTTTCAGGCTCCGGACTAATTCTTCATACCTGGTTGATCTATGTAATGTATTCATTTTATTTCCTTTCTCTGTAACGGCAATCTCAATTCCCGTCTTCGATATATATGCAGCTCTGCATAATCACATTTTACCCCATGGAAGTATCATTGGCAACTGGAAAAGCAGACAGTCATTTCCACAGAATAGAGCCATCATACATCTGCATTGCGGCCTCCCAGTATCCGAGCAGCTTACATTCCGCAATGATGAGCAGACGGGTATACTGAAACATATCCGAAGACTTTCTCGCAACCCCGGCAGTATCTCCTTCGATTAAAGCATTCACAGCTTCGATACAGCGCCGGAATATTTCACAGCTGCACACTTGCCGCCGCGTGGGCTAGCAAGTTAGGTGAGTGATCAGGGTCAGATTTCATCTTGTTTCACTTTTTTATAACTGCAGGCACACCGGCAACCATGACATTGTCCGGCACATCTTTAATTACAGCTGCCCCTGCAGCGACCACTGCATTTTCCCCAATGGTGATATCATTGGCGATACTGCATCCTGTGCATAGCCAGCTTTTATTTCCTACTCGGACATGTCCGCACATCGCTGCCTTTGGAGATAAATTCACACCATCTCCAACCCGGCAGTCGTGCTCCACAATTACAGAAGTATTTACAATACATGCTTTTCCAACCGCTGCAAATGGATTTATGACTGCATTAGCCAATACAACTGTTCCTGGTCCTATCGATGAAAAGCGGCTGACCACAGCGGAAGGGTGTATAAGTGTTGCCGCAGATACCCCATTTGAAATCAGATATTCCGTATATGCTAACCGTATGCTGTTGTCTCCCGTTGCCACAACTGCGGCATCAAACTCTGACAACAGCTCTATAGACGGATATTCTTCATCTATTTTCAAAAGCGGATATCCCATCACCCCGCCACCGGAACGGTTCTTTATTGCCAGCATGGAAATCTCATCATAATTCTTTAAACACAGTGCACAATCCAATACCACTTTTCCCTGGTCTCCTGCACCCCAGATCAATAATTTCTTCATTAACATTCCCTCACTTTCCTATTCACCCACGTTCTAACAGGTCAGATGCAATAGACGCCAGCCCCAGCTGGTAATCCCCATCAAAGTTCCTGGATACTTCTAACTGAGGAATTGCCTGCGGTGGAAGGCAAAAAGAGAATTCCCGTCGGATAGCGTCTGCTTTTCCGGCAATAAACTCATTCTCGTACAGGACAACCCGGTCCGGATTCACAAGTGCTGCATAGGAGCGAATAATTTTGCCATAGTAAGCAACCATATCCGCCCCGTCAAATTTTGTCTCTACGTATTCAAAGTTTTTTTCTATTGGCAGATAGTGCAGTTCCCCTGCAAATTCCGAGGCTCCACGCCATACATTTCCCCCAATCACAAGTCCGGCTCCGATTCCCAACTGTCCGATGTAAATACAGACTGCTGCTTTCGGAACCTCCCTGCAGCCGGCACAGTATCCCATAGAGGCAACAAACATATCACCTTCTATTGCTGTTGGGAGCGATGATATCTGCCTGATATACGCTGATAAATCCACACCTCTCAGTTCTTCATAGCCAAATGGTTCGGTTACAATTCCATGGTTAACGGTTCCCGCCACGCCCATAGCGATCGCCCCCAGCTGTGGATAGCGTATCTGCACGCTTCGAATCAGTACTTCAATTGTTTTCAGAACTCCCGATTCACATGATTCCGTTTTACTTTCCAGACAATAACCGTTCAAATCGGTTACAAACCATTTCAGCTCCGCAGCTTCAAGGCGAAGGGACAGGGTGACCTGAAACATCGGATTCAGGGCATAGAGCTGTGCACATCTCCCACCGGTGGAATTCCCTGCCCCCATTTCCACCAGCTCACCTGCCTCTACCAGACGGTCAACCAGGCGGTTGATGGTGGAAAAACTTAACCCCGTCTCCCGTGACAGCGTATTTTTGCTAAGGGTCTCATTTTGCTTAAATATACGGCGTATTAGCTTTGTATTGATGTTTTTTATTTCACCTGCATCTGCCATAATTCTCCTCCTTATTTTCATAGTTATTATTACTATGAAAATAAGTGTATCACACAGTTCTAAGTCCGGCAAGTATTAAAACTCCATATCTCTATACACGCTGTCCTGCTAAACCAGAGCCGTCAGGCGTATGTGCCCCCATACTATTTAATTTCTTATGAAGCCGGACTGCCATAAATACGGTGATCAGCGCAGAAATTACATCAGAAACAGGCTGTGCATACAGAATACCATTCATTCCCCAAATCAAGGTAAGAATCCCAATAATAGGTACAAAGCAGATTCCCTGTCTGCACGCCCCAAGTATAAATCCTTCTTTTGCTTTTCCAAGTGCCAGAAATAAAGAGGAATATACGGTGTAGAAGCCAAACAGGAAGAAAGAAATTCCATAAGCAGTTAAGGCTTTCTGTCCGGTGGTTATCAGTACCGTATCATTTTTTGTAAATTGTGATATGATCTGACCTGAGAACACTGCGATAAGGAAACCATAAAGGACACAGAATATCGTTGACCATATTATGGTGGTTTTGATGGCTGCATACAGGCGTTCAAATTTTCCTGCTCCATAGTTATAGCCTGCAATCGGTTGAAATCCTTTGATAAATCCAAACACCATCAGGCTTCCCATGGAAACAATCCTCGTGACATCTCCCATGGCTGCGATTACGGAATCTCCATAACCCTTTGTTTTTGCAATTCCACTGATAAGTGCAATGGAGAGACTGGTCAGTAACTGGAAGATCAACGTTGGCACACCGATTTTAAAGATCTCAACTAAAATACTTTTTGCAAAATAGCAGTCCTGAAATCGGAAACTGAAATTACTTTTCCTGCTGAAAATATAGAACAAATAAACAAAAGTCGAGACCACCTGGGAGATCGCCGTTGCAATAGCAGCTCCGGCTATGCCTAAGTCCAGTGTATAGATAAAAACCGGGTCTAAAATTACATTCAGTATGGCACCTGCCATCAATGCAAACATCGTTGTTTTAGCAGCTCCTTCGCTTGTTACGATGTTATTCATTGTGACATTGAATACATTAAATATGGATGAAATAATATAAATGCTGGTATACGTCACCGCATAAGGCAGGATACTTTCCGTTGCCCCCAGTAGTTTTAATATGGGGTTCAGAAAAATCATTGTGCAGATGATCACGATTGCACCTACAAGCACGCTGCTGTACAGAGCGGTACTGGCAACCTTGTTTGCAGTATCTTTATCTCCCCGTCCTAATAGTCTGGAAATATAGGAAGCAGCACCGTTTCCAAACAGAAGACCCAGCCCTACAACCACCTGTCCCAGCGGAAAAGCAACCGCAATTGCCCCATTTTGCGCAGTTCCCAATCCGGCCACAAAATAAGCATCCACCAAATTGTACAGGGCGTTCACCATCATACCAATCATGGTAGGCAAGCCTAAAGCTAACAGAGCCTTGGGTATCGGCGCCTTTCCTAATAAATCCGTTTTCTTGTTTTGTTCACTCATTATTTAATCTCCTTCCTTTTCAAAGTGCACCATAAAATATAGTACTATATATTATAGTATATTTAGTAACGATTATGATATTACTATAATTTATAGTAGTTGTCAATAAGGAATGAAAGATATTTAATGAAATGTCATATTATGATTAGAAATGCTGCTTCTCTTTGGCACCGGCAGTGTCCTCGGTGGGGTATGCCGCGTATTTTTATATCTTACAAGTGAAGCGCTGTATGTCCCTGCTTTCCGTATTCTGCCCGCAGAAATGCTTTCCATTTATGTTATCGCTTTTTCCGTAATACGGTTTACAGAACAAAAATAGCTATATAACTCCATTATTTCCTCTTCCTGCTCTGTTCCGGCAGCCTTACTGCAGATGTCAAATATGATTTTCTGCATGGTCTGATTTTGAAAATACTTAAAAGGAACTCTCCCCCACTGATCTGGAAATGCTTCTCGCTTAAAATATTTCCAAAATGAAATTCTATTCTCATAAGACAGAAGCAGTTTATATTTTTCATGAAGTTTTATCTGATTGTCGGTACATTCTTTTCCCCAGAAATACTCACCTGCCATTGCTATCCCGATAATGCATCTTTCATCCTCTCCACCATTGCCGCAATCAGTCAAAATGATTGCGGAATTGGGCTGTACATTTGACGGTATTCTTGGTCTGCCTTTCATTTCGCCGCTTAACAAGAATCCCGTTTCGATATATTCCAAATTAACAATATCTTCTTCCAAAATA
Organism: Clostridiales bacterium; assembly: GCA_018365455.1. GTDB lineage: Bacteria > Bacillota > Clostridia > Lachnospirales > Lachnospiraceae > Robinsoniella. The sequence continues at coordinate 24,153 of JAGZJZ010000079.1, forward strand.
TCATATGCCACTTGGGATTTTTGAGGAATTTTCATTGTATACATGCGGTTACGATACTTGTTTTCCCTCTCCATTCTTTGCTTCCTTTTTTCAATCTCCAGGAAGCGTTCCTCATTTAACTTTTCTATTTTTGTTTGAATTGATTTATTTTTTAAAGTCAGGTACTGCGGAAATGCGTCAGGAAATTGAAATAATTTCTGGCTTTCTGAAAAGCAGACAGTGATACTATTTTCAGAAAGATTCGTAATCACACCTTTTCCATATTTTTTATGCTTTACTGCTTGTCCTAATATATTCATTCGTTTTCCTTCCTAAAAAAGAGCTTTCCTGCACAACACTTAAGTGTCAACATTCAAGCTCTTAATGTTATTTTTGTATTTGTTTAACCGTTATTTGTTTTTTGCTTTCTTATGGTAATTCTAGCTAAATTTACATATTCCGTATATATTTACCCGTTATTCGTTACAAGTTCATTATTAGCTTAGTTAGCTATTTGTTTAGTTAGTTATTCCTCTGCAAGTACCTGTGTCTGTTGTTTCCTTTCACTTATGCGCAGCACAATTTCATCAGGATCTGCCTGTAACTCAATTTTATCACTCATAAGTTCGGGAATATCCTTAAGCGTAAGAATAACACCTGTTTTCAGATTGTCAGCATCAATTGTGATTGTATCAATCATGTCTCCTGGTAAGGAAGCATATGGGATTTCCATAAGCATTTTTTCCAGCTGTCCTCCAAATTTCTTATCATTTGCAAGAAGAATATGAATCACACTATTGACCTTTTCATCTGTTGTTAATGCCTGAAAGCTAATGTGCAAGATTTCATCATTTATTGGATTCAATGATTTTTCCTTGATTTGAACTGGAATAACCCGTCCATCCAGGTCCAGTGAAAGCTTGCTGCCTTCACGTTTCTGACGAATCAATCTGCGTGCTGCCGTTTCTTCCATCTGAATCGGAATCGACCCTGGCAGAGATTTCCCGAACACGTTTCCCGGAATGATGCCGAGACGTCTCATTTTCTTTGCCTTTACCGTAAAATCACGCTTTTGAACACTCATAGTTTCCATTTTTATTTCCTCCTGTTTTTTGTGATTTATGTTAATTTGCCGCCTTTGGCGTTACAAATAACAGACCTTACAAGTCCCTGTCAAACTAAAAAAAGAAGAGCTCTTCATACAACGCTGCTAAGCGTAATACCAAAAGCCCTTCTTTATGACGGTTCTTTTTCTTATTTAATTAATAAATGCAGTATAACACAGATTGAAATAAAAAGCAAATTTCAGTATTCTATGCATGGTCTGGGGTATCCATAGGGGTGTGATTAATTTTATAAACCAAATTGGGGTTTTCGCTGATTAATACGCTTTGTTATCCTTAGGTAATACCCCCTGACACTGTGTTAAGGTCAAGGGGTAATTTTTATGGAGATTTCCGTAATATATTCAGTGGGCTTTGAGGTATGGGTACAATCCAGAAAATAGCGTTCCAGAAAAGGCGGGGCAAAAGTCTAAGAGAGATGGTATTGAACTTTGATTCTGGTTATATATCTGCCGAAGTTTGTCGACTTTTTACTCGTACAATCTAGTACTCCATCCGGCCAGAAACCAAACTGACAGTGCTGAATAGTTTGTCAGTCTGCAAGGCGGAGGAAGGAAGCGGAGTGGTTCCTCCGCTGACTGACGACAACGCGGCAGATGGCAAAATAGGCAGTGCTGTCAGTTTGGTTTCTAGCCGGATGGAGTACTAGCATAAGATTGCACTTTCAGCAACTGTTCCGGTTCTAAAAGAAAGCCATAATATATTGTAAAAATTTGTCATTTTATTTGAAATAGTCCATCGCTTCATATATAATTATGATATCAACTAGAGATATGAGGAAGGTAGTGTCAAATGATTTATGAAAAACTTGAGTAAAAAAAATTGCTCAAAGGAACCTTGAAAACTGTAGATATTTGAGACGATCAGTCCTCCGGAGGC
>JAGZJZ010000133.1 GCA_018365455.1 Clostridiales bacterium
GGCCAGCTGACGGAGTCCATACCAGTTTCCCACGCCCATCTTTTCGTACACTACCTGTCTTATACAAAGCGTCCTTACTCAGCAAAACCCCAATATAATCTTTTATAACCAGCGTCTGCTATTCAGCCAGTTCCGCCCAGGCATCATAAAGTGTTTCCAGTTCTTCCTGAATCGCAGCTTTTTCCGTATTTAAAGATAAGCACTTCTCCACATCCGTATAGATTTCTTCCTTCGTAAGCAGTTCATCTATTTCTCCGTCTCTGGTCTCCAGCTGATGAATGCGGTCTTCTGTCTTTTTTAGATCATTTTGGCGCTTACGAATCCGTGCCTGTTCTTCTTTTTGCTGTTTCCAATCCAGCTTTGCCTGGTTGTCATCTTCTGATGTACTCTCGGCAGCGGCAGTGGAAGAGGCGGCATAGATCCGGGTAAGCTCGTCTTTCTTTTCCAGGTAATAGTCGTAATTCCCGATATAATTAACCAGAGTATTGCCGGTCAGGTCCATGATACGGGTTGCAGTCTGGTTAATAAAATAACGGTCATGGGATACATACAGGACTGTTCCGGTATATTGATTCAGTGCATTCTCTAAAATTTCTTTTGATACAATGTCCAGATGGTTGGTAGGCTCATCCAGGATAATGAAATTAGCTTTTGAGAGCATTAGTTTGGCAAGGGAGACCCGTCCCCGTTCGCCGCCGCTTAAATCCTTGATCCGTTTAAAGACGTCATCTCCGGTAAAGAGAAATGCGGCAAGAATATTGCGGATTTCCGTATTGGTCAGGTTGGGATACGCATCGGAGAGTTCTTCGAATAAAGTTTTCTCCATGTGTAAGACATGGTGTTCCTGATCGTAATATCCAATGTGCACCTTGCTTCCCAGCGTAAACTTTCCGGCATCCGCCTGGATAACGCCGTTGATGATTTTTAAAATGGTTGTTTTTCCTGTGCCGTTGTTGCCGATAATGGCGACCTTTTCTCCGCGTTTGATTTCAAAATCCAGATCTCGAAAAAGGGTGTTGCCGTCAAAAGATTTTTTAAGACCCTCCACAGTCAGTACGTCATTGCCGCTTAAAATCTTTGGCTCCAGCTTTATGTGGATTTCAGAAGTTTCCGTTACCGGTTTGTCCAGGACTTCAATTTTATCCAGCATTTTTTCACGGCTTTCCGCACGACGGATGGACTTTTCCCGGTTAAAGGATTTCAGCTTTGTAATGACTTCCTGCTGATGCTTGATTTCCTGCTGCTGATTCAGGTATGCCTTTAACTTTGCTTCCCGGATCATCGCCCGTTTCTGGGCATAGTCCGTATAATTTCCAAGGAAGGTGGTAACTTCTCCGTTGTCTATTTCTACTACTTTCGTTACAACACGGTTTAAAAAATAGCGGTCATGAGCAACGATGATAACGGCTCCGCTATAATTTAACAGGTATGTTTCCAGCCATGCGATGGAATTCATATCCAGGTGGTTGGTAGGCTCATCCAGAAGGATGATGTCAGGGCTGGAGAGGAGCAGCTTACCCAGAGCCACACGGGTTTTCTGGCCTCCGGAAAGGGTATTGATAGGTTTGTCAAATTCATTTTCGGTAAAGCCAAGACCCTTTAAGACCCCTACAAGTTCACTTTTGTATGCATAACCATTTTTGTGTTCAAATTCCATGGTTAGGCGGTTGTAGGTCTCCAGGATTTCAGTCAGCCCGGCACCTTCCAGCGTTTTCATTTCCTGTTCCATAGTCCGAATCCGCTGTTCCAGTTCAATAACGTCCTTTTTTACTTCCAATAATTCAGTATAAATCGTATTTTCGTTTGTAACAGACTGGTGCTGCGCCAGGTAACCGATGGATTTCCCACGAGTAATGATCACTTCACCCGAATCCGCCGGCATTTCCTGCATAATAATTTTCAGGAGCGTTGATTTGCCTGCTCCGTTAATTCCAACAATTGCTGTTTTTTCACGGTCTTCTATATGGAAGGAAGCATTTTTGATTATTTCGTTTGTCCCAAATGCTTTGCTTATGTTCTGACATGCAAGTATCATAAGTAATTCACCTAATCTTTCTAGAACATGTTTGAAAATTGCTTTCTGACAGCGGTACGTCATATGCTGTGGGAGATTATCTTCAAATTAAGGGCGGCAAGCGTGCTATGTATCCTGAATATAAGCTAATATACCGCAATGTATGACGCACAGATGAATGAATGAATTTACAAATACATTCTAATATTTATCAAAAACTATTATAATAGATATTCTGTGTTTTGCAAATAGATTTCTTCAAAAATACTGGACTTTATGCATGATTTGCGATAATATAGGGATATTGTTACGTTTATGGAGATACAAGAGGAGGAAATTGGTAATGAAGAAAGTAGTAAAATTTGGCGGCAGTTCATTAGCAAACGCAGAGCAGTTTCAAAAGGTAGCCGATATTATCCGCGCAGATGAAGCGAGAAGATATGTCATTCCATCAGCACCGGGTAAACGCTTCTCAAGTGATATTAAAGTTA